>NZ_JBCPDP010000010.1:11341-98016 GCF_040915385.1 Coprococcus sp. RTP21204st1_G4_RTP21204_210225 | reverse complement strand
TTTCAGTCATTTATACACAACAGGTACAAAAAGGGAGATGTAAAAAAACTCAATCGAGTTTTTTCACATCCCCTATGAAACAAAAAAGAATTATCCCCATCACGTTAAGGATAATTCTTTCTTGTTTTACATTATGCTTTTGACATCTATTTTACTTTCAGTGTTCTCATAGAGTTCAGGATTGCGATTACGGATACTCCTACATCGGCAAAGACGGCTTCCCACATATTGGCCATGCCGAGGGCTCCCAGGATGAGGACCAGAACTTTGACACCGAGGGCAAAGACGATATTCTGATGTACGATCTGGAGAGTTTTTCCTGCAATTCTCATAATGGAGGATATCTTAAGGATATTATCATCCATCAGAACAACATCTGCGGCTTCGATTGCTGCATCGGATCCCATGCTTCCCATTGCGATTCCGATATCAGCTCTGGAGAGTACCGGTGCATCATTGATACCATCACCAACAAAACCAAGCTTTTCTTTCTCACCGAGTTCTCCGAGAAGTGCTTCAACCTTATCTACCTTATCCCCCGGAAGGAGATCTGTGTAGACTTCATCGATTCCAAGGCTTTCTGCTACTGCTTCACCGACATCTTTTCTGTCACCGGTAAGCATAACTGTCTTTTTGACACCGCTTTGTTTGAGCTGCGCGATCGCACGTTTGGCTTCCGGTTTGACCGTATCAGAAATTACAATGGTCCCGAGGAATTCTTTTTCAGCCGCCAGATATACGACCGTACCAGGGACTGTGCATGGCTCATATTCCACGCCTTTTTCTTCCATCAGCTTTGCATTTCCGGCATAGACAACTCTTCCGTCGATCTTTGCCTTGATTCCATGTCCGGCGATTTCTTCAGCCTGTTCCACCCTGTCCATGGACAACTCACCAAGCTCCGCTTCTTCGTACGCTTTCTTGAGTGCTGCTGAGATTGGATGATCGGAATAGCCTTCCGCAAGGGCTGCCACTTCAAGAAGTCCTTCTTTTTCCCATCCGTTCGGAATAACTTCTGATACAACGAATTCACCTTTTGTCAGTGTACCAGTCTTATCAAATACAATCGTTTTCATCTCAGAGAGTGCTTCCAGATAATTGCTTCCCTTTACCAGAACGCCCTGTTTGGATGCTGCTCCGATTCCTCCAAAAAAACCAAGTGGAACAGAGATCACCAGTGCACATGGGCAGGAGATTACAAGGAAAATACATGCTCTCTGAATCCATTCTGCAAATCCACCGCCAAGAATGATTGGTGGAAGGAATGCAAGTACAACTGCCGCACAAACCACGATCGGCGTATAGTATTTTGCAAACTTTGTAATGAAGTTTTCTACATGTGCCTTTTTGCTGCTGGCATTTTCAACCAGTTCCAGAATCTTCGCAACTGTAGAATCATCAAACTCTTTCGTTGTGCGCACCTTAAGAAGTCCGCTTCCATTTACACAACCGCTGATAATCTCGGAACCTTCTGTTACTTCTCGCGGAACCGACTCTCCGGTCAGTGCAGAAGTATCTACAAAGGATGTTCCCGATACAACCACACCATCGAGAGGAACTCTCTCTCCTGCTTTGATGACGATCTCTGTACCAATCTCTACATCATCCGGATCAACCTGTTTGAGCTTTCCGTCTTCTTCAATATTCGCATATTCCGGACAGATATCCATCATTGCACTGATTGACTGGCGGGAACGGTTGACTGCATAACTCTGGAATAACTCCCCGATCTGATAGAACAACATAACCGCTACCGCTTCCGAATATTCCTTTACTCCAAGTGCACCAAACGTTGCTATACACATCAGAAAGTTCTCATCAAATACCTGACCATGACTGATATTGCGCACAGCCCGGTAAATGATGTCCCATCCCACGATCAGATAAGGTATCATAAATAACAAAAACTGCACCGGAATTTCGGACTGAAATTCCAGTTTTCCCATATGTTCCAGTACAAAAAGAGGAACATAAATAACTGCCGCTGCGATAATACGGTACAGCATTATTTTCTGTTTTTTCATCATAGAAGCCTCTCCCCTTTCATACCTTTTCCGGTTTTACAGCTGAATCTGGCAGTCCGGCTCTACCTTCTTGCATACAGCAACGACTTCCTGCATGATCTCATCAAATCTTGCATCATCTGCATCAATCGTAAGCTTCTGCATCATAAAACTTACCGTTGCATCATTTACACCATCAATTTTTTTGATTGCATCTTCCATTTTTGCTGCACAGTTTGCGCAATCAAGGTCTACCATTTTAAATTTTTTCTTCATCTTTCTTTCCTCCTGAAAAATTTTCTCTCACTGAACATATGAGCAACTGTTCATATGTTCATAATAACTCTGTAATAGAAATCCGTCAAGCAGTTTAGATAACATTTTTTATTTTCTACAATTTCAAAAGAATATACCTCTCCAGAACGTATTCCCTTTTATTTATCAGAACGCTCTATCAGAATTTTCTGACAGAAAAACAAAAAGAAGAACCCGGAATATCCCAGATTCTTCTCAAATTTATATTTTGTTCTTTACTTTTCAAGCAGCTCCAAAATAGGATGCGACATCAGGAACAGATAATACTCCATCGCTTCATCCGCCGACAGATGAATATCCCGGCTGGTCAGCCAGTATTTGAGTCCGGTTACAACGGTGATCGTATGGAACTCCAGAAAAATCTTTTTGTCTTTGATTCCCTGAAGCTTCTCAAGCTTGATCTTATGTCTGCCCACCATCTCTTCGATCAGCTGACGGATCTTCTTTTCAAGAATTTCCTCAAACCCATTCTGACCGGTCGCTTCAAATGCTTTCTGATAATAAATCCGGTCTTTCTCCATCTTTCGGAACAACAGATAAATGGCTTCTCTTTCCATCCCGTCTTCGGTCATCTCACGGATATGCTGAAAAACCTCCGTCTCCAGAAGCCATTCCATCACTTCATACTTATCCTGAAAGTAATTATAAAAAGTCGGTCTGATGACTCCCGCCTGATCTGTGATCATTTTAATCGTTATCTTATCAAAAGATCCTTTTATCAGTAGTTCCTTAAAGCTTTCCGCAAGCAGGATTTTTGTTAATTCTCTTTTTCTTTCCATGTGTTGTCCTCTTTTTCCTGCCCATTTCTCTTGACGAATATTCTATCACAAACAAAACGTTTTTTCAAACCGCTTTTTTTCTGTTTTTTTACTGCTTTTCCACGCATTTTTTGTAATTTGTGTAACCCTTCTGCTGATGCGGATGCTCTTTCCATAGTTGATCTGCTGTTTTTTTCCACTCACAGGCATAAGCTTTGCACTTACTGCACAAATGTTCCGCACTTTCCGGTGACTGCAGATCGGTCGATTTTGCACTGGTCTCTTTGATCATTTCCTGAAGAATCTCCGGATTTTCAAGCATCGGACAAGGACGCAAATGATTGCTATTAAAAGGCTGCCGGTCTCTGTATGCCATAAAGAGTGGCTGTTTCAGAGCTTCCAGCAGAGTAACTTCCCGAATATTTGCAGAAGAGTAGTGAATAAATACACATGGTTCTACATCTCCATTCGCATTGATATGGCAGTAGTTTCTTCCACCTGCGATACAGCCTCCGACAAATTCTCCATCATTCTGGAAATCCATTGCATAAATCGGCTTTCCACCTGTTGCACCGCGGATTTCTCTTACCCGGTGATACATATATTCTCTCTGTTCCTTTGTCGGGAGCAGATCCGGTGCTGCATCATTTCCAACCGGCATATAATGGAAATACCAGGTGAAACGACATCCCTTTCCGATGATCATATCCAGGAATTCATCCGATGTAACCGTTTCAATGTTCTTTCTGGTATAACAGATTGACGTACCGAAGATCAGTCCATATTTCTTTAACCGATCCATAGCTGCCATAACCTTGTCGAATACACCCTCTCCACGGCGCATGTCATTGACCTCTTCAAATCCTTCCAGACTAATTGAAAGGGACAGGTTGCCGACTCTTCTCATCTCTTCGCAAAATTCATCATCCACCAGTGTTCCATTTGTAAATGCATGGAATTCGCAGTCATAATGCTTTTCACAAAGTCTGATAATATCTTTTTTTCTTACTAACGGTTCCCCGCCTGTATACATATAGAAATAAATCCCCAGTTCTTTTCCCTGCGTAATGATGTTGTCCATCTCTTCATATGTAAGATTCAGTTTATGCCCATATTCTGCCGCCCAGCATCCGGTACAATGAAGATTACATGCACTTGTCGGATCCATCAGGATCAGCCACGGAATATTGCACTGATGTACCTCTCTCATACTGCGGATTGTCTTCGTTCCATGGAACGCCGCTTCAAATCCAAGGTTTAATGCTGTCTGTTTAATAACATGCGGGTCAATTTCATCCAATGCACGATTCACATAACTCATCCACTTCGAATCCGGATCCTGTATCATCTTTCTTGCGCCTTCATAGGAACTCTTCTGGAAATTGTCTCCCATGAAACGCTCGGTCAGATCAACAAGATCAAGCAGACCTTTTTCTCTGTCTTTATCCATTTTTCGCATTGCCAAATCAATTGCTCCGCCAAATGCTGCCCTTGCTGCTTTATGTGTCAATTCGCCCATACTCTTTTCCTCCTGCTATTTTAAAATAAAAAATGCGTAACCACCATATCTGCCCCGGCGATCAGGAATAATATCCCACCGATCCAGTAAGCTTTGCAGTTATATTCACAGCCCAATCTATATCCGACCTCCACACCAAGAAAGCACTGAATGATCGTAACCGGAAGCAATACCATTCCCTGTTCCAGGATCTCCACACTCCAGAATCCGATACCCATTCCGGCAAAATACGCATCTACGCTGGTAAGTACTGCCAGTTTTCTAAGCCGTTTCCAGTTTATTTCATCGTTTCTCCGCTCAAAGATCTGCTTATTATTTCTTGCTTTACAGATCATATAAATGCCAAGTCCGATAAATATCAGCACCGATAAAATTTCCCAACCGCTTGCCGCTGTTGAAATCGTTTCATTCATCTTCCTGTCCGGCTTCAGAATATCTGCAACAACATTTCCCAGAATCAATGCAAGGAGTTGTGCCCCTCCAAAAAGCAGACTGGATAAGAGTATGTCTTTTCCGTGCTTTCTTGAAAATCCTGCTCCGACACAGATATGCACGACAAATACGTCAAACGAAAGCCCGATTGAAATTAAAAGAATTTCAAGAATACCCATAGATTCGCCTCCTCCTGCTGGCTGTTATATATATATTATGTAATTTCCTTCCGAATAATAAATCTTCAGATTACCGGTTCTGTTTATTTTTTAACGACATTTTTCCACATTTGTCGCATATCTTTTTATTTTTCAATAGACTATTCTTCCGAATTTTTTATACAATAGAAAACTCCATTTTCTGTTAAAAATAAAAAATTCCCGCAAAGGTAGATCTTCTACCTCTGCAGGAACTTTGCTTCTTTATTATCTTAGTGATGGAATAAACGGATTCCGGTAAATGCCATCGCCATGTTGTATTTGTTGCAGGTATCGATTACATTGTCATCACGGATTGATCCACCCGGTTCTGCAATATATGTAACACCGCTCTTATGTGCACGTTCGATGTTATCTCCAAACGGAAAGAATGCGTCTGATCCAAGTGCCACACCCGTCAGCTTATCAAGCCATGCTCTCTTTTCTTCTCTGGTAAATACTTCCGGTTTTTCAGTGAAAATATTTTCCCAGGTTCCGTCAGCCAGTACGTCCATATATTCTTCACCAATATACAGATCAATTGCATTATCTCGGTCTGCACGCTTGATTCCTTCTTTAAATGGAAGAGCAAGTACTTTCGGGCACTGTCTCAGCCACCAGTTATCTGCCTTCTGTCCGGCAAGACGGGTACAGTGGATACGGGACTGCTGTCCGGCTCCGATTCCGATTGCCTGTCCGTCTTTTACATAGCATACAGAATTTGACTGTGTATATTTTAAAGTAATCATGGAAATTGCAAGATCTCTCTTTGCGTGATCCGGAATTTCTTTGTTCTCAGTCACTATATTTGAGAAGAAATCATCATCGATCTTCAGTTCATTTCTTCCCTGCTCAAAGGTAATACCAAATACATCCTTGTGTTCTGTAGGTGCCGGAACATAATTCGGATCGATCTGGATCACATTGTAATTACCTTTCTTTTTCTGTGCAAGAATCTCCAGTGCTTCCGGTTCATATCCAGGTGCGATCACTCCATCCGACACTTCTCTCTTGATCAGTCTTGCCGTATCAACATCACAGACATCAGAAAGCGCAATAAAATCACCGAATGAAGACATACGGTCTGCGCCTCTTGCACGTGCATAAGCACTTGCAAGCGGAGAAAGTTCTCCAAGGTCATCTACCCAGTAAATTTTTGCAAGAGTTTCATCCAATGGCAGTCCGACTGCAGCACCTGCCGGTGACACATGCTTAAAGGAAGTTGCTGCCGGAAGTCCGGTTGCTTTTTTTAATTCCGATACCAGCTGCCATCCGTTAAATGCATCCAGAAAGTTGATATATCCCGGACGGCCCATCAGAACTTTGATCGGGAGATCACTTCCGTCTTTCATATAGATACGTGACGGCTTCTGATTTGGGTTACATCCATATTTGAGTTCTAATTCATTCATGATTCCTGCTCCTTCTTCACCTTTGTATACTATTTATTCTTATTGATGATCTTGCTTTCGTATGTTCCTGTCTCAATATCAATATATCTTACAAACAGAGATACTTTATTATCTGCATTCAGACTGTTCCAGAGTGTATCTGCAAATGTGTCCATATCATCCGGAATTGCAACAAGCTTTGGTTCTCCTTCAAAACTCGGAAGCGGATTTCCATCACACTTGTATGTGTGGATAAAATGTCCTTCTCCGGCTACCGGATTCTCATATGCAAAGGTGTAACGGTTGCATGCATCCGGATTTCCGTTATTGCTCTTCAAAATGGACATTGCATAGTTATATTTTCCGTTCTCAATGTGCATGATACCGGAAATACGTGGTGTGTAGTTTGGTCCATCCGGTTCAAATTCACGGCTTCGAAGGGACTGTTCAAACGTCATCTGTCTGTCCATACCTTCATAAATTGTATCAGTCTGATCTCCGTTTGTAACGATCGTCTTATTGCCGAGTACACGCACCGGTGCGTAGATAATTAAGCTTGGGTCTGTCAGCTTTGACTCGTCAAATGCCTGTGTGCGGATTCCTTCTCCCTCTTCTACAAAGACACGATTACGGCTGTTCTCACTTCTTCCCATGATAAAATAAGCTGTTACCGCTTTGCTTCCGTCGGCAGACTTTCCGATGATGATCCCTCTTCCGGGATAAGAATTGCTCTGCAGTTCTTTTTCAATAGATAACATTTCCATGCTTCAATCTCCTTTTATAACTTGTACTTATGTTTGCACATTCATTTATCACTATTTATTATAACTCATAATACCACTATATTTCCAGTCTTTCTGTAAATTTTTTTCAAGTTCTTTTAAAACATCATTTTCAAGACCACTGTTCCATGGTAAAATGTTAGTAAAATAACAATTCAAATTTGGGGATTATTTACAAAAGAGAGGTTTTACTTCATGAGTAGAAACAGAAAAATGGATTTTGCAGCCGGGATACAGGATGGCATTCCCATCTGTCTCGGTTATATTGCGGTATCATTTACCTTTGGTATCATGGCAAAAAATGCAGGACTTTCCACTTGGGAAGCTGTTCTGATTTCCCTTACAAACCTGACCAGCGCCGGGCAATTTGCTGGTCTGTCACTGATTACGGCATCCGCATCCTATTTTGAAATGGCATTCACCCAGCTCATCATCAATCTCAGATATTCGCTGATGTCCTGTGCCCTTTCACAGAAAATTGATAACCACTATCCTTTTTTCCACCGTTTTCTTATCGCATACGGTGTAACGGATGAAGTCTTCGGCGTATCCGTATCCCGCCCCGGAAGGATTACTCCATGGTATTCTTACGGTGTGATGGCACTTGCCGCACCTGGCTGGACACTTGGCACTTTCCTCGGAGTAGTATCAGGAAATATCCTGCCTGACCGGATCGTTAGCGCACTGAGCGTTGCATTATATGGAATGTTTATCGCAATCATTATTCCTCCGGCACATGATAACAGGATCATCGGAACCATTGTCTTGATTTCCATGGCAGCAAGCTTCCTTTTCACAAAGGCTCCTGTGCTATGCCAGATTTCTTCTGGCTTCCGAATCATTATCCTTACGATTCTGATTGCCGGAATCGCAGCGTATTTCTTCCCTGTAAAAGAAGAAACAAATCCAGAAGATAAGGAGGATTCTTCCGTTGAAGCATAATCTATATATGTATATCTTTGTCATGGCAGCCGTCACCTATCTGATCCGTATGCTGCCACTGACGCTGATCAGGAAAGAGATCAAAAATACTTTTATAAAATCTTTTTTATATTATGTACCTTATGTAACTCTGGCTGTTATGACCTTTCCGGCCATTCTGACAGCCACAGCCAATATCTGGTCTGCCGCCATTGGTTTTGCAATCGCACTGATCCTTGCATGGAACAGAAAAAGTCTGATCTGTGTTTCCCTGTTTTCATGTGCCGGCGTATTTCTGGTTGAATTATTAACCGGACTGTAGACTGTAAGAGAGATGATCTGAATAAAGGAGGCTTTCTTATGTGGACCAAAAGTTTTTCACGTTATACCCGCATTTTGCTGGTCAGTGCTGCTGTTATCATTGGCGCCCAGATCAGCATCTCACTTTTTGAAAGCGATTTTCGTGTTTCCATCGGAATTTTTGGCATTTTCATGTCTCTGATCCTTTTTGGGAAATATCCGATTCTTCCGGTCACGGTGATAAGTGCCCTCTGTGTTTTCTTTTCCCGTACGCTGATGCACTGGCTTCGCTTTGGCAGCTGGAATCCACAGAGCTATTTTCCGGAAATGTTTTTCTATCTGGTCTACGGAGTCCTTTTTTTCCTCTACTGCCGTAAAAATGACTATGAACTTTCGATGTATTCTCTGCCCTGGATGTTTCTTTTTGACTATCTGGCAAATATAACAGAACTGCTGACCCGTAGGGGTATGGACGCTTTTTCTTTTCAGTCCCAGGCAGGCGTCCTTCTGGTTGCGCTTCTGCGTACTGCACTTGCGGGTCTTTTCCTGTTCTGTCTCAGCCATTACAAGTTCAGTCTCCTGAGTGCTGAACATGCACGGAGATACCAGAACCTTCTTCTTTTGATTTCTGAGCTTAACGGCGAAGTTGTTCTGATGCAGAAAGGTACACGTATGATAGAGGACACCATGAGCACCGCATACCGGCTTTACCACGATATGAGTGAACGGAATATAGACGAATCCCTCACCCGCACCGCACTTCAGATTGCACGTGATGTCCACGAGATCAAAAAAGACTACAATCTGATTGTAAGAGGACTTTCCTCTTCAATGGAATTAAATTCTGAAAATGACGGAATGAGCCTGGATGATATCCTCACCATTCTGAAAAGCAGCCTGGATGCATCCCTTCCAAAAGGGAAACGACTTTTTTTTAATATACAACTGGAGGAAAATCTATATACACAGAACCATTATCTTCTGCTCTCAATCTTCCGCAATCTTTTCAACAATGCGATTGAAGCAGCAGACGGAAATCCGGTCGAGCTTTCTGTCCGTCAATCCTCCACGGATTCTTCTTATGTTATTGAAGTTGAAGATCATGGACCCGGAATTGATCCGGAGGATATGGAACAAATTTTTGAACCGGGTTTTTCCACAAAGATCAATTACGAAACCGGCGAGGTCAATCGGGGACTTGGACTTAGCCTGGTAAAGGATTTTATCGAACTCCGCCTGGGCGGAACCATCCGGGTAACTTCCGTTCCCGGAAAAACAGTTTTCACACTTACTATACCAAAAGAGAAATGGAGCGGTTTATAAATGAAATTCTATCTCATTGATGATGATAAAAATGTACTGCATATATTAAAACGTATTATAAGGGACCGGGGGCTTGGAGAGATTGCCGGAACTGCCGAAAACGGTGTGGATGCACTCACGGATCTTACTCTTATAAATCCAGACATCGTAATTGTTGATCTTCTGATGCCGGAAATAGACGGAATCACTTTCGTGAAACGCGCCCGCTCTCATGCACCGAATCTTACTTTTATTATGCTTTCCCAGGTTGCATCCAAAGATATGATCGCAGATGCCTATTCTGCAGGCATTGAATTTTATATTCATAAGCCAATCAACAGTATCGAAGTAGAATCCATACTCCGGAAGGTCAGTGAATCCCTGACTGCCCGCCGGACATTGCAGCAGGTACAGACGATTTTCCAGACCCAGCAGAATTTTGTACAGCCACAGGGATTTATAAATGATACGGCTGAAAAACCTTATATTATCCGGTTAAAAGGAATTCTCCAAAAGCTTGGCATCACCGGTGAACGTGGCAGCAAGGATATCATTTCCCTTGTCGATTATCTGATCCAGCATAACCAGAAAGTTGACAATGTCACTTTAAGCGAACTTTGCAGTCGGTTCAGTGACAATCCAAAATCCATGGAACAAAGAATCCGTCGGACAGCCAACATGGGAATGGTCAACCTTGCCAACCTTGGTCTTGAAGATTACGCCAATGACACGTTTACAACCTACTCCAACTCCCTGTATAACTTTGAACAGGTCCGAAGGGAAATGGATTTCATCCGTGGAAAAAGTGTACGGCACGGCAATGTGAAAATTAAAAATTTCCTGAATGCACTGATTCAGGAATGCACCGAGAGAGCCTGATTTTCAGGTTCTCTCCTGCTTCTTATTTCATCTCTTTATATGTTTTCTCTATAATTCATTATCACTTATAGTTATCGTCATTATATACAATAAATCTTTCCCGTATTTGTAGTTTTTTCCAAAAATAAATTTCATTTTGATACTTTTTGTATCTTTTTGTAACTTCCATTTTATTATGTTATCACGATAACTGATGCGAATAAGTATAAATTTTAAGGAGGATGTCATATGTTAACAATCGTAAAAGGTATTGGTTTACTGCTTCTCACTTTAGCCTGTTTCTCTGTATTCAGCCTGAAGTTTCCAAAAGGATCAGAAGCAATGTCCGGAATGGCTAATGCAGCCGTTGCTTCGTTCCTGGTAGAAGCTGTTCATCATTACATCACAGGTGATTTATTAGGAATTGCATTTTTCTCAGAACTCGGAACCATATCCGGCAGCTTCGGGGGAATCGCTGCAGCTACTTTAGTTCCGATCAGTATGGGATGTAATCCGGTACTTGCAGTCGTTGCAGGTGTTGCAGTCGGAGGATACGGAATCCTTCCTGGTTTTGTAGCAGGTTATATTGTAGGTTTTGTAGCTCCGTTCCTGGAAAAGAAACTTCCAGAAGGTCTGAATCTGATCGTTGGTGCTCTTGCAATCGCACCGCTTGCAAGAATTATTGCCATCGCAGTTGATCCGGTCGTTAATTCAACACTGCTCAACATCGGACGTATGATTTCTGCAGCTGCTGAACAGTCTCCACTTATCATGGGATTCCTGCTCGGTGGTATTATGAAGATGATCTGCACCTCACCACTTAGTTCTATGGCTCTGACTGCTATGCTCGGACTTGATGGACTTGCAATGGGTATTGCAGCAATTGCATGTGTTGGTGGTTCTTTCACAAACGGTATCATTTTCGACCGTTTAAAACTTGGCGAGCGCAGTAATGTTATCGCGGTAATGCTTGAACCTCTTACACAGGCCGATATTATTACACAGAATCCGATTCCGATTTACGGATCAAACTTCTTTGGCGGCGGACTTGCCGGACTCGCAGCAGCTATGCTCGGTATTATCAATAACGCCCCTGGAACAGCATCTCCGATTCCTGGACTTTTAGCTCCATTCGGATTTAACCCACCACTTAAGGTTGTAGCTGCAATCGTACTTGCTGCGATCGGCGGATCTTTAGCTGGATTTGTTGGTTCTATCGTGTTTAAAGGTTTTGCAAAAACACCTGCAGATATCAAAGCATCTGAAAAAGCTACTGAAACAATTGTTCCGGAAGTTGCTATCGCTGCTGAATAATCAAAATGACTATTTCAAACTGCTTGTTTATATAGCCCTTAAAGAAGAAAAAGACTCGAAAACTTTTGTTTCCGGGTCTTTTTCAATTTACGGGAAATTATATTTCTCACTCCAGTGTTTCTTCTATATCATCTGCATTGATTCCTCTGTGTTCAACCGAAGTTGAAAATACGATCAGTGTCTTTGTTCTTCCAAATCGCTGCAATTCTCCAATAAATTTATCCAGCTCTGTTGTGCTGGGAAACAGTACTTCCAACACCATAGAATATTCTCCGGTCACACAGTTGCATTCGATCACATTTGAACACTTTCTCACAAACGGATAAAACACATTTTTTTCCTCCGGCGAAACCTCCAGATTGATCAGTGCCTTGATATGATATCCAAGTGCTTCCGGATTCACCTGTGCCTGATAACCGAGAATATATCCTTCTTTTTCCATCTTTTCAATCCGCGCTGATACAGCCGGTGTAGACAGATACACCTTCTCTGCAATCTCTTTCAATGGACATTTGGCATTTCTCTGTAAAATATTCAAAATTGTACGATCCACTGCATCCAGTTCATGATTTTTCATCTGCACTACCTCTTTCTGACATCCCATTTATACTTTTGACCCCTTTGATACCAGATTGCTACGTGCTTTGCACTCCTGCAAGTCAAAAAAAAGATACTCTCTGCGTTCTTCTCCGCAGTAAAGTACCTCTTTGTACAAATATTTTCACTCTTTAAATATGTTAAAAATAATAGCATTCCTTTTTCTTCCTGTCAATAAAAAGACATTTATTTTTTCCTATTTTTCCTATTTTGATTTGACATTTGTCCTACCACGTGATATTCTGAAATTGTGTTTTAGATAAGATTTAGATTTCACATATTTTTGTAAATCATTAACATCTGTCTGATGACTTACAAAAATATGTGATTTTTATTTTTATCGGCATCATCAATTTTTTAGGAGGTACTACTAATGAACAAGGGTACAGTTAAGTGGTTCAACGCACAGAAAGGCTACGGATTCATCACAAACGAAAGCACCGGAGAAGATGTATTCGTACATTTTTCAGGAATCGCGGGAGAAGGATACAAATCTCTTGAAGAAGGACAGAACGTTACTTTCGATATCACAGAAGGAAACCGCGGACTTCAGGCTGTTAATGTAACAGTTGCGTAATCGCTGCAAAAGATGCTAGAGTAAAAAACCCGGCTTGTGTATTACTCCACAGCCGGGTTTTCTATGTTATAAATATGCTTTGCCGGAATTACCCAAGCAGTTCTCTATATATTCGCATTACATTCTTACAGAAGATTTTCTCAATCTCGCTCTCTGTAAATCCATTCTTTTTAAATACATCTTCCAGCTTTGTCATATCTACAGGGGATGCGATCTCCAGTTCTCCATTCATACCATCAAAGTCCGAACCAAGTCCTAAAGCCTCTATTCCCGCCATATCACGGATATATTTTGCATGTGCCACAATATCCTCCGCTCTGCTCACAACCGTCTCTCCGTCTTTCCAGTCGCGCAGGAAATATGCATAATAATTCAGCCCGATCACACCGCCTCTTTCCCCGATCGCTTTCAGAAGTTCATCATTCAGGTTTCTCGGATGACTGCACAAATGTCTCGCGTTGGAATGGCTCGCTACAAAAGGCTTCTTTGTGAACTTTAATACATCCCGGATTCCTGCATCGTTTAAATGTGCCACATCGATGATCATTCCCAGGTTCTCCATCTCTTCCAGAAACTCAATTCCACGCGCTGTAAGCCCATATCCGGCTTCTGAAAAGACTTTTCCGGCAAATTCTCCGCCAGTCGCTTTTGCCGGATATCCAAGCTGATTCGGATAGTTCCAGGTCAGAGTCATCATCCTTGCCCCCATCCGGTAAAAGTCTCTTAAAAGGGAAGGATCGCCCTCGCAGATTTCTCCTTCTTCCAATGTCAGCAACGCCGACATCTTTCCATTCTTCCGGTTTTCTTCAATCTCGTCATACTTTGTGACCGGCCGGATCCAGTCTTTATTTTTCTCCATTTCCCGATAAAATACATCCGCCATTTTCATTGCATAACGAAATGGACTTCCTGCAAGCATCGGATCCTCCAGATCCAGAAAAATGGCAAAATTCTGAATCAGATAATCCCCCTTTTTCATCCGTTCAAGATCCACATTTAAATTATTTTTCCGAAGTGAAATCTCTTTTCCCTGTTCCCTTCCTCTCTGAATCGCTAAAATTGTATCACAATGCATATCTGCTACTTTCATTTTCTATTCCCCCATCTTTTTCTTTCTTATAATATCTACCGTATGTGATCCCGCACCAACCAATTCCGGGCGTTCACACGTAGTCAGATGATAGTCAATAAACGTCTGGAAAGTCTTTTCATCCATCGTATTTAACACCTGACGCATATAATCGGATGGTCCATCCGCCGAAATAATCTGGATCCGTTCCATTCCTGCTGCTTCATTGTAGCTGTCAATATCCTCCAGACGCACATAATCATACAAATCTTCCGGTGAAGGACATACCCGGTAATTCGCATCCAGTTTGCCATTTTCCAGGCATTCCTGTATATGGTTCTCCCGGAATCCATACACCAGAACACTGTACTCATTCATTGTATAAGCCACCAGGATCGTGCCCTCATCCTTCAGAACACGCTTCGCCTCCATCAGCGCCTTCACCTTATCTTCCTTTGTATAAAGATGATACATCGGCCCAAACAGGATGATCAGGTCAAATTCCTTATCCGGAAAACGTGACAGCTTCAGCGCATTTCCCTGATATGCTTTCACAGAGCTGTTCTTCTTTTTCAGAATTCCCAGATTGTATTTCACCAGCTCTACCGCCGTCACATCGTACCCTTCTTCGGCAAGTGCAACACTGTAGCGCCCGGTTCCGGCTCCTACATCCAGAATCTTTACCTGTCCATGCTCCCGCTTAGGAAGATATTTGTGAATGTACTTCATTGAGGTAATAAATTCTACCTGTCCATGGCGGCTCTTAAGCCGCTTCTCTTCGTTGAATTTGTTATAATATTTTTCAAGCTCTGTCATCATAAATCTATTGTATCCTTTATTTTTATTCTAGCGCTGCCGCTCTCCGGAATAGAATAATTCCGATCACAAATAAGACAGCGATCATCCCCACACCAATATTGATATTGCCGGTAAGCTGCGAGATCAGGCTCACGATCGTTGTTCCCATAAAGGACGCGCCTTTTCCGCAAATATCCATTAAGCCGAAGAATTCACCTGACTGGTTCGCCGGTATGATCTTCGTAAAGTAAGATCTTGAAAGCGCCTGCACACCCCCCTGGAACATACCTACCCAGACTGCAAGAACCCAGAACTGCCACTGGTAATGCAGAAAAATCGCAAAAATTGCCACTCCAAGGTATGCCACGATACATACTGTGATCAGCTTTTCTGCAGAATATTTCTTCGCAAGTCTTCCGAAAATAATCGCAAATGGGAAAGCTACGATCTGCGTAAGCAACAATGCAAGAAGAAGTCCTGTACTGCTAAGTCCAAGTGCTGATCCATATGCAGTTGCCATATCAATAATCGTATAAACCCCGTCAATATAAAAGAAAAACGCCAGAAGAAACAGAAAAACCTTCTTCTCCTTCTTTACATTTTTCAGAGTAATGCCGATTCTTTTGAAGCTTTCTGAAAAAGCATGCTGCTTCTTTTCTACATAATACTTCTGGTGATAAGTTTTCAGAAGTGGTAATGTCATAATTACCCACCATACCGTGATGATCACAAAGGAAACCATCATTGCTATCTCCATTGTAATCCCAATCTTCCCTGCATTTAACACAACCAGAAGACAGATTACAAACGGTACACAGCTTCCGATATATCCCCACGCATAGCCCTGGGAAGACACTTCATCCATCCGGTCTTCCAATGTCACATCAACAAGCATGGAATCATAAAATACCAGCGTTACGGAATATCCGACCTTTGCAATGACAAAAACTACCAGAAAGGCCAGCCAGTACTTTGCAAATCCCAGTGCGACTGAAGCAATTACCCCGATTCCAAGTGCAATTGTAAAAACTGGTTTTTTATAGCCTTTTGTATCTGCAACGGTTCCAAATACCGGTCCTGCAAGTGCTGTAAGTAAGGTTGCAATGGATACTGCATATCCCCAGTATGCCAGATACTGTACATCCGAAAGTCCCTGCTTTCCTGCGATATAGTTGAAATAAATCGGTAAAATGGTTGCTGCCAGAAGTGTAAATGCAGAATTTCCGACATCATAAAGTATCCAGTTTTTCTCCTGTTTTGTCAATTTTATTTTCATTTAACGTATCCTCCTTGCCAGGAAACTGAGAACCAAATGTATAGGCATATACAGAATCTAATGTGGCGTTTCCTTCCAGAAACGGTTTGTATTCGCAGATCAGTTTGTCTGCCAGTGGAACTGCTTTTTCATAAAGATGAAGCAGTTTTCTTATCTGTTCCCTGCAGGATTCATTCTCATGATACTTGATAATAAACCCATGAAAATCATAATAAAGCCCTGCCACTTTAAGTGCTGCATAAAGTGCCATCCGCTTTAATTTAGATGGACAGACAAGAATCCTGTCATAAAATACCATTCCATTCAGTGCTTTTTTGACTTCCTTTGCTGTAATTCCGCGATAAAAATCTTTTATAATTATCGCATTTTTCATAGAAGGAACAATATGTCCGGTCAGTCTCCTGCTCACTGGATTTTCTCCGTTCATAATCATCAGCTTACGATCCAGCTCGCCCTCCACTGCAATATGTGCAAGACCAGTCTCTTTTACTGCCTGTTCCACGTAACCATGACAGATTTCATCCAACGCGAAGTGGCAGAGCACTCCATATACATAAGCCAGATGCTTCTCATACTGGTCGTGTGTATGTAAAGCCTTCGCTGCATGAACGAAAAACTTTGCCCCGCTCTCGTTATGTATACGGCTTCCCAACTGATTGACCTTGTTCTTGCCAAGCGGTCTGTAATAAAAAAGAATATCCGGTCCATGAAGTCCAATATTAAAAAGCTCCGGATATTTATCAATAATTTTTCTCTCATATCCGCTTAATCTGCCCCTGATCTGCTGTCCAAAAATGTAATGTGCATAAGTTGACGGCATATTATCCCATCCTTTCTTTTCTGAAACACGTTTTATTATAGACGTTGCGCTTTGCAGGCTCTATCTTACTTCTGTAAAGCTTATATAACGGCTTTGTAAAAAAGAATGTGCCTTGGCACATTCTCGCGCCGAGCGCAGTCGCTTGCGACATTCTTCATCTTCGTGCGAGTGCGCATCTCCGGCACGTAGTGCCTTTTATTTCATAGGAAGTTCCTTCGGAATTTCCTATAAAATAAAAAGTAATGACTAAAATGATACGTTCTGAATAAATAGTAACACAAAAAGGCCTTTCAGGATAGTCCCGAAAGGTCTTCTGCACGACACTTTTAAAATACTTTCATCGTCCACTTGCTCATATCCCACACCTCATTTACCACATCCTGATAGAATTCCGGCTCATGGCAAATCAGAAGAATACTTCCTTTGTATTCCTGAAGCGCTTTTTTCAGAGAATCCTTTGCATCCACGTCTAGATGATTGGTCGGCTCATCCAGGATCAGCAGATTCGTGTCCTTGTTGACCAGCTTACAGAGTCTTACCTTTGCCTGTTCACCACCACTCAGTACCCTTACCTGGCTCTCAATATGCTTCGTAGTGAGTCCGCATTTTGCAAGGGCAGAACGCACCTCATACTGGGTAAATGACGGAAATTCCTGCCACAGCTCTTCAATACAGGTTGTCTTGTTTTCTCCTTTAACTTCCTGTTCAAAATAGCCGATCTGAAGATTTTCCCCAAGCTCACACTCGCCGGAAATTGCCGGGATCAGACCAAGTACACTCTTCAAAAATGTAGTCTTTCCGATACCATTTGTTCCGACAATCGCAATCTTGTGTCCTCTTTCCATCTGGAAATTCAGCGGCTTGGAAAGTGGTTCATCATAACCGATTACAAGATCCTTTGTTTCGAATAACATTTTCCCCGGAGTCCGTCCGTAACGGAACTTAAATTCCGGTTTCGGCTTTTCCGCTGCCAGCTCAATTACATCCATTTTATCCAGCTTTTTCTGTCTGGACATCGCCATATTTCTTGTAGAAACACGGGCTTTATTTCTTGCCACAAAATCCTTCAGTTCACTGATTTCCTGCTGCTGTCTGCGGTATGCTGCCTCAAGCTGTGCTTTCTTAACTGCATAGACCTCCTGAAAATGATCATAGTCTCCCACATAACGATTCAGTTCCTGGTTCTCCATATGATAGATGATATTTACCACTTCATTCAGGAACGGAATATCATGGGAAATCAGAATGAATGCATTCTCATAATCCTGCAGATACCGCTTCAGCCACGTAATATGCTCTTCATCCAGATAGTTTGTCGGTTCATCCAGAAGCAGGATGTCCGGCTTCTCAAGCAGAAGCTTTGCCAGAAGAACCTTCGTTCTCTGACCTCCGCTTAGATCTGTAACATCACGGTCAAGTCCCAGATCCAGAAGTCCCAGTGCCCTTGCCACTTCCTCTACCTTTGCATCGATCGTATAAAAATCATGCAGTGTCAACTCGTCCTGAATCGTTCCAAGCTCTTCCATCAGAAGATTCATCTCATCCTCATCTACTTCGCCAAGCTTCTCACAGATCTCGTTCATTCGCTGCTCCTTCTGCAAAAGCGGATCAAACGCACTTTTCAGTGCGTCCTGGATCGTCATACCGCTCTGAAGGACTGCATGCTGGTCCAGATAGCCTGCTCGTACATTCTTCGCCCATTCCACCTTTCCCTCGTCTGGCGTAAGTTTCCCGGTAACGATACTCATAAAGGTAGATTTACCCTCTCCGTTTGCTCCTACAAGACCGATGTGCTCCCCTTTTAAAAGACGGAACGATACATCATCAAAAATGGCACGGTCACCAAAACCGTGTGTCAGATGTTCTACATTTAATATACTCATATTTTATTATTCTCCCTGATTCATTTCTTTACACATTGTCTTTTATTATATGTGGAAATTGGTGTTCTTTCAATATAAACAGACAAAAAACCCCAGAAACACAAGGTTTCTGAGGTTTGTATTTTTGAAAATGAACTCGAAAAAACTTCGTCTTTCCCGCAGCCACATTGCTCCAAATTAACGTTTTGAGAACTGTGGTGCTCTACGAGCTGCTTTGAGACCGTATTTCTTACGTTCTTTCATACGTGGGTCACGTGTAAGGTATCCGGCTTTCTTAAGTACCGGTCTGTAATCAGAATCTGCTTCAAGAAGTGCTCTTGCGATTCCGTGACGGATTGCTCCTGCCTGTCCTGTGTATCCACCACCACGTACGTTAACGAGAACGTCAAATTTATCAACTGTTTCAGTTGCAACTAATGGCTGACGAACTACAACTTTAAGAGTTTCAAGTCCTAAATATTCGTCGATATCTCTTTTATTGATTGTGATCTTACCTGTACCTGGTACAAGGTATACTCTTGCGATAGATTTTTTTCTTCTTCCTGTTCCGTAGAATTTAGCTGTTGCCACTTTTATTTCCTCCTTTCAAACCTCTGACTAAAATGTTAAAACTTCTGGTTTCTGTGCCTGATGAGCATGTTCTGCTCCAGCATATACGTGAAGTTTCTTGATCATTGTTCTTCCCAAAGGTCCTTTTGGAAGCATACCTTTAACAGCAAGTTCGATAACCTGTTCCGGTTTCTTTGCCATCATTTCTCTTAATGTAGTTTCTTTCATTC
This sequence comes from Coprococcus sp. RTP21204st1_G4_RTP21204_210225, assembly GCF_040915385.1. Classification (NCBI taxonomy): domain Bacteria; kingdom Bacillati; phylum Bacillota; class Clostridia; order Lachnospirales; family Lachnospiraceae; genus Coprococcus; species Coprococcus sp. RTP21204st1_G4_RTP21204_210225. The sequence goes on along the minus strand of NZ_JBCPDP010000010.1, from coordinate 78,125 downwards.
CTCCTACATAATCTGAGTGATGATAGTATACTTTCTGATCTAATTTCTTTCCTGTAACTTTGATCTTTTCAGCGTTGATAACAATTACGTTGTCACCTGTATCAATGTGCGGTGTAAATTCCGGTTTATTTTTTCCTCTTAAAACTTTAGCGACTTCTGCTGCAAGACGTCCAAGTGTCTGTCCTTCAGCGTCAACTACATACCATTTTCTTTCAATCTTATCTGGATTAGCCATGTAAGTTTTCATTGGTTGACCTCCTATGAATTTCAGTTTACTAATTATTTTCATTGTAGATTCTATAGAAAACAAGTTCACTCCGGGGCTTTGGTGCAAACCGTTTCTTCTCACGTCATACTTGCATATTATATTATACCAGCAAGCTTTTGTCAACTGTTTCTTGCTGATTTTCGTCACTTTTTTGTGGGAATTTTCTACAGCATTTCTTTCAGATTGTCCACAGTTTCTTCTGCCTTCACCAGTGTAATACTGCCATGATCCAGGCATTCAACAAACTTACATACCAGGTCAGGATCAAACTGTCTGCCTGCATCCTGAAGAAGCTTCTCCCGTGCTACTTCAATAGGAAATGCTTTTTTATAACATCGTTTGGATGTCATGGCATCAAAAGAATCTGCCACGCACAAAATCCGCGCAGTCAGTGGAATATCTTCTCCTGCGATCCGGCGTGGATATCCTTTTCCATCATACCGCTCATGATGACCGATGACTGCCGGAATTACATAATCCAGCGATGGAAGGTGACGGATAATATCGATCGATGCCTCTACATGCCCTTTGATGATCTCATATTCTTCATCTGTCAGTTTTCCCTCTTTATTGAGTACATACTCCGGAATGCCGATTTTGCCGACATCATGCAGAAGTGCTGCCTGCCGGATAATCTCTATCATATCTTCGTTCATTCCAAGGGCAGATGCCAGTGCCGTTGCATAATAAGCTACGTTGTTGGAATGGCTGAACGTATAGTGATCCTTCGCATCAATTGCCGCCGTCAGCGCATAAATCGTAGCCTCATACTCCTGATAAATATGGGTGCGATTCCTTGTATTGTTCCCCACACTGTTGTTCCGGAACATCATATCAAAGACCTGGATCCCATTTTTCCCATTATGTTTCACATGATAAACTGCCAGATCTACATTTTCCATCAGCTCTTTCACGTTCCTTGCCGCATAAGGAGCCGCACTGATACCGGCACTCACAGTTACTGCTTTCAGCTTCATATCCGTTCTGCGGTTATTCATAACGTAAATCTGTTTTGCAATAGATTCCACCATATTTCTGGCAGAAAAAAGATCATATCCCGGTAAAAGAACCGCAAATTCCTTTCCTCCATAGCGAGCCGTGTATCCACTTTCTCCGACACTGCTTCTGATGATATCTGCAATCCGCTGCAGACACAGATCTCCTTCTTTCACCCCATACAACTGATTATACAATTTAAAATCATCTACATTGATGATCGCAAGTGCCAGCGATGCCTCCCTGTTTTTCTCAAGCTCTTCATTCAGCACTTCGTAGAAATACTTCCGGTTCAGTAATCCGGTCATCTCATCTGTTCTGGCTTCCTGACGGGCTCTCTCGTACAATCTTGAATTCTTAATCGCAATCGATGCAACCGACGTAACAGATGAGATCAGCTGCACCTCATCATATACCAGCCGTTTTTTTGCCGAAGCATCTGTGATCAGAATCACACCAACCAGGCATTCTCCATCTTTCAGTCCTGCACAGTAACGGATATGCGTCTTATCCAGCCGGTGTTTTTCACTCTCCCACATCGACTTATACTCCACAGTATAACGAAAATCCCGGTAAATGATCGGCTCTTCATGTTCTTTCAGCCACTGGATCATCGGGTTTTCTTCTTCCATCGTAAATGTCAGATCATTCAGTGGCTGATCACTTGCCACTCCCCGATATGGCTGTCCTGGTGCATCCTGCATACAAATATAGATATTTCCAACATCCATCAGTTCTTTCATGACACTGATCGTTTTGTCCAGAATTTCATTTAAATCCAGCGTCTTCGAAATTGCAGAGCTGAACTCCCTGATTTTTTCTGTCTGATAATTTTCTTCCCTGACAAACACACTGCGTACCAGAAGCTTCCACAAAAAAGTAAACAGCGCATAAATCACCAGAAACACAATTGCAAAAACAAGGGCATAAAGCGTTGTATTCTTATCCATCTGTATATGGAAGATTTTCTGCAGATATGGAATTATATTTAAAAATACAATAACAGAAAACAAGAATCCTACACCGTAACACAGACTGGGCGATGCCAGCATCTGCAACCGGAACAGACGTCTGCGTATCAGTGCATAAAACAGAAAAAATACATTTACAACGCCACTTAAAATATCAATCGGAAATCCACTGAAGAATGGTATTCCAAGCAACATATTCCCTGCAAACAACACCAGAACCCCTGCCATGACCGGTTCATACTGTACTTTCATATTGGGATTCGCTTTGCAGATCCGCACAAGGATAAGGAAAAGATAAATCAAAAAAATCCCAGCCGGGAAAAAGAGTACTAATATAGTAGGTTTAATCTCATACACAAAAGTAGGAAGCCCATTCTTTTCCACCACATTCGGGCATCCCAGGAATACCCCATGCCGGATATTTACCACAAAACAGATCAGCATAACAGCCAGATATATTTTCCCTGGCAGACTTTTTTTCACTCCGCCAAATGCCAGAATAAAACAATAATATGCATACGGCAGCAGTAAAATTCCAAGCAGGGAAACCTGATACCAGAATTCATAACTTGGCCACAGATGGACACGCATAAATGCCGATCCTCCAGCCCAAAAAAGCAGTCCAACCAGCACTACCAGAAAGCTATTTACAATTTTATTTCGCTTCGCTGTCAGAAACATCAGCAGCATAAATCCATAGCACACCATTGCTATGATTGAAATATATCCATAGGTTCCCATAATTCCCTCTTATCTCACTTTGTTCAAACATTCCTGCACTTCCAGCAACGCCTTCAAATCATAATAAGAAGGATTCATCTGATGCAGTTTTTTCCCAGTCTTTTTTTCATAAGTTTCAAATGTTCCGCACGTAAAAATTGTAACCTGTAAAGGATCCATTCCCAGGATTTTCTTCAAGTCACGGTAATCCTGATCAATATATTTAAAATATGTACTCAGTAACTCTTTTAAAATATCGGCGCTCATGGCACTGTTCAGCAAGGATTCCCGTTCCAGTTCTACATACATATGCAGATATGGGCGGTTCTGTTCATTATATTCCTTTGCCGCAACCCAGTTTGTGATCGGGAGCTTTGACAGACGAATGACATTTCGGATCCCATTTTCTGAAATCCTTGTAAATCCTGCTATATCAATGATCCATGGTACCCGGTCCACATATTCAAAACGTGGGATCTGTGTTTCATCTTCCCTGTTTTCCAGTCCAACGCACCGATACATATCACCACAGCGATATCTCGCGAATGCACCGCCTTTCAAAATCGTAAATACGAGCTCATATTTTTCTCCCGGCTGGACTTCATCCATCAGATATGTCGGTGGAACATAAGACGGATCCTCATGATTTTTCAACATGTCCTTCTCTGTGATAAATTCATAAAATGCCGTATCCGGGAAGAAATACATTCCTTTTCTCGTCCAGGTCTCTGTCCCCATTATAGATGGTTCCGTACCGGCAAACAATTCCATCGGCCGGATTCCCCAGAGTTCTTCCAGATCATCTTTATAGCACTGATTGTCCGTACCTGCTACCATGAACCCTTTCAAATGGAATAAATCCTTTGGGAGTAATTGCCGGTTCTCCTTTTTGCAGCGGTATTTTGCCTGTATCATACGGAAGATCATATGCGGTCTGCATTTCAGAAGACTTGATAGTTGGATACCGCCGCCACCGGTCATCGAAGAAAGGCTCAGACTTACCGCATAAGCCACACTTCCAAGACCAAAGAAAAATCCCAGATCTTTTTTCATCGCCATTTTAAATCCCAGCTTGTTTCGTTCGCTGAAACTCATATTCACAGCATCTTTTACTGCCGGAAGGAACTCAATATCGATTTCTTCCCCGAGTGCCAGTGGAAAAAGTCCGGTAGCATACGGAAGCGGTGCCAGCGCATACAGAAATTTGTCCGTAGATGCAACATCAAAAGAACCCTTTTTCCTGCTGGTCGATAAAATCAGACATGCTGTCACATTATTCCGGTAGGTATCCAGCATACTTCTTGTATACGGTGCAACCTTAATCGGATGTTTCCCGCCTTCCCAGGTTGTCTGAATCCAGATCACCGGATTCCCCGGAAGCATATCAGGCTGCTTGGTCAGAAGAATGTCTGCATAATCTTCATACTCCGTCAGCGGTACCATTTTGCGGAATTCATCCAGATTTCGGGGATGTTTTCCTTTCAAAATCGACTGTCCAAGTCCACAGTTACTCCACAGCTGGATCTGTTCTTCCATCAGCCGCCGCTGGATTTTCATGTAACCGTCCATCGACAGATCCAGAAATCCACAGTACTGCTGCCATATTTCATTATACTGTTGTTTTTTTAATTTTTCTTTTAAATTCATAGACTGTCCGCTCCAGATCAATCATTTTTTCTGATAGTACGCAGGCACACCCGTATACTTTTTCTGTTCGGTATCAGAAACGGTGTACTTTGCTGATATTCTTTATAGTTAAAAAATGTCCGTGGGAATGTCCACAGATCCTGAAAAATAATATACAGATAATTCCAGAAAATCATAAGTAAAAAATAAATCCCATGTTTCCATCCACCGACCATTCCCCACATGCACAAATATGCTCCTGCAAACCATAAAACACCAGGATGGCGGCACAATCCATACATACCTTCCGTATAAGCCGCACGCAGTTTATTTTCTTCACAATAGGTTTCTTCAAAGGGAAGCGCAAAAAACAACGTATAAATGAGCAGACAAAGGAAAAGGAATCCTCCTAATCCAAATCCGGTCATTGTTCCGATCTTCCGCTGGCAACTCCCCCATGCTGCATAAAGCTCTGCAATCAGTGATACTACAACGAGAATACTCCCAGCTGCAAAAAATTTTTGTAATACTGCATTCTTCATCCGAACACTGTTGATATCATAAATAAAATACAGAATAAATCCTGTACTTCCTAGTATAAACTGCCACATTTTTCTCTCCATGATTTGTGCATTATTATGCACAAATACCTTTTCACGCACTCTAAATTATAATAAAAGCTACTATAAATTGCAACCAAAAAATGTCTTCCCTTTCCCCTTTTTTCAAAAACATTACCATATCATTACATTTTTTACAAATTCCACTTTTGCTTTAAATAGTATACCATCATTTGCTTCTATCTGATACAATAGATGTATGGGATTTTTATCCAAATTTTGACTAAAAGGCAGGTACTAGAATATGTGGGCTTATGAAGGAATTTTTTATCAGATCTATCCAATTGGATTCTGTGGCGCTCCGACCGCAAATGACGGCAAAACCGTATCCCGGATTTTAAAATTAAAGGACTGGAGCAGTTATCTGGAATCCTTAGGTATCTCTTCTATATTATTAAATCCAATTTTCGAATCAGACAATCATGGTTATGATACCAGGGATTATAAAAAAATCGACTGCCGTCTCGGAACCAATGAAGATTTCGCAGAAGTATGCAAAGATCTCCATGCACACAATGTAAAAATCGTTCTTGACGGTGTGTTTAATCACGTAGGACGCGGCTTCTGGGCATTTAAGGATGTACAGGAAAAGAAATGGGACTCTCCATACAAGGACTGGTTCTGCATCAATTTTGACGGTAATTCCTGCTACAATGACGGATTCTGGTATGAGGGATGGGAAGGACATTTTGAACTGGTCAAACTGAATCTTGCCAATTCTGCTGTTGTAGATTATCTCCTGGAATGTGTAAAAGGCTGGATCGATGAATTTGACATCGACGGTCTCCGGCTTGATGTTGCATACTGCCTGGACCGCAATTTCATGAAACGTCTGCGCAGTTTCTGCCAGGAATTAAAACCTGACTTTGCCCTGATCGGAGAGGTTCTCTTCGGGGACTACAATCAGATCGTCAATGACGAAATGCTGCACAGCTGCACCAACTATGAATGCTATAAAGGTATTTATTCCAGCTTCAACAGCATGAACATGTTTGAGATTGCGCACTCTCTGAATCGTCAGTACGGACCGGAACAGTGGTGCATTTACCGCGGAAAACATCTGATGTCTTTTGTTGACAACCACGATGTAACCCGAATTGCAAGTATCCTGACCAACAAGAACCACCTGCCGCTGACTTACGGACTTCTTCTTGGTATGCCGGGTGTTCCTTGTATTTATTATGGAAGTGAATGGGGTGAGGAAGGGGTAAAAGCACCAAATAATGACTACGCCCTTCGTCCATGCTTTGAAGAACCAAAGCCAAATGAACTGACCGAAGAGATCAAAAAAATGATCCACGTCAGAACCGGAAGCAATGCACTCTGCCACGGAAGCTACCGTAATGTTGTCCTGACCAACCATCAGCTCATCTTTGAGCGTCGGACCGATGATGAACGGATGCTGGTTGCGATCAATGCATCGGACGCACCGTTTACTGCGCACAATGGAGAACTCGGAGGCACAATGACCGACCTGCTCACCGGAAATGAAATCCAGATGAGCGGACAGCTTGAGATGCCGCCGTACAGTGTGCAGTATCTGAAATAATATCTCCGGACATTTTCCAAAGCAGACCTCTTTGGTTTGCCATGAGAATGATTGATATTGCTTAACAGCACAAATGCCAGTTCCGGCTTGCTGTCGGTTCTGGCATTTTTTCAAAGAATCTCTGTTCCAGTAAATACAGTAATTTCGTTTGAGATTTCCTGTCATTTAACGGAACTTCGATTTTCTATATTCCCTCGGAGTCATTCCATAATTTTTTCGAAAAAGCCTGTAAAATTGTGTCCGATTACTAAAGCCAAGGTCCTCCATGATTTCTGCAATCGTAAGATCCGAATCCAAAAGAAGTCCCTCCGCCTTTTCCATTGTAAATTTCGTGCTATATTCATACAGAGACAACCCGGTATATTTTTCAACCGTTTTATAAAGATAATCTCCTGAATAACTAAACTTTTCCTCCAAATCCTTTCTGCGCACCTGTCCATCCTTTTCCCGGATATAACTGGTTATCTGATCAAATAGTTCTCTCTCAGACGTATTTCCGAAAGCAACCGGCGTATTTGTGTAAAGCGCTCCGTCAAACAATGCAGATAACATTCCTATCATTGCTCCTGCAATCTGAAAATTTGATTTAGGCGTTCTCTTCTGCAATCCTACTGCAATTTTGTCAAAACAATCATGCACTACTTTTGTCTCTTTCATCGGAATAAAATCGATATAAGCCCGTCGTGATGCCTCTTCTTTATCCAATTCATGTAAAAAGAATTTCCTTACCATCTCATATTCCTTTGTGCGTTTCCCGGAAAAAACACTTGGAAATTGTAGTAAATTCAAAATATATTCTTGTGTAAATTCCAGAAAAATCACTCTGCAATACTCATCGAATTCCTCCAGATGGCGAATATTCATATTCATCAGACAGCAACTTCCTTTCGGATAAAGATGTCTGGTATTTTCAATGTTCTGATATAGCCTTCCATCTGCAACATACATCAACTCATAGAAATTATGTCTGTGCATACTTTTCCTTTCAAGAATTTTGTCCGATTCCTCCTTGTCCATACAAAGATATCCTAAATCCTTCGGTCCTATAAATGTAAGCACCTCTCTTCCTTCTTCTTTTTCCGGATAATAGGAATCTAAAATAAAAGAAAGACTATCTTCTGTAAAATGATTTTCTCCAAAACCTTTTTCATATGCCTTCATTTCTTTAATTAAATCCTGATACATCATAGGACGTGTAGATTGAAAATACATAATTTATTCCTCTTTCTGATAAAAACCAGTTTTATCTTTTTATAGTGATCATTCCTGTTCATCTCGAATAGCTCTTAACAATTGAATCTGATACACATAAGGTTCAATCCCATCATTTATGCCATTTATACTCTTTTTCATATCATTTATAATAATATCATATGATGTGGATGTCAAAATTTTTTACCACTCACTAATTAACCGAATTGTTCTATTCAATAGTAAAAGCGAGGAAAACTTATGCAAAAAACAGATTTCAACCGTGACTGGACCGTACAGAAAGACGGATCCAATGAAATACTTCATGTCAATCTTCCAGATGACGCCATGATCCGTGAAGAGCGCTCAAAAGAGAATAAAACCGCAAGTGCAAGTGCCTATTTTGCCGGTGGCAAATATATTTACACTAAAATTTTCGATCTTTCGGAAAATGAAACCAGACAAACTCTGATCTTAGAATTTGAGGCTGTCTATCAAAACGCAACCGTATTCTTAAACGGCAGACAGGTTGCCGAACATCCTTACGGATACACAAACTTTTTTGTTGACATCACCGGAAAAGTTATTGCCGGAACAAATGAACTGAAAGTCGTTGCAGACAACGCAGATGTCCCGAACAGCCGTTGGTACTCCGGATCCGGTATCTACCGCGAAGTGCACCTTTACCGTTCCGGAAGTTCTTATATCCGCCCGGAAGGGTTAAAAGTGCAGATTGTTGATCTTAATACAATCCACATTTTTACTGACGCGGTTATGCAGCCTGATGAAAAAATTGTACTGGAAATTTTCAATGACACTGGCAAAATCGTATCTTCCGAAGGCACAGATGTCACCATCACCATCCCAGATGCACACCTCTGGTCTGCCGAAGATCCTTATTTATATACCTGCAAGGCAACCCTTCTACAAAATGGAACTGCCATTGATACTGCCAGAACCTCTTTCGGAATCCGTACCCTTTCCTGGGGAAAAGATGGATTTCTTGTAAACAACAAGTCCGTCCTTTTCCGGGGTGCCTGCATCCATCATGATAATGGGGTACTCGGTGCCTGTGGCTTCCATGATGCTGAATGTCGGCGGGTACGCATTTTAAAAGAAGCCGGATTTAATGCCATCCGTTCTTCACACAATCCCATTTCAAAGGCAATGCTGGATGCATGCGATCAACTTGGTATGTACATTATTGACGAAGCTTTTGATATGTGGCTGATCAAGAAAAATCCTTACGATTACGCCGGTGAAACATTTTCCAAATGGTGGAAAGCTGATATTGCTGCCATGATTTCAAAAGACTATAACCATTCTTCTGTTGTGATGTACTCTGTTGGAAACGAGATTACAGAGCTTGGACTTGCAGACGGGCAGGAACAGGCCCGTATCATGACTGAATTCTGCCATACCAAAGATCATACAAGACCTGTCACAGCCGGGATCAATCTGATGCTTGCTACCATGGCCGGAAGTAAAAAAAGTATTTATGGCACGGACGAAGACGGTAAAGTCAAAGACAGTGGTTCCGGTGGACTGGATAACGCTCCGACCTCTGAATTTTTCAATATCATGATGAACAAAATGGGCGGACTCATCAATAAAGCAGCCAAAACAAAAAAAGCGACTGCCATTGCTGAAATTATGTCCGGTATTTTCGATATTCCCGGATATAATTATGCATCCAGCCGCTATAAAATTGATGCCAGAAATCATCCGGAACAGGCGACAACCGGCTCTGAAACTCTCCCGCAGACCCTTTACGATAACTGGCAGCTTGTCAAATCGATTCCTACCATGACCGGCGACTTTATGTGGACCGGATATGATTATCTTGGTGAATCAGGCATTGGCACCATTCAGTACAAAGACAAAAAGACGAAGCAAAATGCCGATCCGGGCCTTATTATTTCCGGTGGTGCCGGTATCATTGATATCTGTGGAAAAAAACGTCCGGAAGTTGGATGGAGCAAGATCATCTGGGGATTACAGAAAACTCCAACAATTGGTGTTGACCCTTATACCCGCACAGACTATTTCCAGTCTCTTTCTATGTGGCGTGTCACAGATGCGGTGGAAAGCTGGTCATGGGAAGGCTGCGAAGGGAAAAAAGCTTCTGTAACAATCTACTCAGATGCAGACAAAATAGAACTTCTTGTCAATGGAAAAAGCGCAGGTAAAAAGAAACCGAAAAAAGATATTGCAAAATTCAGGAAAATTCCATATGAAGCCGGCAAAATCGAAGCCATTGCTTACGACTCCTCCGGAAAAGAAACAGCCCGCACCACGCTTGTCTCAGCCACTGGAAAAACTTCGATAAAACTCACTCCTGAAACAACAAACCTCTGTGCAAATGGTCAGGATCTCTGCTTCCTTAATATCGATCTTATCGGTGAAAATGGAATCACAAAATCCTCTGTCGACCAGGAGCTGAAAATAGAAATCTCTGGTCCTGCAACACTTCAGGGATACGGTTCTGCAAGACCAAATGTTGAAGAAAGCTTCTGCAACGATACTTTCAAGACATTCTATGGCAAATCCTTAGCCGTAATCCGGGCCGGCTATGAACCAGGCACTGTCACTGTAAAAGTATCCGGAAAAGGATTAGACACCCAGGAACTCACACTAAATATCTGTTAAAACTCTACAGATTTCTAAATAAAACCAAAGGAGAACATCAGAACTCTTTTTCTGTTCTGACGTTCTCCCTTCTGGTCATTTATCCCATTTTCTAATAAATATATTTCTTCATTTCCTGATATACCCTTGCAAGAGGAAGTCCGACGATCGTATTATAATCACCTTCAATCCCACAGATATACACGCCAAATGCCCCTTGGATTCCATAGGCTCCTGCCTTGTCCATCGGCTCTCCTGTCGCAATATATTCCCTGATTTCTTCCTTGCTCATCGGATATACATGCACATCACTGCATTCATGAAATGTCTTCCGGATCTTTTTCCCATCCTTCTTTATCAGAAGCGTAACACCGGTGTAAACCTGATGTGCTTTTCCCTGAAGCATGGAAATCATCTGATATGCCTGCTCTTTATCCTTTGGCTTTCCGAGAATCGTTCCATCCGCTGCAACCACCGTATCTGAGCCGATCACCAGAAAATCTCCTGTATTTTTCGTTTCATACTGCTGATAGACATCTTCTGCTTTCTGTACAGAAAGTTCTTCCACAACCTGGCTTGGAACCTGGGATGTAATTACTTCCTCACAGTGTGACGGCATGACTACATGCTTTATATTTCCCTGTTCCAGCAGTTCTGTCCTGCGCGGTGATGCAGAGGCCAGAACTACAGTCAGCTTCTGTGTCCTACTACACATAGCCTAATCCTCTTTCACAAGAATCTTCTTAATTTCTCCCATATACATGTTATGCATATCTTTGTCAGCATACCATTTGTCAAGATTTGCTTTCTCAACAAAATTTTCTTCTCCCATGCGCTGTACATAAACCTTCTTGCATACAAAGATCATTTTTGCTTCTTCAAACGCAACTGTTCCATCTACATAATATGGTGTCAGACCGGCTTCTTTGATCTTATCTTCGTCCCTTCCGGAGACTCTTCCACAGAGATTTAACGCTTCTCTATGCTCTTCTCCAAAGAATGCCAGTGTAAAATAATCTTCTCTGTCTACAAATTCTTTTGTATAACGGGAATCACGGATATAGGCTGTTGCAGTTGGTTTTCCCCACATGATTCCGACACCGCCCCAGCTTGCGGTCATGGTGTTACATTTTTCTTCATTTCCTGCTGTGATCAGCATCCACTGTTTTCCGATCAGGTCAAATGGATTATCCTTTAATTCTTCTGCTTTTATTTCTGTAAAACTCATTTTTCTGTCCTCTTATTTTGCGATTACTTTACGGAAATTCTTCTTTCCTTTTCTTACAACTTTTCCTTCTCCTTCAAAGTCTGCTTTTGCAAATGTTGCTGAAATATCAGAAACCTTTTCTCCGTCAACGGCAACTCCGCCCTGCTGTACAGCACGACGTCCTTCTGATTTGGAAGCAACCAGTCCGCTCTTATGAAGAAGTGTCAGGATATCGACAGACCCGTCTGCGAAATCTTCATCAGAAAGCTCTGCTGTCGGCATATCTGCTGCATTTCCTGAGCTGAACAGTGCACGTGCACCTTCCTGTGCCTTCGTAGCTTCTTCTTCGCCGTGAACCAGCTTTGTCAGTTCAAATGCAAGGATTTCTTTTGCTGTATTCAGCTGTGCGCCTTCCCATTTATCCATCTCATCAATCTGCTCAAGCGGAAGGAATGTCAGCATACGCAGGCATTTGAGAACATCTGCATCTGCCACGTTTCTCCAGTACTGGTAGAATTCAAACGGAGAAGTCTTTTCCGGATCAAGCCATACAGCTCCAGACTGTGTCTTACCCATCTTCTTTCCTTCTGAATTCAGAAGCAGTGTGATTGTCATCGCACTTGCATCCTTACCAAGCTTACGACGGATCAGTTCTGTACCACCAAGCATGTTGCTCCACTGGTCATCTCCACCAAACTGAAGGTTACATCCGTATTTCTGGTATAACATATAGAAGTCATAGCTCTGCATGATCATGTAGTTGAATTCAAGGAAGCTCAGTCCCTTTTCCATACGCTGTTTGTAGCATTCTGCTGTCAGCATACGGTTTACGGAGAAGTGTGCTCCGACTTCACGAAGTACTTCCACATAATTCAGATCCATCAGCCAGTCCGCATTATTAACCATCAGTGCTTTCCCGTCTGAAAAATCAATAAAACGGCTCATCTGCTTCTTAAAGCAATCACAGTTGTGCTGGATTGTCTCCGGTGTCATCATCTGACGCATATCTGTTCTACCGGACGGATCCCCGATCATAGCAGTACCGCCCCCGATCAAAGCAATCGGCTTATTGCCAGCCTCCTGCAGTCTCTTCATCAGGCACAATGCCATAAAATGTCCAACATGCAGACTATCCGCCGTCGGATCAAACCCAATATAAAACGTAGCCTTCCCATTATTCACCAGATCCCTAATTAACGGCTCATCCGTAACCTGTGCAATCAATCCTCTAGCCTGCAGCTCTTCATAAATACCCATTTCTAATCTTTCCTTTCTTTTTCAAAACCTATATCTTACTCACAGCCAATCTTCTCCGCCAGGAGAAGGAGGCGTCCCTGTCTGGAACTCTTTGAAGTTTTTAAGGATGTCAGCCATCCGGAAACCATTTCTATTTGACTGCATGTGCAGGCGGATGCTCATACTTCTTAGGTTTTGGGAATTTGTGTTATGATTGAAAATCCATCTGTCTGAGCGCAGCGAGTTATGGATTTTCAATCATGCCCTTAACAAATTTACAAAACCTTAGAAGTATCAGCTGCCGAACCCGCAGACAAATAGAAATAGATTCCGGATAGCGTCCGTCCTGAACCCCTTCAATTTTTCCAATAAAAAAACCTCGTCCTCCGGCCAATCAGCCTTTAAGGACGAGGTATATTCTCTCGTGGTACCACCTTAATTCACATCCGGCTCGCACCGAATGCCTCAGTCAGTAACTAACATTACCGTAGCAGGTATAACGTCCGCCACTCCGTCACAGCTTACTTGCGCTTCCGTGCGTTCGGTGTGAAACTCCAAGATGTATTCACATCTGACTCTTCGTGCACCTCTCATCAACCGGTTACTTTCTGTCTGAGCCTTGTCATCTGCTACTTGTTCTCTTCATAGTCTGTAATTTTCTCTTCTTTTGTCATACTACCGTATCCTTCAAAATTTGTCAAGCCGGATTTCACGCCAAATTATCACAAAACAACTTTTGTCAAATCCAATTCACAGCCTTCCATCATTTTCCGAACCACTCTCGCAGATTCCCTAATTCCAGAAATCCGTCTTCTGCTCCAGCTCAATATCTGCACTTTTAAACACCGGATTAACTCCCCGCTTCAACTGATCCTCATAATCCCGGATTGCCTTAAATGCCGTCCCGGACAAAATCAGGATCACCGGAATATTGATCAGTGCCATCACACCCATCAGTACATCGGAAAGATCCCACAAAAGCGACATTTCCATACCTGCCCCTAGAAATACAACAAATGCAGATACCAGGCGGAATCCGCGCATAAATTTTTTCCCCGGTTCCTTTTTATGGATATAGGTCAGAAGATTGTCGCAATAGAAACAGTTTCCAAGCAATGTTGTAAACGCAAAAAATACCATAGCCACCGTTATAAATACCGGACCAAATGCTCCCAGGGATTCCTGAAGAGATGCCTGAACCCACGGTGCCCCCTGCATCTCCCTGGTTGGATCAATGCCAGACGACATACACATCATCGCCGTTGCCGTGCAAAGAAGAAGTGTGTCGATAAAGACAGACAGCATCTGAACCAGTCCCTGTTTGACCGGATGGCTGACATTTGCAGAAGCAGATGCATTCGGTGCCGAACCGATTCCGGCTTCGTTGGAATAAAGCCCACGGCGGATACCCTGCATCATAGCAGAACCCGCAAACGCTCCGAAAATCGCCTTGAAATCAAACGCTTCCTCAAAAATACGCAGGAACATTTCCGGCACATTGCGGATATTGATGATAACCACAATCAGCGCCATACCGATATATGCAAGTCCCATCACCGGCACAAGCGTCGATGTCACCTTTACAATACGGCTTCCACCGCCAAGCAAACACCATCCGGTCAGAACTGCCAGAATCCCACCAATGATCCATGGGCTTACCTTCGGATCATAAAAAGAAAATCCGGAAAATGTAGACTGCAGATTGTAGGATGCCAGCATATTGAATCCAAATGCATAAGTCAGGATCATGGCAATACAAAACACGATCGCCAGTGGTCTGCAATGCAGCGCCGCCTCGATATAATAAGCCGGACCACCATAGCATTTCCCATCCTCTCCCTTTTTCTTGTAAATCTGTGCCAGCGTACTTTCAATCAGTGCAGACGCACTTCCAATGATCGCAATCACCCACATCCAGAATACAGAACCAAATCCCCCAATACAAATTGCCGATGACACCCCGACAATATTTCCCGTTCCTACTCTCGATGCCGTTGAAACCATAAGCGCCTGGAATGATGAGATTGCCTCTTTGTCGTCCGGCTTCTCCATCACGGACTCACAAGCTCTCTCAAATAAACGCACCTGTGGAAATCTTGTCCGGATTGTAAAATATAAACCTGCACCGATCAGAATAATCACCAGAAGTTTGCTGTACATAAATGAACTGACCGCCCCAATAATCGTCTGAAACATACCTTCTTTCCTTTCTCAATGTTTTCTACCATTTTCGCTATATCTTAACGGAAACTCTCAAAATTTGCAAGCTTTTTCTATTTAAAAGCGGACAAGCAACGCCTGTCCGCCAAATTTATACTATATTTTTCTATCCCTTTACAGCTCCGGCAGCAACACCCTTGATGATGTACTTCTGTCCTGCCAGATATACAATGATGATTGGGATTACTGTAAGCATAATGCTTGCCATCATCGGTCCCATTTCAACTCTTCCGTAACTTCCGCGGAAATACTGGATCAGCATTGGGATTGTTTTATACTTCTTAATATCAAGTACAAGAGTTGGAAGCAGGTAATCATTCCATACCCACATTGCTTCCAGAATACCTACGGATATCATGGTAGGCTTCAGGATATGGATATCGATCAAAAAGAAGGTCTGCAGCGGATTACATCCGTCGATCATGGCAGCTTCTTCGATTTCTACAGGAATCGATTTTACAAATCCGCAGAACATAAATACCGCAAGACCTGCGCCAAATCCGAGATAGATCACCCAGATATTCCATGGCATATTCAGATGTAAGGTATCTGCTGTCTGTGACAAGGTGAACATAACCATCTGGAAAGGAACAACCATGGAAAATACAAACAGATAATATAAAATCTTTGAAATCGGACTATTTACACGGGTTATATACCATGCACACATGGAGCAACATACAAGAATAGCAACTACAGAAGTAATCGTAATAAATGTACTGTATCCAAGACTGCTCAAAAATCCTTTTGAAGCAACGGCATCTACATAGTTTGCGATTCCTGCAAATGCATCTGCAGTCGGAAGTTTAAATGCAGTTCCTGTACTGATCGCTGATTCTTTTTTCAAAGAGTTCATCAGGATCATAATGATCGGATAAATCCAGGCGAGTGCCGCAATTGTTAATATAACTATCCATATTGTATTTGCAATACTTTTCTTCTTTTTCATTACTGCTGCACCTCCTTAGATCTTGTTGCTTTCAGCTGTACCAGTGAAATAATGATAACCAGAACACAGAAGATCACTGCTTTTGCCTGTCCATAACCTTTCCACTGCATTCCGGCACGTGCGTAGAATGTCTGGTAAATATTCAGTGCCAGCATTTCTGTCGCATGGTTCGGATCTCCACCTGTAAGAGCCAGGTTCTGGTCAAACAATTTAAATGAATTGGTAAGTGTCAGGAAGACGCAGATCGTGATGGAAGACATTACCATCGGAACTCTGATTTTCCAGAGGATATCCCACTTTGCTGCTCCGTCAATCTCTGCTGCTTCGATCAGATCATCCGGTACATTCTGAAGACCTGCGATGTAAATGATCATCATATATCCGATCTGCTGCCAGCACATCAAAATGATAAGTCCCCAGTAACCGGCTGAAGAATTCAGTGCCAGAAGCGGCTGTCCGATGATCGTAAGCAGACAGTTGATCAGGATCTGCCAGATATATCCAAGTACGATTCCACCAATCAGGTTCGGCATAAAGAAAATAGTTCTGAAAATATTGGTTCCCTTTAACTTCTGTGTCAGAAGCAGTGCCAGACCAAATGCCAGTACGTTGATCAGTAAGATCGATACAATCGCAAATAATACTGTAAATTTAAATGAACTTGTAAATGATGTATCCTTGATTGCTGCGGTATAATTTGATATTCCAACAAATGTTGCATTTCCTACTGTTGTAAACTTACAAAAAGAAAGATAAAATCCCTGTGCAAACGGAATAATAAATCCGATCACAAATGCAAGAAATGTTGGGAGAACAAATATTGGTGCATGTTTTTTCAGTGCCTTCTCCATAGAAATCCTCCTCTTTTCCTTTTGCCCGGAAGGATCTTCCTACCAGGTGGCTCTCATTTCACTTTTTATTTTTATATGGAAAAACGTAGGTTCCCATATCCAGAAAACCCGCTTCGTACAGGCTCTCCTCTCACTTAAAAGGGGCAGGCAAGCCGCCTGCCCCTAGGTCAGTTCTTTTTATGCAACTTATTTATTCATTTGCAAGCTTGTATTCAGATGCCCATCCATCTACGAATGCACTTACTACTGCATCCCAGTTAGCATCTGTCTGATCTGCCGCATAAGCTGTCAGTGCAGATCCAACACCATTTTTCCACTCTTCTGAAGGCATTGTTGAGAAGTTCCATGCTACCGGAGTCTTTCCGTCTTCGGTCATCTGTTTGTCTTCTTTGATAAAGAGATTCTTAGATTCCTGAGCTTTCTTAAACGGAATGTTGAATCCCATATCGTCTGCCATACATTTTGTTCCTTCATCTGAAGTTACACACCAGTCCATAAAATCTAATGTAGCCTGAATATCAGCTTCGTCTGCGTCTTTATTTACGCACCAGTAATTTTCTGTACCTGTGCAGAGTCCCTGGTTTGCTTCATCGCCTACACCAAAGTAAACCGGAAGCATGGTCATGTCATCATCTGTCAGACCGCCATCGATCAGCTGTGTATATTCCCATGTACCATTCTGATAGAATACAGCTTTTTTATTCAGGAATTCATTTCTTGCATCGTCACCTGTCTTTGCAGCAAGATCCTTTGGATCGCATGTGCTGTTGTTGATGTACAGATCCCACATATCGCGATAATTGTCAAGATATGTGCCTTTGATTGCATCTGTTGTGTTAATTCCTTCATCCTGATATTCAAAGTAGATCGGAAGGTTTGCAAGGTGTGTCTTGAATCTCCAGTCAGAAGATCCGTCCATACCTGCTGAAGTAAATGCAGAAAATCCAAGTTCAGAAGTTCTATTTGTAATGTCTTCTGCTACTTTTTTCAGATCTGCAAAAGATTTGATGTCATCCGGTGTATATCCTGCTTCTTTTAATAATGTCTTATTTGTGATAATTCCGTATGTTTCAATAACATATCCGATACCCGCTACAGAATCTCCGTCTTTCAGTGCATAATCATCACTTGTGAGTTCTTTGTAAATATCAGAATCTGATAAGTCGTAGCAATAATCTTTCCAGTTTGCAAGTCCTACAGGTCCGTTTACCTGGAATAATGTTGGTGCTCCGCTCTTTCCCATTTCACTCATCAGAGTGGTTTCATAGTTTCCGGAAGCTGCTGTAACAACCGTTACATCTACACCTGTCTCTTTTGTGTAATCCTTTGCCAGCTGCTGCCACTGCTCATCCTGCTCCGGTTTGAAGTTCAGATAATATACAGATCCTTTGCTGCTGTCCCCTTTACCGTCTGCACTCTTGCCATCGCTCTTGCTTCCACATCCTGCAAAGCATCCAAGTGTCATGATTCCTACCAGCCCCAGTGCCAGCCATCTTTTTTTGTTTTTCATAATTTCCGTTCCTCCTCGTCTGGATTTCTTTTCTATGCTTAGATAATAGCAAGAATCCGTGCAAAAGATGTAGCAAATAGAAAACCTCATATACCAAAAAATATACTTTTGGGTATGTAAAAAATTTGTTATTGATAAAGGGACGCCAACAGCCGTCTTCTCCTACCTCTCTGCCGCATACTCCCGGATACTTTCATCGGCAGTCTCCACCATCTGCGCAAGCGTCATTTTCCCGGCGGCAAGCTGTGGCAGGCACTCCCCGATCGTCTCTTCCTGAAGGATGGAGTTCCATTTCACCTGATAGTTCGGAACGATCTGCGGATTGTTATTGTAGGCATTTACATAATCCTGAAGGAGCTGGCTGATTTCAGTGCGTCCGTTCTTGTCCATCAGCTCTTTTTTCTCTTCCAGATTGAATTTCGTGCGAAATTTCAAAAATTCAACCGCTCCTTCTTTGACCTCCTCGCTGTAAGTGGAAACCACCGCCCAGCCAAAGGTTTCCGGTGAGGCAATCAGTTTATTTCCCGGAAATGCGGAAAATCTTACCTTTTCTTTCCATTCTTCCGGCAACTGGTCGATCATCCAGTATCCGTTCGGGATCATTGCCACCTTTCCTGCGACAAAATTATTGTATGCCACATCGTAGTCAGCATGAATTGCATCTTCTGTTGTATACCGAAACAATTTCTGCAAGGTTTCTGCAATTTCAAGACCGGTATCATTGGAATAGCTTTCTGGGAGAAGCTCTTTCATAAATGCATAGCCTTCTTCCGTGTGTGCTGCCTCTGCTGTTGCAATCAGCATCGGCGCCCAGCCGGTTCCTTCAGTGTGAAGTCCAAGCGGTGTGATTCCGTTTGCCTGCAGCCGGTCACAGCAGTCCCAGAATTCTTCCCATGTCTCCGGGAATTTCTCAATCCCTGCTTCCGCAAAAAGCTCCGGATTCCAAAACATGCCGGCGCACGCAAATGCCGCCGTACTGATCGGTCCAAGATAGATATTGCCATCCTCATCCGTACAGCCTTCCATCACCGCCGGTTCGATCATATTCCTCCACTCTTCATCCTCTTCCAGATACGGACTCAGATTCTCGATCCGTCCATCCGCAACCATCATCTGATAAAAGGACGGCAGGGTGCGCACATCATAGATCACAGCCGGAAGCTCGTCTGTGACATTTAACCGTTTCAGATTTTTTCGGTATTCCTCTTCCGTCTCCATGATCCATTCCACTTGCATATGATACGTACCGGCATATTCTTCATTAAACGCATCAACGACATCCTGTTCCGTTTTCTTGCCGGAAGTCGGATCTACCGTCAGAATGATCGGAATATCAATCTCTTTTTTTTCTGTGCTCCGGCTTGTCTGCCCCGTATTTTTACCACATCCGGTCAGCACTGTCAGAACCAGTGCGATACAAAACACCGATTGCAAATATTTTCTATAAATCACGTTTCTCCTTTCCGTCATCCGGAATTTGGATTGTACACCGAGTTCCATTTTCTTCTGCCTCATAGTAAAACAGCACATCCTCTCCATATTTCAGCCGCAGTCTGGTCAGTACATTCACCACTCCATATCCGTGTTCCTTATCCTGGAAGCATTTTTTCGCCTCCAGAATCGGATGCCCGTTTAAGGCATTGATCTTTTCCATCATTTCCCGGTCAATCGGCTTCCCATTATTGAATACCACGATTTTCAGCTGGCTATCCTCCCTCGCAATCTCAATCCGGATCAGACCATTCTCATAAATTTCGCAGAATCCGTGCTTGATCGCGTTCTCGACAAGTGGCTGCAAGATCAGCTTCAGCATCCACGTACTCTTCTCTTCCACCTTACACTCAATCTCATACCGGAACAGATTTGCATTCCGGATCTGTTGGATTTCCATATAACTCTTTACATTTTCCAGTTCGTCCTCCACCGTCGCGATATCACTGCCCTTGCTGAGTGACAGACGCAGATATTTGGAAAGTGCCTGAATCATCTTCATGGTTGTCTCTTCTCCGTTTATCCGCGCAAGCATGTAAATTGTATCCAGCGTATTATAAAGGAAATGTGGGTTGATCTGTGCCAGAAGCATGTTCAACTCCGTCCGTCTGAGCACCCCTTCCTGTTCTTTGATCTCTGCCAGAAGATTCTCAATATTTTTTAGCATCTTATTGTAGGAATGTCCGATCTGATCCAATTCTGTATTGGTATTCAGTTCAATCAGGCGACTGAAATCATTTCCGTCAAACTGTGTCATCTCTTCACTGATCTCCCGGATCGGACTGGTGAACCGCTTGGAAAAATAGATACTGATCACAACCGCTACCACTGCCACAAACAGATAAATCCCGATCAGCACCGTAAGTACCCTCATCGTTCCCTGCGTCATTACACTCGACGGAACGACTGTGAACACCGTCATTTCAGAGCTGCTTTCTTTGTAAATGGAGCAGACACCACCGCTCACTCTCCGGCTTTTTGCAAGAATACCACTCGTTTCCTGTGCGCTGATCTTATAGACTTCCTGTTTTACCGCATCCGAAATCTTCGTCCCTTTCGGGCACCAGGCAGCGCATAAATTTCCCTTCTTATCCAGAATTCCGATCTGCACTTCATCTGTCATACTCCGATCCTTTCCAAGTATCGTTTCCAGAAAGCCGTCATTCATCTTGATGAGCAGCAGTCCTGGTTTGCTGGCGTATTCCATGCTGTGTACATATCTTCCGATAAACAATGCTTCTTTCTCCGTCCCAAACAGAGTATCCTTCGCCCAGAACCATTGTGTTTTCGCATAAGAATCTCCCATGTAATCTTCCAGATGGCTGTCTGAAAAATCTTCATAATCAATATGCGAGTAGGATCTGGCATAAACATTATTTTTATTATCCACATAGCAGTATTCTGCCACATGATCCAGATTCATATAGGCAAAATATTTCTGAAGAGAGTTCTTTTCCACATCTGCAAATGAAGCTTTTTTCAGACTTTCCTGAACCTGATCGTAAGTAATACATTCTGCTGTCCCTTCATCCGCCTCTTTTGACAGTGTATCCAGAGCCAGCCCCATCTTCTCATTTAAAAATTCATATTTATCTGTAACCTCTGTGGTCAAACTCTGCCTTACATAAATCCAAACACCGATGCTTGACAGCAAAATTGCCAGCAACAACAGCCCCATTATATATCGAAGGTATTTTCTCTGTATTCCGGATTTAATCACCCATTTCTTCATTCTTCGTAATCCTTTTTGTATTCACTCGGTAATTTTCCTGTATATTCTTTAAATAAATGTGAAAAATAGGATGCATTGCTGATTCCCACCTGCTCACATACCGTTCCTATACTCTCACATCCATCCTGGATCAGCCTCTTTGCTTTCTCCATTCTCTGCTGTAAGAGATACTTTTTAAAGGTCATATGAAATGTATTTTTAAATACACGCCCGAAATATACCGGATTCAGATAAATCTGCGTTGCCACCTGAACAATAGAAAGTTCTTCCTCCTGCAAATGCTCACCGATATAAGAAAGTGCCACTGTCATATATTCCTTTGCACATTTATTTTCTCCGCTTTCTGCATATTTTTCCCGTTCCTCAATTGCTTCTCCGAGGATCCTATAACTGACATCTACCGCCTGTGCTGCTGTCAGACTCTCCATATTCGAATAATAATTTCGGAACTGTTTCTGCAGTTTTTCCGTCATTCCGTAAGTATCGTTCAGCATCATCTCCGCTTGCAGCATAACCTTATGTATATAACGGATCTGTAACTCTTCCTCATGTGGAAGTGCGTAGATCAACACAATAAAAGCCTGTTTTAACTCTTTAAACGTATTCTTCCGAACAGCATTGACGATCGTAAGTCCTGCCTCTTCACAATCACTTTTTGCCGCTTTTTCTTCCTTTTTCACAGGTATGGGAAAAGTATTCTCATTTGTGGCATTGCTGCAGATTGGCTCGAAAAGTCCCTGCGCCTCTTCGTAACTTCGGCGGATTCCATCCAGTCCTTTATACGGTTTGGAAATCGATGCAGTAACCGGACTTTTCTGTTCCCCTTTAACCTGTTCCAGAATCTGCGCAATCTCGCGCACTGTCGCATTTTCCTTTGTCTTGATCAGAAATACATGACAACCTTCTGCCTTTTCAAAATGCCAGAAAAAATACCGCTCTGAAAACATTTCTTCCAGAGATTGTATCAATTCCAGCCTGGCTGCTTCGTAATTCAGTGCATCCGTAATCTTATATGTAAGATCAAGATCCACACACATTGCAATAAAACGGTCGCCCTCTTCGATCACATCTTTCAAGATCGCAAATACTTCCTGCACCTTTTCATAGGAAATTTTATTCTGTAAATATTTCTGTACAACAACCTGGAGAAAACTGGTGGAATCTTTTCGGATCATATTTTCCCAGCTTTCATAACGTTCTTCGCTCTCCAGTTTCTCCATACAGGTCTGGTATGCGCCCTGCATGGTCTCCTGCAGTTTATCTTCCTCGATTGGTTTCAGCAGATATGCATATGCACCAAGATCACACGCCTGCTGTGCATAATTAAAATCACGGTACGCACTGAGCACAATAAAAACCGGATCCAGCTCTGTCTTCTGGATCTCTTCCATCACCATCAGACCGGAAACCTGTTTCATCCGGATATCCGTCAGTACGACATGGGGCTTCACTTTTTTGATCACTTCGATTGCCTGCTCCCCACTCTGTGCCTGACCGGCAACTTCGAATCCCATCTCATTCCAGTTGTACGTCTTAACCAGTCCCTGCAGAAGGATTGGTTCGTCATCTACAATCACAAGTTTTAATAATTTCATACCATTTTCCCCATTCCTGATAATCTTCCTACTTCTTATTTTAGATAAGACATGATAAAGAATTTATCAAAAACTATACTTTTGATGCAAAAAATCATACTTTTACCAAAAATTATACATTTCGGGGAAAAAAATAGCAAGAAATTAAAAAAAGCCGTTACATGATCGATATGATCAGATCCGGTTGCAAGTGATGATAAAATCGTGGTATCAGAAAGCGGTGAACAATGATCTCCAAAGCATCCTCCACCCATTACAGCTGCTATTGCAGCATATACGACCGGTGTTAAAGCTCCACCAGATATATTCAGAGCCATCTGTACACAGATTGGTGTAACAATCGCATAGGTTCCCCATGAAGTTCCTGTAAAGAATGCAATAAAAGCAGATACTACAAAAGTCAATGTCATAAGGATCGTCGGTGTCATCCAGCTTTCTGTAATAGAAATTACATAATCTGCAGTTCCTTCGGAATCTCCTATAAAAAAAAGCTGGCAGACAAATGTATTTTTTCTCATCTGTCTGTCAGCTTTCTGATTCTTATTCTAATTTGATTCTTTTTTACAAATTATCGTGTAGTCTTATTTTCTTTTTCTGCGTTTCCAGGCAAAGCCGCCCATACCTGCTCCGAGCGAAGAAACTGCAAGTCCAATCCAGCCAAGTACACTTGCCGGATCTCCTGTTTTTACAGAATCGCTTCCGCTTGTCTTGGATCCATTGGTTGTACCATCTGTCTTCTTTACAGATGAGCTGCCTTTCTTTACAAGTGCTTTGATCGCTTTGTTCAGGCTATTTGTTGCATTATCTACTGCTTCCTGGCTTTCTTTCGCTTCCAGTGCTTTCCGGGCATCTGAAAGTGCGCTCTGCAGTGCTTTCCAGCTTTCTGCTGTGTAGTCTGCTTCTTTAAGCGCTTTTGCATCTGCAATTGCTTTTTCAAGAGAAGCAGTATTGATTGCAACCGGTTCTTCTTCAGCTTTAACCAGTGCATCTTTTGCTGCATTCAAAGTAGAAAGTGCCTGATTGACTGCTTCCTGACTTTCCTTTGCTTCCAATACAGTGCGTGCATTCTGAAGTGCTGCCTGGTATGCAGCCCAGCTGTCTGCTGTGTAGTCTGCTTCTTTAAGGTTATCAGCTTCTGCAATTGCAGCTTCCAGTGCTGTTGTATCAACCTCTGCCGGTGCCGGAGTCTCTGCTATCTTGTAAGTAAATGTAAGAGGAGTTGTATAACCTGTTGAAGCTACTGTAATCTGGAATTCCGTTCCAGCTACCGCATCCTTAAACGGATCTGCATCTGTCTTGATCGTACCATCCTTATTGATAATAACTACGGAGCCTCTTCCACTTGCTGCATAATCTTTACCATTTACATTTACAGAAGTAATATTTCCAAGATAAGCTTTAAGCGCATCTGTGTCAAATCCTTCTGCCTCTACAAGTTTCTTGTTCTCTGCATCATATGCTGCAGGCATATCTTTTGTTGTCAATGTAAATGTTGTAACAACATCTGCATATTTGTTCTTCTTATCTTTAATAGTAAGTGTATATTTTCCAGGTTTTACAGAAGCTGCTGCTCTGCTCTCTGTCGCTGCTTTAAAAGTCAGTACATTACCTTCTACCGACACATCCAGTCCATCCACACTGTATTCCGGATCAAATCCATCTGGAAGCTGTACATTGATTGTAGTCTTGCCTGCTGCAATGTCTGCATCTGCAACTTCTGATTTTGTAGTTTCTGATTTTACAGGAACATAGATATCTGCGATATCCATTGTATACACCCCATTTGTTGTATAATACTCAATGCTGTCAATGGTCTTGCCCATCATAGATTTGTAATGTTCAGATGATGTCGGGCAACCATGTACTTCACTAGTAAATCCGGTACTCCATGCAATTTCATTACCTCTCCAGATATTTTCCAGATGACGCATACCATAAGCGGTTCCGTCTGTTGTCTTTACTACAACTGCATTTACATTATCTGATTTGATTTCTTCTGGAAGTCCATCAAGATCAAGCTCATAATCTCCATAAGATGTTTCGGTTAAAAGTTCAGCTGTAACTCCTTCTACTTTCGTTGCTTCCTGACCTTTTACTTCACTGAACACAAGATTTCCATCTGCATCGACAGAAACTTCTTTATAGTTTGCCGGTGCTTCTGTAAGTGGATAGTATGCATAAGATGCATTTTCAAATAATGTGTCTTTTCCAGTCAGTGTTGTGGTAGTTGTCTGTCCTCTGTTTGTAACTGTAATTTCTACGGAATCACCGTCTTTCACTTCTTTGTATTTTGAAAGATCTACCGAAGGGTCTACTTTTACAGCATAAGTGATACCATCAATCTTGGATCCATCTGCATTTTCATGGTATGATCCACCTGCAAGGCCTTTGGTTCTGGTCTTGTTCTTTGTCGCAGAAGTAAATGCATCTACCGCAATATCATTACCTGTTGTTTCAGCTTTGTAGAATTCTGCGTATGGGATGTTCATGAGAACATATTGCACTGTCACAAGAGAGTCAATTGCATCTGTCAGATGTTTAACCTGTTCGTTTACTTCTGACTTCAATGGATTTTCTGACTTAAGGAGAACTTCTGATTCTTCCAGTTCATCCTGCATCTTTTTCCAGCTATCAGTAGTATACGCAAATCGATTCAAGGCTTTTGCTTCATCGATCTTTGCCTGCAATGCCGCTATTTCTTCTGCACTTGCTGTTTTTAATGTGGCAATATTCTCTGTTCCAACCTCAAAATTATAGCTGTAATCAGCATAACCAAGTCCATAGATAGTAATCTTCCAGTAACCGGTTCCATTCGTATTTTCCGGCAGCTGGCATCTTAAAGAATCAGTAAGTCCAAGCTGGATCCCCATTGATTTATGCATCCAGTTATCTGATGCAAATTTTGTTCCAAATACTCTTACCGGATTTGTATAAGTATCATCATTTCCATAGTATGTCCATTCAACAGCCTGCATCGCAGAACCAAGTCCGCCATAATTTCCATTAAAATCTACACGGATGAATTCTCCATAGCTTCCAACTTTATCTCCTGCTTTGACATCCGGAGTAACATCAGCAGTTGCAAGCTGTGTATCCTTTAATCCAGAATAAGATCCTGTTGTTCTTGCTGAAAATGTGAAAGAACCATCTTCCTGCTTTTCTGCTGTCTTAAGACCATTTGTATTTGGGGTTACATCTGCAATTGCTGTGTATGACTGGAGCTGATTTTCAGAGAATCCTCCACTTAATGTGCCTCCGTTTTCCACAACTGCATATTTTTTTCTTAATGCATTCAGATCTGCTGTCTTTACTTTGACCGGAACATATTTGATACCTGTCACTTTATAATCAGCCTGGATAAATGAGCTTCCGTCTTCAGCTGTAAATACTGCTTTTTTATCTTCATTGGTTGATCTCGTATAAACACTTCCGTCTGTCATTACAGCTTTTCCATCTGCATTCCAGTATGCAAGATCATATTCGTTTCCATTTGTATCTTCAATAACTGCGCTGCACTGGAAACTTCCTCGATGTAATCCATGATTTGCAGTCGCTCTTGTTACTGCATCAAAAGCACCCTTGTCATACTCATTACGTGAATCTACATCAGCAGAGGATTCTGTATCACCTGCTGCATAGACACCTTCATTTGCCCAGTATTCAGACCAGCTCATACCAACATAAACATAAGAATATTTACTGTCTTCTTCCGGCACTTTATAAGTAAATGTGTATGTCTGATAACCGTCTTCTGCAATTGTTACGGCAAATCCCTCTCCTGCTTTTGCATCTTTAAATGCATCCTGTGAAAGATCCAGTTTTCCGTCTTCTGTGATCAGTTTTACTGCTTTTTTCCCGGAAGCCGCATATTCTTTTCCATTCACAGTTACGGATGTAATATTTTTTAAATATGTCTGGAATTCTTCTTCATCAACACCATCCGCTTTCACCACAGCCGGATCTTTGTCATTCTCATTATATTTTACCGGCGTTGTCTCTGTGTAAACATTAAAAGTCGTTGAAATCGGTACATAATTTCCATTCTTATCGCTAAGCGTAACTGTATATCTGCCTTTTGCAAGTGCTTTCTTAAAATTAATTGTTCTTGTAGTTGTCTTGCCATCTGATTTGATCTCAACAGAATATGCATCTTCATCGATTCCATCAATTTTATATTCTTCTTCAAAATCATTTGGAAGCCCACTTACCGTTATAGCTGTTTTTTCTGATTTCACAGATACATCTGCTACTGATACTTCTCCGTCAAATTTCTTTGCAACTTGCTGATCCATCGGAATTTCATAAATACCCTGATCTGTGTAGTAAGTTACTTTATTGATCGTCTGTCCCATCATGGCAGCATAATCTTTGGAATCCAGTGTGTTCCCATGGGATTCTGTTACAAATCCAGTACTCCATGCAAGTTTTGTTTTCTTCCAGATATTTTCCACATGGCGAAGTCCATAACTGCTTCCTTCTTTTGTGCTGACCACTACACCATATACAGTATTCACATTTTTCAGATCCTCACTCGTAATATCTAACTGGTAATCACCATATTTTGATGACGTAGAAAATTCAGTTTTCGCATTTGTCAAAGTTGTCGGCTCTTCTCCCTTTACTTCGCTAAAGCTGAGGCTTCCATCCTCATTTACAGTTGCCTCTTTATAGTATGACGGTGTATCACTTAATGTGTAATAAGAATAGCTTTCGCTTTCAAATAATGCATCTTGTCCTTTATATGTAACAGTATTTTCTTTTCCTTTAATATTTGTTGTAATCGTAACTTCACTTTTATCAGTAACCTGTGTATATTTTTCTAATACAGATGCATCACTGATCTTAACCGGAAATGTTACACCGGTAATATCAGAACCATCACTGTTCACATGATAAGAACCTGCTGCAAGGGATGCTCTGGTTTTCTGCTTTGTTGCTGATGAAACAGTATCTGCGCCTGCGACACCGTCTGCTTTATAGAAATCGGCATATGGGATGTTCATTAATACATAGACTTCATTCTGTACGTCTGGTGTTTTCGACACAAGTGCATCAATTGCTTTTGTTAAAGTATCTGCTGCTGTATCTACTACGGATTGTGATTCTTTTGCTGTAAGAGCTTCTTTTGCTGCTGTTAACTTTTCCTGCATTGCTGTCCAGCTTGCTTCTGTGTATGCGTCCTTACTTAAGCCTTCTGCTGTTGAAATTGCATTTTCAAGAGCAGATGTATCTACTGTTATTTCAGTTGAAGCTGTTGGTGCGGACTGAATTGCCGCAAGTGCAGCTACTTTAACTGCTGTTGCTGTACGTGTAGCACCACTTACCGCATCTGTACCATCTGTTTTCCAGCTATTCACTACATCTTCTGTCGCATCTTTTCCTTCAAGCAGCGTCTTGATTCCTTTTGATTTATTATAAGCTTTATTAAAGTAACTGCTATTTCCAGAATCATATCCTTCTCCTGGTGTTACAGTAATATCTGCAAATTTTCCATTTTTTACTGTAAGACTTACCTCTACATCATATTCATTCCATTCATCATCCGAATCTATAGATTCTATTCTTGTTACATGCGCCGTTTTCGTATAAGTTCCATCTGCTGCAACTTCGTTTTCCGATGCCGCAAACACCGTCGACGGACAAAGTCCAGCTACCATCGACATTGCCACAGCCATCGTCATAGCTTTTGTCTTAATTGTTCCCTTTCCCATAATTACCTCCTTGTTGTTGATAAAATTTATTATTAAGTTAGTTTATACTAACCCATAATTAAAAAAAATTAACCTATCTGCGCCTCTCTCTCAGATTCTCTTTTTACGATCGGAAGCAACTTTTTACTTATCATTCCCATCACAAATCCGGTCACTGTACCGGCGATCAGAAGTGCCGGAAGATAATAGATCAGTTTCAGATTCTCTACCACAACTGATGCCACAATGATCTGACCGATATTGTGTGACACGCCTCCGGCGATACTGACTCCGGCTACGGAAAATCCTTTCAGCCTCTTCATCAGCGCCATGACCAGAAAGCTTAAGATTCCTCCTGCCAGGCTGTAAACGATCGACATTCCATTTCCAAATAAAAAGCCGGTCAGCAGGATTCGCATAACTACCACCAGAAATACTTCCGGAAATTCCAGAAAGTACAGCCCGGTCACTGTCACCAGATTGGCAACTCCGAGCTTCATTCCCGGTATCCCGAAATTGATTGGTATTAAGCTTTCCACATAACTGAATATCATCGCCAGCGCAACCAGCATTGCCATATTGGCAAGTTTTTTGTTTTTATTCATCTATTTTTCCTTTATCATTTTGCAATCGTATCCGGAGCTACATCTTCCGGATCTGAAGTTCCAAAGCTCTGGTCATTCTCATTTTCCAGAACCTCTACTACGAGCTTATGTGGCAGACAGACGATCGTCTGTGTATGCCCGCTGATCTTTCCCTGCTCTTCACAGTATCCATCCGGGCAGTTTGCCTCTTCCATATACACCTTTCCGTCTTCGATCCGGATCCGGTTATAAAAATCGCCGTCCTTTACTTCGATGGTCTGATCCTTCGACAAGGAATACGTTCCATAGATTTTCCCATCCAGCGTAACCCGGATCTGATTTCCTTCTTCCCCTCTCGTCAGCTGCATCACAAGCAGCATCGCAAGCGCAATCACAATAATTCCTGCTCCAAGTATCAGATCTTTCTTCTTCATCTTCTATACACCCAGCCAGAGTAGAAGAATCAGTAAGATTACTGCCCGCAAAATCGTAAACCAGAATTCATTTCCACAAAGTCCTTTTACTCCGGTATGAATATTTCCTTTCGGACAGGTATCGATACATTTCTGACACTGGAAACAGTCCCCTTCTACCTTCGGAGATCCATCTTCCGGAAGTCCAATGTTAGAAGGACATTTCTTTGTACATGCCTTACATCCTTTGATGCAGTTTTTCCGGTCTCTGTGAAGTGCGAAAAACGGAAGGACCGGAAGCAGGGAAAACACAGCTCCCATCGGACAGAAATTTCTGCAGAAAAACCGTTCTTCAAAACACATTCCCACGAGGATCAGAACCAGAAGAACGAGTCCCACCAGATATCCGCCAAGCTTAAAGTTGCCTGCATGGAGCATGGAAAATACATCCCACGGGCTGGTTCCTTTTGCTTTGCTGTAGACGCCTGTAAAGCACAGGATTGAAATCAGTGCCAGTACAATATATTTCAGATAACAGAGCTTTTCTGTCCACGCTTCTGCGATCTGAAGCGGTTTCTTTTTCATTTTTTTACAGATCCACACATAGAGTGCATGCACGCCGTCTCCCAGCGTACCGAATGCACAGGCAAATCCGCAGAAGAATCTTCCGAACAGGATCGTATAAATGCAGATCACAACCAGTACTGTCACGAAAGAGGTCACGGCAACCTTTTCGCCTGCACCGATCTGTGTAAAGATGTATTTCACTCCGGCAAATGCCGCTGTATACACAGATGGGATAAACAGAAAATAAAGTACCTGGATCAATGCTCTCAGCCATATATGTAATTTTTTTATATCTTTCGCCGTTAAATTATGAATATCCATCTTTTTCACGTTACTTTACCGCCTTTTCCAGAGCCTGTTCCGATGCATTTTTGATTCCGGTCGAGCTGAATGTCGCACCACTGATCGTATCTATATCTGCGCTCTGTGCATCGATGATCTTCGGAATCATATCCTTTGCCATGGAAAGGTATGCTCCGTCTTCTTTCTCTGCCGATATCACATTGATCTCTGCAATCTTGCTTTTCTCAATCTTCACTTCTACCTGAATCGTTCCGCCAAATCCATCAGCTTCCCCGGTATAGGTTCCGTCCTTGTAGTTTGTGGAACCTCCATTTTCACTGTCTGATTGTCCGTTTCCGGCAACCTGTGCGGAAAGCCGGGCGATCTCATCTTCTTTCGCACGCACATCCAGCACTGAATTGTATCCCAGCAGAACTCCCACGATCGCGAGCATACTTACCAGTCTTACCCAGAATTCTCTCATTGTTATTCAGCCTCCATATCTGTCGGTCTTTCTGCTGCTTCCAGTACTTTTTTGCATCCTTCCAGGATTGCATTGGAAGAGCAGGTCGCACGGGAAACAGTATCAATATCCTCCGGCATTCCTTTATCTATGATTTGGGATACCACACCTTTTATGCTTGAAGTACCATTTACCGCTCTCTTAATATAGCTGTCATTACTGCTTGCACCATCGCCTGTGATATCCGTAATTGACACAATTTTATCGTTGCGGATCTCCACCGACATTGTCAACTCATACTCTTCAAAGTCTTCGTCTTCATCCGGCGTACACGGAACGGTCACTTCATAAGTTCCACTGACATATTTTGTATTTTCTTCGTCTTTTCCATCTTTTGATTCCAGCTGAGCAATTGCTGTTTTCAGCTTTTCCACCGCTTTATCAACCGCAGTCTGTTTCGTTTCCTCAAGTGTATCTTTTGCGTCCGCAAGTCTGGTCTGCAGAACTGCCCAGCTTGTTTCTGTGTATTTATCTTCTTCCAACTTCTCAGCTTTCTCGATCAGTTCTTTTAATTCTGTCAAATCCGGCTTCTCATCAATGGATTCTCCATTTGTCACTTTCTCTGCCTGTTTCAGTGCATTCTTGATCGCATTTAACAGTCCTTTGGAACTGTAGGTTGCTCCTGACACCGTATCTACATCGTCTGTCTTCTGTGTCCTTATCACCTTTTTCACAACATCCATTGCGCGGTTAAAGAATGCTTCATCATCTGAGCTTTCTGTGATCAGGATTGCTTTGATCGTCTTTTCCTGGATCACGACTGCAACGGATACATCTCCGCTGTAACCCTCTGCTGTTCCGTAATAGATCCCTTCCTTGTACGGAACAGTTCCGGTTACAGTAGAACTATCGTCATCTGACGAACTGTTGTTATTGTTATTTTGCGTGCTGTCCGATGTACCATTTACCGCCGCCTGACCCAGTGCATCCCGGACTGCCTGGATAATTCCAACAGAGCTGTAGGTTGCCCCTGACACCGTATCCACATTAGTACTCTGTGTCGTAATAATAGAATCAATCAGAGAAGCTGCTTTGGAAATATAATCGCTTCCGTCACTGTTCTCCACAATCTGGATGGATGCGATCTTCCCTCCGCTGATTTCTACCATAACCTTCAGTGGACCGCCAAATCCGGTTCCCGAACCGTAATAAGTTCCGTCCTTATACGCTGCCACATCTTCTACCTGTGCCACACTAGTTGAGCTTCCTGCCGCCGCCCCTGTCTGACCGGACTGCGCCTGTCCTGTCTCACTGGT
Source organism: Coprococcus sp. RTP21204st1_G4_RTP21204_210225 (assembly GCF_040915385.1). Classification (NCBI taxonomy): domain Bacteria; kingdom Bacillati; phylum Bacillota; class Clostridia; order Lachnospirales; family Lachnospiraceae; genus Coprococcus; species Coprococcus sp. RTP21204st1_G4_RTP21204_210225. The sequence continues at coordinate 45,450 of NZ_JBCPDP010000010.1, read as the reverse complement.
ATCCTTTTCCCCGGTCAGCGCATTTTTTACCGCGCTGATGATTCCTCTGGAACTGAACGTTGCTCCCGATACAGTATCCACATCCAGCATCTGTCCTTCGATGATCTTGTCGATCACCGCTTTCGCACGCGTGAAAAACGCCGCATCATCGGAAGAGCTCAGAATATCAATCGAAACGATCTGCTTGTCCTTGATCAGTACCGATACGGTGATGTCTCCTGCATACCCTGTTCCGGTTCCCTTATACACACCATCCTCCAAGTCAAATGTTCCTTTGGCTGCTGTCTTTTTTTCTTCTTTCTTCTCTTTTGTTTCTTCTTTTTTTACCGGTGTTTCTTCCTGTGTCGCTGCATAGACCGGAGCCTCATATCCACTTAAAGAGCCTGCCACGCACGCCGTAACCAGTGCAACTGAAAGAACGGGTGCAAACGGTTTTAATTTTTTACCGGTTTCTTTGATGTCCATCTCTCATTATCCTCTCATTTCACGCAAATTATTTCGTAATAACCTTCATGTCAAGATCCGTTGTAAAGCTGTCTTTCAGACCTTCTGTCACATAAATCGTCCCGTCATCTGTCGCAAAGATCGCCTCAAACTCATTACTGTGCACCTTCCAGAACTCTGCCGCTTTTTCTTCTCCCATGATAAAAAGGGAGGTGGAAAGCCCATCTGCAAGGGTTCCGTCCGAGCTTACGATTGTGACAGATACCAGTCCGTTCTCTGCCGGATATCCGGTCTTTGGATCAATAATGTGATGATAGGTCACACCATCCTGTTCAAAATAGCGTTCATATCCACCAGATGTGATCACCGCTTTATCCTGAATAGATAAAACTCCCAGATAATCCTCTGTGTCGTCCGGACTCTGTACCGCAACCCGCCAGTTGCTTCCGTCTGTCTTGGTTCCGAGTGCCTGTACATTTCCACCCAGATTTACCAGACCACTTGTAATCCCGTTTTCTTTGAAAATATCCATAATCCGCGAAGAAGTATAGCCTTTTGCAATTCCTCCAAGGTCGATTTTCATCTGGTCATCTTCAAAAGAGATTTCTCTCGTATCCTTATCGTATGAAATCTTCGCTGCATCCACATGCTTCAGAAGCCCTGTCAGTTCGTCAGCTGATGGGACACGGAAATTCTGTATCGGAAATCCCCACGCCTCCATAACCGGATAAATTGCGATATCAAATGCCCCATCCGTTTCCTTATTCAGTTCCAGTGCGCGCTTCACAAGATATCCGCCATCTTCTGAAAGTGTTGCACTTTTCTGTTCATTCAGTTTTACAATCTCACTGTCTGCATTTCCCGTTGATAAAAGTGTATCTAATCTTTCAATCTCTGCTTCAGCGGCATCCACCGCATCCTGTGCTTTTTCTCCATATGCTGTCACTGTCATATAGGTATCCATTGCAAAAATGTCTTTTGATACCTCATTATCCTGAGAGGTTCGTTCTGTACTTTCCTTCGAACTGGCTGTTCCTTCACTATTTTTACTCTTTGTTGTATTCTGACCACCTTGACCGCATCCACCCGCGAATACAGATGCGCACAGACAGACCACAATGATTTTATTTTTGAATTTCATTCTGTTTCCTCTTGTTTGTACTTTCTAACTTAGAATAGTTTATATTACCGCAAGTTAGTATGTCAACATTGAAGTTGTTAGTTAAGAAACTTTCTCATTTTACAATTCATACTTGTATTCAAAAAGAGCTTATGAAAAATGTGCCATTACATTTTCCATAAGCTCTTTCGTTTCTTTCTAAGATTCTAATGTTTTACTCATAACATATCTTCGTTTCCCGCCATACTTCTTTGTCTCGAGAACTGTCTTCATTCCAAGCTTTTCCATATTGCGAAAACTGTATATATTATCCGGATGAACTGTTGCCATCAGATACCTCATCTGCTTATTTTTTACGATTGCTTCTGACTGACAGAAAAGCTCATATTGCAGTCCGTATCCCTGATACTCCGGTACTACAACAGCAATCTCCAGATGCGCAACCCGCTTCATTTCTTCCCTGGAAATCTTCAGATATTCTCCCAGGTTGTCCTCTGCCAGTCCGGGAATACGGACAATCATGATTGCTGCAGTCTGTCCATTTTTCTTTGCCAAAAGGGTAAATCCTTCCTCACGGATATGCTTTGCAAGAAATTCTTCATCCTCTGCCTCAAACCATTCTTTCACGGGAACACTTTCTCTGGCAAGCTTTACTATACGACAGATTTCAGGAAGATCCTCCTCATTCGCCCTGCGGAACTGAAACGCATTTCTCTTCGTCGTACTCTCCATTTACAGCATCTCAACAAACGCAGCAAGTCTGGTGTTCAGCTGTCCGATGTCTGCCTGAGAGTAATCGGTTTCCACACTGATATACGGAATTCCCTTTTCACCTGTTACAAACTTGCGGATGGTATTGGTCTCCACATTGTAGGTATGACAGGCCTGAAGGATCATATCTACCACACCGTCTACCTGATATTCGTCGATCAGTCTTCCAAGAAGCTCCAGACGATTCGGGTTCGGCGTCATAACAGAACATCCAATGCTGAGGTATCTTCTTGCGATTGCATCGTAGATATCTTCTGCGTCCTCGTCTACCAGCTTGTCAATGGATTTTGCACCGCTGCAATTTTCAAAAGTTACAACAATACCACCGTTGTCTTCTACGGCACGGATTACTTTTTCAGTTGCTCCTCCGATTGGACATCCTGTGATCAGGATACGTGGTTTCTTCTCTTCTCTCTTGCCCTCTGCATATTCTTTTTCAATCTTCGCAGTAAGAGCATCCACTTCACCCGGGATCAGGGAACGGTCAAATTTGAAGGTGCTTCCGTACAGAACTTTGAACAGATCCTGTCCTTTGATCGGAGCCGGATCATATTTCATTACTTCATAAAGTTTCTTTAAGGATCGACGTGCCTGATTCTCTGTCTTTACAGCTTCACGGATCTGCTCTTCCGTGATCGTCACGCCAAATTTCTGTTCCAGATATTCCTTGAAACGGATGATCTCGCCTTTCCAGAGTTGAAGTCCCGGTTCTCTCTGGCTATTCGGAAGTTCCATGATAAATACATCTTTGAATTCTGACATATATTCATACATCTTCTTCTTACCATCACAGGTTGTTTCCCCAACTACTACATCTGAGAAATAGAAGAACGGACATTTATCTGTCTTTGCAAATCCATAGCTTGATTTGATCAGCGGACAGAGGTTCTTCGGAAGATCTTTCTCTGCTTCCGGAATTGTCTCATCAGAAGTTGAGCAAAGGCTTACGCATCCTGCCCCCATCGCCATTGCAATCTCTTTCGGGAAATATGTACAGTACGATCCAACAACCGGAACCCCTTTCTCTTTTAACTCCTTGACAGCCAGAAACGATTTCTGTCTCTGCTCTGCGAATTCCTCAAATACCTCTGGTAAATCTTTAATCAGTTCCATTTTCATTATCTCCTTTTATCCTTTTTTTCTCTGGCAAGAAGTGCTGCCCCGTATGCCCCCGCAAAACGGCCAAACTCTTCTGATTCCACTTTCTGATCCAGCTTGTCTGACAGGATTCCTGTGAAATAAATGCTGTGACTGAGTCCTCCGGTCAGGATCACTCTGTCTCCAAGTTCCTTTTTCTGCGCAAGCTGCACTACTTTATTGGCAACAGAATCTACAACTCCGGCCGCAATATCTTCACGCTTTTTTCCTTCTCCGATATAGTTAATCACCTCAGATTCGGCAAATACCGTACAAAGTGAGCTGATCGGAATAACTTCTCCTGCTGCCGCCATATCAAATAATTCATTGATCGTAACACCCAGACGGTTCGCCATGATCTCCAGAAACTTTCCTGTTCCCGCCGAACATTTATCATTCATCTGGAAATCAGATACCATTCCATTCTGTACAATGATCACCTTCGTATCCTGTCCTCCCACATCAATGATCGAACAGTCCCCCCCTGCAAGTTCACGACCACCTCTGGCATGGCAGGTAATCTCTGTAATTACATGATCTGCAAAATCAACTGCGATTCTTCCATATCCTGTAGCAACTACCTTTGTATCATCTGAGGTAACATCTACCCCCATCTCAAGCAACTTATTCTTGATCTTTTCGCAAGTCTCTTTGCTGCTCCATCCTGTCGGCAGTACGAAATGTTCTTTCTTATCTCCTTCAACAACAACCTTGGATGCTGTTGATCCGATATCAATTCCTACATAATTCATATTTCTTCCCTTTTCTCTCTTTAATGACATCCTGTTTCTATGCTGTTTTTCCAAAATGCCTCTGATTATTAGGATAACATTTTCATAATATTTCTTCAATAAAACTGCCTGTTTTACTTATTGTTTATCCGGATAGTCCGACTTCTCTATAGAGTTTTTCTATTGTAAAATTTCTCCGATATGTAATACCTTCTATTCGGAATCTCCTGTTAAAAAATGAGCCTGCCTAAAAAGCAGACTCATGCACTATTCTTCATTCTGATAGCGGATTTCCATCAGGCAGAGTCCCTGCGGCGGTGCCGTGACCGCTTCCCTGGTTCTTTCTCCGCCTTCCAAAAGTTCCTTTACCTTTTCCGGTTCGTAAAATCCTCTTCCGACACGCACCAGTACCCCGGCTATGATGCGCACCATGTTATACAAAAATCCATTTCCCGTAATCCGGATCGTAATATGCTCTCCGCTTTGCAGAATCTGCAAATCCGTGATTGTCCGCACCGTTGTCTTTGCATTAGTACGGATACAGCAAAATGGTGCAAAATCGTGTTCTCCTTCCAGATAAGCCGCTCCGCGTCTCATCTGCCCCACGTCCAGGTCAAAACTTACAAAGTAATTATAAAGCCTCTCTGTCGGAATCGGCACTTTCGTATTGATGATATGATATTCATAGGTTTTCAGAGTATCCTGATAACGTGGATGCCAGTTAAGATCCACCTCATCTGATTTTACAACTACAATATCTTTCGGAAGACGCTGATTCAGGGCATAAGAAAAACGTTCTGCCGGTATCCTGCTTTCCGTATCAAACACAGCAATATTTCCTCTTGCATGAACCCCGGAATCCGTCCGACTCGCCCCTATCACCTGAATCTCTTCTCCGGTGAGCTTACAGATTGCCTTATTCAGCACTTCCTCGATCGTAATTCCATTTGGCTGGATCTGCCAGCCACAATAATTTGTTCCATCATAAGCCACTGTTAATCTGATTCTTCTCATCTTATGACTCCTTAAAAGATCCACAGCTTGAATGGAACATATCTTCCAACAACAAATGCGATCACAACATACAGGATCGTAATCAGGTATGCCATGTGGTCAGCACTCTTATAAATCAGAGGTTTCATCTTGGTTCTGCCATTGCCACCGCGATAACATCTTGCTTCCATTGCCATTGCAAGATCATTGGCACGGCGGAATGCGGATACAAAGAGCGGAACCAGGATCGGAATCATTGCCTTTGCCTTCTGGATTAGATTTCCACTTTCCATATCCGCACCTCTGGCAATCTGTGCCTTCATGATCTTATCCGTTTCCTCCAGAAGGATCGGAATAAAACGAAGTGCGATCGACATCATCATCGAAATCTCATGTACCGGTACATGGAGCTTATTCAATGGGTGAAGAAGCTTCTCCAGACCGTCTGTCAGTGAATTCGGTGTAGTTGTCAGTGTCATAAGTGAGGATCCCATAATCAGATAGATCAGCCGGATCGCCATATAAACCGCTGTGCTTAAGCCGTACTCCGTGATCTTGATAAAGCCCACATGGACCAGTGTCTTTCCGCCCGGTGTCAGAAATAAGTTGAAACCTACTGTGATCAGAAGCAGAATGATAATTGGCTTCAGTCCTCTGACAATGAATTTAAACGGTACCTTCGCCAGCTTAATGCATCCAAACAGGAACACAGTCGCAAGTACATATCCCAAAATACTTTTAAATGTAAAAAGAGAAATCAGATACAGCAGTGTGCATACAATCTTCACACGCGGATCCAGCTTATGGATATGGCTGTCAGCCGGATAATATTGTCCAATCGTTATGTCTCGAATCATTTGGCTGCCCTCTCCTTCTTCAGTGCTTTCATAATGCCATCCGCTGCTTCTTCTATCGTGGTTGCATCTGTCGGAACATCCATTCCCTTTTCCTTCAGCGCATGCATGATGTACGTTACCTGTGGTGCCGCAAGTCCCACACTCTCCAGTTCTTTGTAGTGTGCAAACACTTTCTTTGGCACATCATTAAACATGACGCTGCCTTTATTCATCACAATAATACGATCCACATATTTTGCAATATCTTCCATACTGTGGGAAACTAAAATGACAGTCATGTCTGCTTTTTCGTGCAGATAGGCAATCTGATCCAGGATCTCATCTCTTCCCTTCGGATCCAGTCCTGCAGTCGGTTCATCCAGAACCAGTACCTTCGGACGCATTGCCAGTACACCTGCGATCGCTGCACGTCTTTTCTGCCCGCCTGACAGATCAAACGGGGAATGATCGAAATATTTTTCTTTGAGACCAACAAGCTGCAACGCCTCTCTTGCCCGCTTTTCACATTCTTCCGGTGAAAGTCCCTGATTCTTCGGTCCAAAACAGACATCCTGAAGTACATTGACCTCAAAAAGCTGATGCTCCGGATACTGAAAGACCAGCCCGACCTGATTTCGCAGCTCACGTAAGTTATAGTTTTCTCCGTAAATATTCTCTCCGTTGTAATAAAGTGCTCCGCTTGTCGCCTTGATCAGTCCGTTCAGGTGCTGGATCAGTGTCGATTTACCGGAGCCGGTGTGACCAATGATCCCGACAAATTCACCGTGTGGGATTTCCAGGGATACATCCTTCAGCGCATGCTTTTCATATGCAGTTCCTTCACTGTATACATAATTGATATGTTCTAATTTAATCGACATAATATCTCCACCAATTCTTCCTTCTTCAAAACTCCCGCCGGAATATCAAGTCCTCTTTTTCTCAGTTCATCAGCAAGGATCGTCACCTGCGGCACATCCAGTCTGTAGTGCTTTAAAGTATCCACCTGTGAAAAGATTTCTCTCGGTGTTCCCTGCATTACCACATGACCGTGATCCATTACGAATACGTGGTCTGCATCTACAACCTCTTCCATATAATGGGTGATCAGAATCACTGTAATGTGTTCTCTTTTTCTCAGCTCCATCACGCTTCGAAGTACTTCTTTTCTTCCATTCGGATCCAGCATCGCAGTTGGCTCATCCAGTACAATACACTTTGGACGCATTGCCATGACACCGGCGATTGCAACCCTCTGCTTTTGCCCCCCGGACAATTTATTCGGTGAATGGTGACGATATTCAATCATCCCAACCGCTTTCAGGCTATCTTCCACTCTCTGCCAGATTTCCTCTGTCGGCACGCCCAGGTTCTCCGGACCAAATCCCACGTCTTCCTCAACGACCGTTCCTATGATCTGATTATCCGGATTCTGGAATACCATTCCGGCGCTCTGACGTACATCCCACAGATGTTCATCTTCCTTCGTGTCCATTCCGTCTACCCACATGGTTCCGTCAGACGGAACCAGCAGGGCATTCATATGCTTTGCAAGTGTAGACTTCCCAGAGCCATTATGCCCCAGGATCGCAATAAACTGTCCCGGCTCGATATCCAGCGATACCTCATCAATAGCGCGGCTTTTCCCTATAATATTACCTTCTTCGTCACGCTTTGCATATTCAAATACAAGTTTATCTGTCTTGATCATTTTCATGGTATTTCCTCATATCCATTCTGTAATTTATCTGTCCATACTGTACTAGATTATAACCTAACTGGAATGCCTATGCAATTGATTTCCTGATTGTATCAAAAAAAGAATGCGCCTTCGCACATTCTTTCCCTGTGTTTCTACTACATTTTTTCAATCTTATCCCTGAGTTTCAGCATTTTTGCATCCAGCTCAGAAATTTCATCTGCATAGGTTTTTAATTCCTTTGCAACCTCTTCATTCTCTGTCTTCTTATAAAATATCTGGTACTCGAGCACAGACCAGTAATCCATTGCCACCGTACGGAGTTGGATCTCCACCTTTTCCTTCAGTGGTCCTTTGGATGAATAAATTGGGACCTCCACGATCATGTGAAGACTCTTGTATCCGTTCTTTTTGGGATTCTTAATATAATCTTTCTCACGGATGATCTGTACATCTCCCTGCGCTTTCAGACGGTCTGCGACCTCGTACACTTCATCTTCAAATGGACAGACCACGCGGATTCCGATCAAATCCTTCAGTTCTGCTCTTGCCGTGTCAAAATCCGGCTCCAGGCCTTTCCGGATCAGTTTTGTATAAATACTCTCTGCCGTCTTCACTCTGCTGCTGATCTGGTTGATCACAACATGGCGTTTCTTGCGCGAAAGATCTGCATTTATCATATTCAGCTTTGCTGTAAGAAGATCGATTGCAGCTCTGCATCTGAGCTGATACTTCTGATCCTGAAGCGAACGGTCTATCTCTGCAATCTCTTTTGCAGCCTCTGTCCGGATCAGCTTTTCAGGGCACTTATTTTTCTGCTTTATCTTTGCCTTCTGTTTCTTTGGCATAGGCATCTCCCTTTTTGTCTTTTTTTTCACACAATATATATTGTATCATCTTTTGCCCTGAAAATCATCAATTCTTGTTCAAGGAAACGTTAAATTTTTTCTTCCAGATTCAAAAAGCGCAGTAAAAGCTCTGCATTCATCCGTGCAATATTATCGCTCCAGTCAATCTGCAGAAGTTCGTTTACCTTGTCGATCCTCTTCCTGATCGTATTGATATGTACATATAATTTTTCAGCTGTTGCGCTGTAGTTCATATTATTTTCCAGATATACTTTTAAAGTCTTTAAAAGCTCGATATTCTTTTCATCTTTCAGAAGTACACTGTAAGTCGAGAGCATATGAGTAAGCTCTTCTTCCGGGATATCCAGCCATGCAAGTGCACCAAGCTGAGAATACTCCCATGCAAAAAGGTTTGGATAAATCATTTTTCCCATATTCAGTGCTTTCTGGCATTTCTCTATGCTCTGACGGATATGCCCCAGAGAAGCGGCATCCAGTGAATAACCAAATTCCAGTGCCGTCTCCGGACAGCTCTTCAGAACTCTTCTCCGGAATTCTTCCAGAAGTGCCAGGATATGACCTTTCTCCCAGTCTTCTTCTCTGTCTTCCAAAAAAAGAATTCCCACATTTTCTCCGATCATTGCGATTCTGGCATATTTGATCAGACTGCTTTTCCTGTAAGCCTCAAGGATCTCTTTTCTCCGGTTTGGAAGTTCTTCCTGATTGTCCGCGCGCCGGAACAATACATACCTGTATTTTGTACTCATGGAAATTCCCTGTACATTCGCCTGAAACATCATCTTCTGTGTATCATCTTCCGTTGCACTCAAAGCGTATAACACAAAGTTCTCAAATCCGATATTTCCCATGTTCTGTGCCGCTACGATCTGCTCATATAATCCCTGCAGCATCAGATAGGCAATCCGGATACTGTACTCATCATAATAATCCAGGAATTCCCGCGCTTCCATCACGGCAAAATACGCCTGTACACTTCCATTTACAGAAATCGGGACCCGTATCCAGCTGATTCTCGGTCCCTCCTGGTGACTCTGATTCACAAGACGGTATCTCACCATGTCCATGTAATCACAAAGCGTATGCCGGGTATACGGCATTGACGGCTCCCAGAAATCCTCTGTTTTAAGTCCGAATCCTTTCGCTATCTTCTGAAAATTCATCGAACTGTAATACGCCTCTTCTTCTACAAAATCATATAAAAATGCCGGGAAACCCATCTCAGCCTCCATCGCCTGCAGGATCCGCTTGATCTTCTGCTCTTTATATGAAACATTCGACATTTGAAATGTCATATGACTGGTATTGATCCGCAGCCTGCGTATGGTCCGGTTCAGCACAGCAGTATTAATCTGGCTCATCACTTCCATCCATGGTGCTGAAAATGGCATGGAGATAAGGGGCACCTCATACTGTTCAAAAAGCTCCAGTATCTCCTCCGGTATCTTCTCCAGATATCGTTCTCTTTTGATCATCATTCCCGCTGATTTCTGGACACTTCCCTCCCGGAACGCTTTTTCAATACAATCCGGTTCCTTTGCAATAACGTACCCTGATGAAAGTACCAGTTCCTTCCCTTTTGTCCAGTGAAATGCATCCGGTGCCTCCATAACTGTGATCCCCTGGATCTCACGGTGCAGTCCCTTTGCCCCCGCCAGAACGTAAAAATCCTTAAAATATTCCTGCGATAATAATTCCTGTATTGCGATACCCATTTCTGTCTCCTGCCTGACTGCACTTATCCCCCTCATACAGTCTGTTTTTCTCCTATTTTCTCAGTGTAACATTCATGAAAATTCTTGTCAAATCCAGTCACACACTTACTTTTTTTCCTCATAAAAATCCCGGAAACCTCACGGCTCCGGGATCTTTTTTCTTTACTTTTTCTTGTTCTTATTCACCCTCATACATCGGTGCATATGGTTCTCTGTCCTGCGCATCAAATTCGTCCTGAATTTCTTTTCGCAGTTCCGGCTGTGTATACAGGTCATATGCTGTTGCTGCAATGACTTTTGCTGCGTAAAATGCACCTTTCTGTCCGATCGTGCTTCCGGCAGATGCACAGCTCTGCCAGGTATGCGGTGCAACACCAACCGGCCAGCAAACTGCAGTAAAGAGGTTCATCGGCATCATCTGGCTCACATCTCCACTGTCTGAAGAAGCAGTAAGCGGTGCCTTTTCCCAGGCATTTCTGGGAACAACACCATCTGCTAATGCCTTTTCTTTTGCTTCATACATTCTCTGATCTCTGTCTTTGATAGCCGGATCAACGGTAGCCTGCAACTGTCTTGCAAATTCCATTTCCTCTTCCGTATAAGTTGGTGTTCCGACCTCCTGCAGATTCTTCCATGTCAGATCTGCAAATGATTTTTCGCTGACCATATCGCAGCAGCCATATTCAATTTTGGTCTCAACCTCCGTCTCTGTCATCATTGCAGCACCTTTTGCCACAAGTGTCAGTCTGCGGAGAATGTCTTTTACATCGCTGATGTGCGGAGCCCTTGTAAAATACCATGCACTTGCTTTATCCGGCACGATATTCGGTGAAAATCCGCCACTGTCTGTAGTATAGTGGATTCTTGCCTTGTCAACTACATGCTCTCTTAAATAGTTGGCGCCTACACTCATAAGTTCCACTGCGTCAAGCGCACTCCGACCTCTTTCCGGCGCAAATGCTGCATGTGAAGTTTTTCCTTTGAAATAAAACTTCGCAGATGCACTCGCCAGATATCCTTCATCATAAATCATGTTTGCAGACATCGGGTGCCAGCTCAGTGCCATATCGCATCCGTCAAACATATGATAATATGCCATTTTTACTTTTCCACTTAGCAATTCTTCTTCCGGGCATCCATAGAATCTTAAGGTTCCCGGAATTCCTTCCTGCTCAAGAAACCGTTTGATCATGATCGCTCCTGTCACAGCCCCTGCGCCCAGAAGGTTATGTCCACATCCATGTCCTGCTGCTCCCGGTGTTACCGGCTCTTTCGTGATCTGGCATTTCTGGGAAAGTCCCGGAAGTGCATCATATTCTCCAAGAACAGCGATCACCGGTTTGCCACTTCCATATTCTGCATAAAACGCATGTGGAAGATGTTCTTCATTTACAATCACAAATCCTTCATGATGAAGAAGCTCACGGATCATATCCGCTGACTTCTGCTCATTCCCGCCACTCTCAGGATTATTCCATAAATTAGTGCAGATGTCCACGCAGGTAGACCTAAGTTCCTCCATCTGCCCAAGCATCTCTTTTTTCGTCATATCTACCTCTCCTTTTCCATCCAATTATACACTATTCTTACTTTCCGGCTTCTTTTTTCTTTCCATAAGTTGCAAGTGTTACACCGATTGCTACAAATACACTTGCAAGAGTTGTCAGATAGTTTGCTGCTCCCGGAAGCCAGTTGAAAAGACCTGCGTTGATTGCAATACCGATGAGAATTGCAAATGCAAGCATACCACCTGCAAATTTGATTCTTTTCAGTCCAAACTGCATAAGCAGGGCACCAAACAGTGCCGGAAGCAGATAATTCAATGCCTCTATCACACTTGCCGGCATTGCTGAAAGTACAGAGCTTCCGAGGATAACTCCGATCGTCAGCACAGATACGTTGATGACGATGGATGTCGCCATACCGATTACTGAAACGATCGAACCTTTTTCTGTTCCTGGTTCAACGTCAGCTGCGACCTGAGCCATACCGGCACAAGGAACTCGCATATTGGAAATATTTCCTGACAAAAATGCCATGTATGTACCTACCGGACCAAGTACGGTAAAGTAAGAAATCGGTTCTACAATCCAGAGGAATCCGAATGCACTTGCTGCAGAAATAAATGCGGTGGCAAGTGCAGCAGGTTTTGGAAGAAGTCCGTACACAACTGCCAGTACAAGTGCCGGCAGGAAAGATAATACAGCTCCAAGCAATCCGGTAAGTTTACCAATCTTATGCATCTGCGGCATATATTCGCCTTCATAAAAATCTTTTTTTTCCATGTTCGCTCCTCCTTTAAATCACGGCTGTGATGATCATTGCTGCCAGAATTGAAATCGTAAGATTCCATTCTTTCAGCCACTTGATATTCTTTTTTTCTGAAATGGTTAAAAGTATTGCCATAAATACAGCTCCAAGTACGCAGGCAACTGAGTTTTTATTCAGCTTGATCAGATGAGAAGATGACATTGAACTAAATGCACCAATGATAGCCGCACTTGAAATTGCCATCAGTTTTGCCGGATCTCCACCTGAAATTTTATGCTGTACCTTGTCCATACGGTTTGCAGAAATAGTTGCAAAAATGATCCATCCGATTGATCCAAGGATCATGGTCCATACTGCCATATCAAGTGCCAGTGGTGTCAGTGTATCTGCTCCAAGCTGTACACCAACTGATGCAGTACCAAAACCTGCTGCGATAGATTCAAACATAACAGAACCGATCAGGGAAAGTCTCATCCACGCCATCGGTCCTCCAACAGTGATCAGAAGGGAAAGCATTCCACTTAAGATTACAATAGATGGTCCAATGGAAGTGATCGCGCTGCTCTTGATTGCGTTCTTCATCTGCTTTTCTGTAAGTCCGATCTTCTTTCCTGCCGAATAAGATTTTTTTGCAAAGATCAGGGCCTGTGCGATAACGAGTATTACCGGGATTCCACAGGCGATCCACATCGGTATACTGTTGGCGATTTTCATAGCATCCATATTGCTACCTCCTTAAAAATAAATAAAATATTCATAAAATTTATTGAAATTATAATAAAATTATCGCGATAATTCTATGAATAAATATTCACTTTTCTTTTAAAAGGCATATAGAGGTGAAAAAAATTCACTCCCATATGCCCTTTCATGAAAAAATATTTTATTGATAAATTCTTTCAGCAAACAATTTGTATTGCCATTTTCTATAAGCCTTTCAAAACTTCCACTTCGCCAAATGCTTTCAGAAATTGTTTTTTTCCATATCCCGGAAATTCCAGTTCGATCATCATCTCGTCCTCAGAAATAATCTCCCCTTCCCCGTACTTCGGATGTCTGCCTTTTCGCTCTGGCTTCCGTGTTTCTTTCTGTTCTTCTTCCTCCTGCTTTTTCTCCCTGATCAGCTCCCGCGTATCTTTCCGCAGTTTCTGCAGATTCGCTTTCCGCGACTCACTTCCCGGCTTTTCTTCCCAGTCGAGCAGCTCCTCCGGCAGCATCCGCAGATAATTGCTTGGTGTTTCATATGTCCCCGGGATCGTCGGATTTGTATAATAGGAAAGTTCCAGATTCTTCCTTGCACGGGTCAGTCCTACGAAGAACAGACGGCGCTCCTCTTCTTCCTGTTCTATGCTTTTGCAGCGAAGCGGGATCAGTCCCTGATTCATTCCGATGATGAATACATAGTCAAATTCCAGACCTTTTGAGGCGTGCAGTGTCATAAGATGAACTGCGTCTTCTTCCTCCGTCTGTCGTTCTGTATCTGCCGCTTTTTCCATCGTATGTTCGCCCGAAACCGCATTCAGTTTCCCTTCTGCAACATACTCCCGGATCATATGAGGTCTTTCCGGAACCGGATCCTCATCCTCTTTCTGTTTTGTCGGAAGAACATAAGGAAGTTCTGCTCTTTCAAATACTTTTTCCAGAATCTCTGCCTGCTTCTGCACCCGGTAGAAAACCGCAATCTCCCGGTAAGGAAGTCCCTGCTCATGAAGCTCACGGATCCGCTCTGTCAGATACTCTGCCTCGATAAATGGATCATAATGATTCCTTACCAGAATCTTCTCCCCTCTTTCGCCACTTCCCTCAATCTTTCCTCCAAACTGAAGAAAACGGTTCGCCGCTTCCAGGATCACTTCATCGGACCGGTAGTTAACCGGCAGAGTCAGTTCTTTTGCGCCAAATCTGTGCTTGATCAGGAAGAACATATTCGGTCCGGTTCCTCTCCAGCTGTAGATCACCTGATTCGGATCCCCTACCGCAAAAAAGTGGGTCTGTGTGCCTTTTAACGCCTCCAGAAATTTCAGCTGTTTTTCGTCACTGTCCTGTACCTCATCGACAATGATCCACTTAAGATCCAGCACCTCTTCCTGCTCTTTTGCCACCTGCGTTCCTTCTTCCAGAAGATCTGCAAAGGACATTTTATTCTGCTGTCTTTTTGCCTTCTCAAGAAGCGGAAAAATCTGAAACAGATCATCTTTGTATTTTCCCTGTGTTCTTCCTTTCCGATATGCCGCGTAATCCTCTTCCATCCGCTTTTTCAGACGGTTCTGGTATTTGATCTTATAACCGCCTTCTTTTGCGATGGCAAGCACCATTTCCATTTCATCTTCCGGTGTGATAACGGTAAATTCCCGGTTCCATTCTTCCAATTTTGTTCCGTCTTCTGCCTTTTCCGGAAGAAATCTTCGCAGAATCCTTAAGGCAACACTATGAAAGGTTCCAAATCCCCACAGTTCTTCTTCCGTAAGCTCTGCTTCTTTTCTGGATAGACGTTCTGCGATCTCATCTGCCGCCTTGTTGGTAAAGGTAAGCACTGCCATTTTCTCATACGAAACCTGCTTTTTCTCATGCAGATGCCGCACTTTCTCGATCAGCACTGTTGTCTTTCCGCTCCCTACATTTGCATTTACCAGACATGCCGGGCTTTCATCCAGCACCGCCTCCTGCTGGTAAGGATTTAAAGTTTTTATTTCTTCTATATTATTCATTTCCAAGCTGTTCATCATATCGCCTTTGCAAACGGTCTCTCTTCTTCTGTCGTTCTTTTTTCTCCTGCTCATCCATTTTTGCTTCATACCGTACCCGGATCTGCATATCCGCCGGACAGATCACATGATACCGTAAGGTATTGGTCAGACTTTGGAGGTTATCCGGCTCCATCAGCCATTTTGCATAAAATTCATTTTCCATCGTCAGGATCAGCTTGTGTCCTTCTGTACTGACTTTTTTAATGGTCTTCAGGAACTGCCCGCCTGCCTCGCCATTTTTGACCACGGCATAACAGACCTTCTCCCACTCATCCGGCAGATTGAAGAAAGAAAATTCTTTCCGGATCACAGGCTGTGGCTCTTTGATATTTTTCTTCAGATAAACCGGTGGTTCGCTCTCTTCCAGAAGATTATCAAGTCCCCACAGAACCGTCTTCTTATCCAGATTGTAGTCACCTACGCATGCCGGACAGCCATCCTCACACGGACAGCCGCTGACCATTTTAATCGCACTTTCCAGAATTTCCGGAACCAGATCATAGATCTTCTCCGAATAACCAAGTCCCCCCTCATATTTGTCATAAATGAAGAGGGACACCTTTTCCTCCCGGAACTCATCCGGAATGGTCGCATTGTTGGACATGGTCACATCAATATCATCCCGCTCCGTCATCGTCACCATCATTACCGCATTCTTGATCGCATACTGCATTCCGTCAAAATGATTGTTCAGCACCAGCTCTCCCATCCGATTTGGCAAAAGAAGACTCCGGTAGACTCTGACAACATTCTCCGGCATCGTAAGCCAGGTGCTTTCCGTGCCATAATTCTTCTGAAGCGGCTGTGTCAGCGTCACATAGCCCAGATTCTGATGGTTATGGAACTGCAGTTTCTTGTACATGGCAATGATTTCGTTTACATTGATATCTCCAAAACGGATTTCCGTCCTCTGATACGCGTCCTCCTGAAATACATGCAGGATACGCGTCTCTTCCTGTCCTGCCGGTACCGTATAATAATCCCCTGTAAACGGAATGGCGTAAGCTGTCCGGCTGACCAGATCCATCTTCGTGATCTCATAGGATGCACCATCATGCATATATACAGCACCCGGATGGATCTCATGGTATGCCTGGGATTCGTCCATCTCCGTGATCTCATGTCCGTCCTCCTGCGCGAGCAGCTTGAACCTGGTCTTGTCCATATTACGCAGGCTGTAATCCCCTGCCGGAAATGCAGGTCCCGCCCAGGCAAATCTTCCGGCAAGGCTTTTTACTTCTCCGGCGCTTAAAAGTACCGGGATCATTTCTCCAAGATCCGGAAAAAGCGCAATATCATCCAGTGAAAGTGGCATCTCAGCAGCCGCTGCGCGCAGATGTGCAAGCTCGATCAGAAGATTGTCCGGATCCACGATCGCATTTTCACTTTCTCTTGAGAACAGCCATTCCGGATCGATGGCAATGTACTGGTCAAACGGTTCATTTTCCAGGATCAGATAATTGACACAGGCACTGCCGCTTCGTCCGGCACGTCCACTCTGTTGCCAGAAGGACGCCCTTGTCCCCGGATAACCGACGATCACAGTTGCATCCAGCTTTCCGATGTCGATCCCAAGCTCCAGTGCATTCGTCGATACCAGCCCGGTCAGTTCTCCCTCCGTCATCTTCCGCTCAATCTCTTTTCGCTCCAGCGGGGTATAACCGCCACGGTATCCTGCGATCAGATCTGCCGGATTCTTGCCGCCCACCCGCACCATTCCAAGAAATCCGGCAGCATCTAATTTATCCTTTGCTTCTTTTAGAATAACTTCTACATTTCTTCTGGATCGTCCAAAGGTAATAAAATGATGATCCTCTTCCACCAGCTCCGGTATCAGTCCGGCTGCCACGGTTGACGCCGCAATCCTTCCGTATACTTTGTCATTATTCCCCTTGACCTCCGGCGGCTGGATAATACAGTATTCCTTCTCCGGTGCCGGCGATCCATCCCGGTCAATCAGCGTAAATCCGCTTCCACAGATCTTTTCGGCAAGCTCTACCGGATTGGCGATCGTCGCGGAACTGCACAGAAAATGCGGATTCGAATGGTAATACCGGCAAATCCGGTGCATTCTCCGGAAAATATTTGCCAGATGTGCTCCGAAAGCACCGCGGTAAGAATGAAGCTCATCGATCACTACATATCGTAAATTTGCAAAAATCGCGTCAAACCCGTAATTGCTGTGATTCGGAAGGAATGCCGAGTTCAGCATCTCCGGATTGGTCAGGATAATATTTGCACTCTTGCGGATCCTTGTCCGCTCGGCAGGTTTGGTATCTCCATCGTACACGCCTGCTGAAACTCTTCCCTCTCCGAAAAATTTCAAAATCGACTGCATCGCGCGGTACTGGTCACTTGCCAGTGCCTTGGTCGGGTAAATAAAAATCGCACGTGTCAGCGGGTCTTCCAGAATTTTCTGCAATACCGGGAGCAAAAAGGCAAGCGTCTTTCCACTTGCCGTCGAAGTCGTAATAACCACATTTTCTCCGGCTCTGACCTTCTCAAACATCTCAACCTGATGTGCATAGAGTCTGGAAATATGGTTGCTTTCCAGATATCCCCGGATTTCTTCCCGGAACTCCTCCGGGTAGTCCCGGTACAACAGCTCCCTTTTCTTCATTTTTCTTGTATAAATGATCAGCTTTTTAATTTCTTCCGTCATGAATTCCTCCATAATTTAAAAAATGTGCACCTGTAGCACGCAATACCTTTTATTTCACAGGAAGTTCCCGTAGAATAAAAACCAAACACATATTCGTATGTACAGTATAGCATGGCTTTCCCATTCCTTCCATAGATATTTAGTGTATAGATATATTCTATATCATTCATGTAAATTATCTATAAAAAATGTTGTCCATGCAACATACATTTTATTAAAAGAATGTTAAATTTATATTTTGGATATGTAAATTTTATTCAGGGAGGAATACATACAATGAAAAAGAGATTTTTATCAATCGCTCTTACACTTGCTATGGTATCATCTATGGCAGTAGGATGCGGAAGCAGCAAGTCAGATTCTGCTGATAGCAAAAAAGAAGAGGGTGCAAAGACAGAAGCTTCTGCCGATACAGAAAGTAACCAGATCTTATTTAACGGGTCTTCTACTTTAGCACCGGTTATCACTTCTATGGCTACTACTTTCTTTGATACTTATGGAACATGGGATGCATATGATTCATCTCTTCCAAAAGAAGATATCGCAATCTACGTTTCAGCAGGCGGATCCGGACAGGGAACCAAAGCCGTTATCGATGGAACTGCAACATTTGGTATGGTTGCAAGAAGCGTAAAGGATGAAGAAAAAGAAGCAATCAAAGTTGAGAAAGAATACCAGGTTGGTATCGATGCTCTGACGATCGCAGTAAACCCGGCTAATCCAGTAAATAATGTTCTTGATAACCTTACAACGGAACAGATCGTAGGACTTTTCTCCGGCGAATATGCTACATGGAAAGATCTTGACTCATCTCTTCCTGACGAAGAAGTTGTTGTTATTACACGTGATATCAATGGTGGAGCTCACGAAGTATTCCAGAAGAATATCATGGGTGACACAGAAGTAAAAGCGGATGCGAT
Source organism: Coprococcus sp. RTP21204st1_G4_RTP21204_210225 (assembly GCF_040915385.1). Lineage (NCBI taxonomy): Bacteria > Bacillati > Bacillota > Clostridia > Lachnospirales > Lachnospiraceae > Coprococcus > Coprococcus sp. RTP21204st1_G4_RTP21204_210225. The sequence continues at coordinate 26,538 of NZ_JBCPDP010000010.1, read as the reverse complement.
CCAGGCTTCTTCTATGGGTGAACTTGTTCAGGATATCATTGATAACCAGTACGCAATCGGATATGCTTCATTTGGTGTTGCTAACCAGAATGAAGGAAAAGTAACTCCACTGAAAGTAAACGGTGTTGCTGCAACAAAAGAAAACATTCTTGATGGATCTTACATCATCCAGAGACCACTTCTTCTTGTAGGTTCTGGTGATCCGACAGATGTACAGCAGGCTTTCCTTGATTACGTTCTTGGTGATGAAGGACAGAAAACTGTAGAAGATATGGGATTCATTCCTATGAAATAATCTTCCGATATTGAAGGGGGTGTGCAAAGACACACCCCTTTTTCTTGCTATATGTCGCTGGTTAATCCCAGGTGTCAATTTTGATTTGTATCCGGACAGCGCTGTCTGTCCTGCATCATACCTAGAAAGGATTTACTATGTTTAAGAAACTTTCAGATAAATTCAGCAAAGGAATCATTTATCTGGCTGCCTTTCTCGTAACGGCACTGATGGCAGTCATGATGATCCATATTGTGAAGGAAAGTATTCCTGCCATTTCACAGCTTGGAATCAAAATATTCCTGCCTACCACTGAATGGCGCCCTGTCAGTCAGAAACCGCAGTACGGACTTTTACCTGCGATTGCCGGTACCCTTTATGTCTCAGCGATCGCAGTTGTCCTCGCACTCATCTTCGGCGTTGCCTGTGCCTGCTTTCTGGACTATTACCTTCCGAAAAAGGTGGCATCCATATTCCTTGCGTTCATCGATCTGGTTGCAGGAATCCCGTCCGTCATCTTCGGATTTATCGGACTTACGGTTCTTGTAAAAGCCTTTGCCACCCACCTCCATATGGCAGCCGGTCAATGTATCCTGGCAGCCGGGATCGTGCTGGGGATCATGCTTTTACCATTCGTTATTTCCACCTGTCATGAATCTTTACAGACTGCACGAAAGACTTACGAGTTCAGTGCGATCACACTTGGATTCTCCAGAGAATTTACCCTGCTGCATTTTATTCTTCCGGCAATCCGGCCGGGAATCATTGCAGGTGCCATGATGGCATTCGGCCGCGCACTTGGCGAGACAATGGCCGTCATGATGGTAATCGGTAATTCCCCGATTTATCCCAAACTCCTTGGACGTGGTCAGACACTTCCTGCCCTCACCGCACTGGAAATGGGAAGTATTGAATACGGAAGCCTTCACCTCTCCGTACTTTACGTTGCAAACGCTGTGCTGCTTGTGATTCTTTTCATCGTACTCGGTATCAGCTATCTTCTGAAAAGGAGGCTTGCCACCCATGAGAACTAAACTGCAGAAATTTTTCACACGCCTGATTCTCAGTATACTCGGACTTTGCGTGATCGTTGTTACACTCTTCCTTTTCCTTTATGTCTTCTGGAAAGGGAAAAAAGTATTTAGCTTGTCCTTCCTTCTGGACAAGCCTGCCGGTGTTCCACTTGGAACTGCAGGCGGTATCTATCCGGCACTGATGGGTTCCATTTACCTTGGCGCACTTTCCGCACTGATCGGCGGTATCCTTGGTATCGGCGCTGCCATTTATCTTGTATTTTACAGCACCGGAAAACGATTTTCCGTCCTTGTAAATATGGCGATCACCGGACTTTCCGGAATCCCTTCGATCCTGTTCGGGCTGGTTGGATATACGCTTCTGATCTACCGTTTTGGACTTAACCGCAGCCTTCTGTGTTCGGCACTGTGTGTTGCAGCAATGATCATTCCTTTTGTTGCAATCCGAGCAGAAAAGATTCTGGAAGAGAAGGGACGTGAATATATGAAGAACTCCCTAAGTCTCGGACTTTCCCGTGAGTATGCTCTCCGGAAACTGATCCTTCCGGTCTGCTTTGTAGAGCTTCTCGGAACCGTTGCGCTTGGAATGGCATACGGTATGGGTGCCGTTGCACCGATTTTATACACCGGAGCTGTCATGCAGGCAGATGTTCCGCATTCTCTCTCCGATCCGTTCATGTCACTTCCATATCACCTGTATATCCTTGTGAACAACGGATTTTCTCTGGATTATGCTTATGGAACCGCATTTGTACTGATGCTCTTCCTGCTCATCATCCAGTTAATATGTAAATTTATCACCTATCTACGAAAGGACAATTGATATGCTGAATATAGAAAATCTAAAATGTGGATTTGGAAAACACGAAATTCTTCACGGAATCAGCCTGACGATCCCGAAAGGACAGATTACAGCCATCGTTGGTCAGTCCGGCTGCGGAAAAACAACTTTTCTGAAAACCCTGAACCGGATGGTAGAAGAAGAAGGCGGCTATCTCTCAGGAACAATTACTTTAGAAGGAACCGACATCAAATCTCTTCCGAAAGAAAAACTCAGAAGGCGTGTTGGCATGGTTTTCCAACAGCCGATCGCTTTCCCGCACAGTATCGAAAAGAATCTGTCTTATGTACTGAAATACCACGGTGTCCGTAATAAGAAAGAGATTGCTGAGAAAATTACAGAGTCTCTGCAGAAAGCAAAACTCTACGATGAGGTCAAAGATCAACTGAAAAAATCCGCCCTCAAATTATCCGGCGGTCAGAAGCAGCGTCTTGCTATCGCACGAAGCCTCTGTGCCGGTCCGGAGATCCTGCTCCTTGACGAGCCGTGCTCCGCACTGGATATGAAGAATACAATTGCAATCGAAGAAACGCTTTTGGAGTTGAAAAACCAGTATACTTTCGTCATCGTCACACATAATCTGGCTCAGGCAAAGCGAATTGCCGATCAGGTGATCTTCATGGATCATGGAGAAGTACTGGAAGTGACGGAAAAAGAGAAATTCTTTGAAAATCCGGCATCGGAACCGGCGAAAGAGCAGATACAGTATATGTAATAAAAAACGAGCAAATGTCTTTTCACATGACATTTACTCGTTTTTTTTATTTATTCCGCAAAGGATTTCTGTCAGTCTGATTTTTATTTCAGCATCTCTCTGAGCAGTTCATTAACCATACCCGGATTTGCTTTTCCTTTCATTGCCTTCATGATCTGTCCAACCAGTGCGCCAAGTGCTTTTTCTTTTCCACCCTTGAAATCTTCCACTGCCTTTGGATTCTTTGCAATCACTTCTTCCGCAAGTGTGCGGAGTGCACCTTCATCGTTGACGGTCTTCAGTCCGTGATCCTCTACATATTTTTCCGGATCCACATCCTCTGCAAATACCTTTTCAAATACCTCTTTTGCTACAGAACTGTTGATGGTTCCCGCGTCTGCAAGTTCGATCAGTTTTGCAAGGTTCTCCGGTGAAAATTTAATATCTGCCGGCTCCTGTCCGTTTTCATTTAACAGACGCATGGTTTCTACCATCAGCCAGTTGGACACCTTTTTCGGCTTGTTGCAGATTGCACAGGTCGCCTCAAAGAGATCTGCCATCTTCTTCGTTCCGGTAATGAGCTCCGCATCATAACGTGGAATATCATAATCTTTCTCATAACGTGCAAGTTTTTCACTTCTCAGCTCCGGCTGTTGGTCTTTGATCTTCTGGATCCATTCATCACTGATCACGATCGGCACCAGATCCGGTTCCGGGAAATAGCGATAGTCCTGCGCATCCTCTTTGGAACGCATCGCATAAGAATATTCTTTATTATCATCCCATCTTCTGGTTTCCTGAATAACTTTCTTTCCTTCTTCGATGAGTTCGATCTGTCTCTGTCTCTCTCCCTCGATCGCATGTGTAATCGCTTTAAAGGAGTTCAGGTTCTTCATCTCAGTACGTGTTCCAAACTCAGAAGCACCTACTTCACGAACCGAAAGATTGACGTCTGCTCGCATGGATCCTTCCTGAAGCTTACAGTCCGATGCTCCCAGATACTGGCAGATCATACGCAATTTTTCCAGATAAGCAATGACTTCATCTGCCGAACGCATATCCGGCTCCGATACAATCTCGATCAGCGGAACCCCACTTCGGTTATAATCTACTAAAGAGCAGTCCTCCCACTCATCATGGATCAGCTTTCCGGCATCCTCTTCCATATGCATCTCATGGATCCGGACTTTTTTCTTCTGCTCTCCGACTTCAATCTCTACATAGCCGTCTCTCGCAATTGGCAGATAGAGCTGTGAAATCTGATAGTTCTGCGGGTTATCCGGATAGAAATAATTCTTACGATCGAATTTGCACACCTGTGTGATCTTACAGTTTGTCGCAAGTCCTACTGCCATCGCATATTCTACTACTTTTTTATTTAATACCGGAAGGGAGCCCGGCATACCGGTACATACCGGGCAGGTATGTGTATTCGGTGCGCCCCCGAATGCGGTACTGCATCCACAGAAAATTTTTGTCTTTGTTGCAAGTTCTACGTGAACCTCCAGACCGATTACGATTTCATACTGCTTTGACATCTATGCTTCCCCCTTTCCGGCTGCTTCTGTTTTGTCGTACATAGATACCCATTTTTTCTCTGTCAGGCACTCATAGGTATAAGCTGCCTGAAAAAGCTTCTTCTCCTGGAAGCAGTCTCCGATGAGCTGCATTCCAACCGGAAGTCCTTTCGCATCCCGTCCAACCGGAATACTGATCCCCGGAAGTCCTGCCAGGTTGACGGAAATCGTATAAATGTCGCCCAGATACATTTTGATCGGATCACTTAAGGAAGCTCCAAGCTTCGGTGCTGTCGTCGGTGCTGCCGGCGCCAGGATCATATCATATTTTGCAAATGCACTGTCAAATGCCTTTTTAATCAGTGCTTTTGTACGGAGTGCTTTCAGATAATAAGCATCATAATATCCGGAACTGAGTACGAAAGACCCAAGCATGATACGGCGCTTTACTTCCGGTCCGAAGCCCTCGGAGCGGGTCTTTTTGTACATCTGGTGAAGCTCTTCATAATCCTTTGTGCGGTATCCGTATTTCACACCGTCAAATCGGGACAGGTTGGAGCTTGCCTCTGCTGATGCGATGACATAATAAGCCGGAATCGCATATTTTACAAGTCCAAGATCAAATTCTTCAATCTCAGCTCCTGCATTTTTCAGAACCTCTGCGGCTTCCAGAATCGGTTTTTTCACTTCTTCGTCCAGACCTTCTCCAAAATAATCTTTTGGAATACCGATCTTCATCCCTTTTACATCGTTTACCAACGCACTTGTAAAATCCGTGTCCTGGCGTTCTACCGAAGTGCTGTCTTTTACATCATGGGATGCGATGGTCTCAAGAACCGTCGCACAGTCGGTTACGTCCCTTGCAACCGGTCCGATCTGGTCAAGAGATGATCCGTAAGCGATCAGTCCATAACGGGATACCGTTCCGTAGGTTGGCTTGATTCCAACGATTCCGCAGTAAGAACTTGGCTGACGGATCGATCCGCCGGTGTCAGATCCAAGAGCATATGGTACTTCCAGAGCCGCAACTGCCGCACAGGAGCCACCGGAAGATCCACCCGGTACATGCTCCAGATTCCACGGATTCTTTGTCTCTCCATAATAAGAAGTCTCAGTCGTGCTTCCCATCGCGAATTCATCCATATTAGTCTTTCCGATCACAACTGCACCTGCTTTTTCCAGATTCAGAACTGCTTCTGCTGAAAATGTCGGTACAAAATTACTCAGAATTTTTGAACTGCAGGTGGTCGTCACACCTTCCGTACACATGTTATCCTTGATTGCAACCGGTACTCCTGCAAGCGGTCCGGTCAGTGTTCCGTCATCGATCAGCTTCTGCACTTCTTCCGCTCTTTTTAAGGCAGCTTCTTTTTGAAGTGATACAAAACTGTTGACTTCTTTTTCTACTTTATCAATCTGTGCGAAGCAGGCTTCCACTGCTTCTTTTACTGTAACTTCTTTTGCCTGAATCTTTTTCCCAAGTTCAACGGCAGTAAGACCTTTCAAATCCATCTTTCGATTTCCTCCTATGCGAATGTTCTAGGTACTTTGTAGCTCTGTTCTTTCTGCTGCGGCGCATTTGCCAGCATTGCTTCGTGATTGTCTCCATTTGTCACTACATCCTCACGGAATACATTATTTACCGGAAATACATGTGACATCGGTTCAATTCCTTCTGTATCCAGTTCATTCAGGGTATCAATATAATCAAGCATGGTTTCCATATCTTTCTTTGCCTGCTCTTTTTCTTCGTCAGAAAGCTCCAGCTTTGCCAGGATTCCAACGTATTCGATTGTTTCATCCGAAATCTTGTTTGCCATTGTACTCGTCCTTTCTAATAATAATTATCGTAAAAGCTTTCGTACTCCTCCGATTCAATCCACTCACTCGGTGTAAGTTCTACTGTAAGTCCTTCCAGATCAACTTCTGTTCCATCGATCAGGACAATATTTTTCAGCTCCTGTGGAAATCCCGACTCTTCATTACCGATCAGCATTCCCATATAGTTTTCGTATCCGGCACTTACTGTCACGTCATAATCAAAAATCCCAAAACCTTCCACACATTTCACATCATAGACACCTGCAGGTACGTCTTTTCCTACTGTAAATTTATCCGATACGGTTTTCGATTCTGTAAGCGGATTTGCAATTGCTGTCAGATTCATCTGTGCATTCTCTGCTGTCATGTGAAGCTCCAGTGTATCCTCTACTATCACATAACATCCCGGAAATACTTCAAAGTCACTGACTTCTTCTTCCGTATTATCGTAGTCATCACCAAAATTGTACTGCACCCAGATATTATTTTTGCTGTCTGTCAGCTCTACCTGACCACTTCCACTTTTGCAGGTCAGTGTATAGGTTCCCTGCGGAAGATGTACACCGCCTTTATAAATTCCGGCTGTCAGGTCTGCTTCATAAAGTTCTCCTTCTTCCGGCATCACTTCCTGCAAATCACTGTATGGATCTTCCTCGGTGTAGCTGTCACTGTCATCATGAGTATAGTCATCAAAATAATGCTGAACTTCATCGCTGATCGTTCCGCCAAGCTCACCTGCAAATGCTGCAATGATCACAAAGCCGATCAGAAACTTTCCAAGCTTCCTTTTCTTTTTTACCGGTCTGCTGCTTTGTCGCATTGAAGATGATGTATAACTGTAACTCTGGTTTCCTGTCTGGCTGTAGCTTGTGTCTGCGGTATTGTAGCTCGCATTTGCTGCCGCATTCTTTGACGCCTTTTTTGCAGCTGCTTTCTTTGCATTTTTATCTGCATTCTTCGCCTTACGCACATTTTCCCGAGTCATGGTCTTTCCTTCATACGGCTTTTCCGCTTCCGTATGTATATGTGTCAGCGATTCTTCATGACCGGAATTTTCAAGTGTCACATACTGATCGTCATTCTTTGAATTGTCAAGCCCACACTCTGTGCAGATATTTCCGTTTAATTTTCCTCCACATAAGGAACATCTTCGTCTCATTTTGACCTCCCCCGCTGCCTCTTGTCAGCTTCCTTTTTTACCTGCCAGCCAGGGAGCTTCGTCTCTACGGAGTAAGTCTGCTTAAATCTCTCGGGAAGAGGGTTGTCTCACGGACGTTATCTTCACCAAGAAGCTGCATTGTCAGACGTTCCATTCCGATTCCAAGACCTCCATGCGGCGGCATACCATGTTTGAATGTATCCAGATAGGTCTCCAGTCCTTCTTCCGTCATTCCCCGCTTTGCAAGCTTTTCCATCAGCATGTCGTAGTCATGGATTCTCTGTCCTCCGGTCGTGATCTCAAGTCCACGGAACAAAAGGTCAAAGCTGAGTGTGAATTTCTCATCCTGTGGATCGTCCATTGCATAGAACGGACGCTTCTTTGACGGATAGTAGGTTACAAATACAAAATCAGAATCCCATTCCTCTTTTGCGTACTGTCCGATCAGATGCTCTTCCTCGGGTTCCAGATCAAATGGATTGCGGATCTTACGTCCATACTTTTCTGAAACCTTCTGCTTTGCCTCATCAAAACGAATTGCCGGAATTTTAGAGACATCCGGAAGTGTCACGTCCAGGATTTTAAGTTCCTTCGCATAATCCTTTTTCAGAAGCTCCATCGTATACTGAAGGAAGCCCGTTTCCATCGCCATGATATCTTCAAAACTGTCGATATAACCCATTTCAAAATCCAGACTGGTATATTCGTTCAGATGACGCTTGGTGTTGTGTTTTTCTGCTCTGAATACCGGTCCTGTCTCAAATACTCTGTCAAAAACACCAACCATCATCTGTTTGTACAGCTGTGGACTCTGTTCCAGCACTGCCGGACGATGGAAATAATCCAGTCGGAAGAGGTTAGATCCTCCTTCTGCTCCTTTTGCTCCGATCTTCGGGGTATGAATTTCTGTAAAACCTTCTTTATACAGGAACTCTCTGAATCCTCTTACGATTCCTTCCTGAATTTTAAACTTCGCTCTTTCCCTTACGTTCCGAAGAGAAATGGAACGATAGTTCAGCTTCGCTTCCAGGGAAGTGTTCAGTTTCCACTTTGAAACAGCAAGTGGAAGGCTGTCTTTTGGCATACTGAGTACTTTTATCTCACTCAGACGGATTTCAATTCCGTTCGGTGCCTTCTCTGATTCGGTCAGTTTTCCTGTTACTTCTACTGTAGCGGCTTCTCTTAAATCTTTCAAGTTAAATTTTGTAACGCCTTCTTCGTATACACACTGGACCAGACCTTCCCGTTTTCTCAGAATCACGAAAGCGACTGTTCCCATGTCACGAATTGTATGAACGGCTCCATTTACCTTCACTTCTTCTCCAAGTCTTCCCTCTTCCAGTAATTCACTAAGTTCCAGCGTTTCTTTTTCTTTTACACCTGTCATAAATTCCATGTCACAATCCTCCTAAAATATGTTTTGCTTTTGTCAACTTCGTATTCCGGATTGGTTTTGATATGCATAAAAAAAGCCCCGGAATACTTTTTCGTATTCCGGGACGGATAATCTGATGATCCGCGGTACCACCCGCATTGAATCCTTTAGGATTCCTCTCTTACATACGTAACGTGCATGAACCGTATTACCCTACTAAAGCACCTGTGCTTTCCATTCAGATAATCTGCTCCAGAGTGTTCCCTTCGCCTCATTCCTCAAACAGCGCTCTCAGTCGGTGACGCCGTATTCCTGTCAAGTTCCAGAAGCAAGAGTCTCTTTCATCGCTTTGCTTTACTAAATTATTTTTAGATACTAGCACACGTTCTTTACTTTTTCAAGTATTTTCTTCTATTTTTTAATTTTTTCTCGTTAATTGTCAGCTTTTTTGCTTTAAAATCATCAATTTACTTTGTTTCTTTTTGTTTTTTGATTATTTCGTATGTTTATCCACGTATTTATTCTCTGTTTTGGAATAAACAATTTTCTGTTCCTTATATAAGCTGTAATATCCGGAAAGCAGATAGCTTACCGCAACCACAATACAGTAAAACGGCATCCCGTTAAATCCAAACAACTCTGCTGCAATCAAAAGAGACGTGATCGGACTGTTTGTAACTGCACAAAAGACACCAACCATTCCACATGCTGCACAGATATCTGTCGGTGCTGCAAGGATCGTAGACATAAAAGAACCAAGTGTCGCCCCGATAAACAGTGACGGTACGATCTCCCCACCCTTGAATCCGGCGCAGAGCGTCAGTACCGTAAACAGCATTTTCTGAAGGAACATCTGTGGTCCTGCCGTCTCTTTAAAGCTTGCCTGGATCACACCTGTTCCAAGCCCCAGATAGGCATCCGTTCTGAGTGCAAAATACAAAATGATCACTCCTGCTGCCCCTGCAACCACACGCACATACGGATTCGGAAACCATTTCTTCAGATAATGTTCCCCCTTATGCAGCACAATACAGAACAGTGCTCCGGCAAGCGCACACGCAATTGCCAGAATGATCGCTTTGATCGAATCCACACTGTAAAAATCCGGAACCGATTCTACCAAATACGGCGGAGTAACGGTCCTCACTTTCAGAAGCAGCGCAATCCCCTGTGCGGCAAATGCAGAAAATACACATGGCACCAGCGCGGCATAATACATCACACCAACACTGATCACTTCCATTGGAAATACAACCGCCGCCATCGGTGTCCCGAAAAGTGCTGAAAATGCGGCACTCATACTTGCCAGAATGATGATCTTCTTGTCACTCTCATTCAAATGCAGATATTTCGCACATACATTTCCTACACTTGCTCCAAACTGAAGCGCTGCACCCTCTCGTCCGGAAGATCCTCCAAACAGATGTGTGATCGCTGTCGATATCAGGATCAGTGGTGTCACCCATCCCGGAACCTCTTCCTCATCCGACCGGACTACCGTCAGAACCAGGTTCGTTCCGGAGTTCTTCTCCTGCCCGGTAATTTTGTACAGCCAGACGATCAAAAGACCTCCTAGCGGTAGCCCAAGAATGATCATCGGATTTGCCTGTCTAAACGAAGTCACCCATACAATCGCATAGGAAAATCCGCTGGCGATCAGTCCGATGAGACTTCCGATTACCCCGGACAAAACGATCCATTTGAACAATGAACCATACAGATTTTTCCATGCTTCTCTCATTTCTTTTAATTTTTCATTCATCCTTTGTTCCTCGTACTCTTATTTTCTTAAAAAAAGAATGTGCCCTGGCACATTCTCGCGCCGAGCGCGTTGCTGAGCGCCAGTGGCGCTCGTTAAGCAACGACCGAAGCGGAGCGTAGACCGCTTGCGACATCCTTCATCTTCGCGCGAGTGCACATCTCCGGCACACGGTGCCTTTTATTTAACAGGAAGTTCCTTCAGAATTTCCTGTTAAATAAAAAATGCTGTATACACATCCTTATTCCACTTTTTATTATAGAAAATTTTTCTTTTTTTGACAATTCCAACTGACAAAGATTATTTCTCTTTTTCTAGCTGCATATGATAATCCCGGATCATATCTGCAAGCGTAACTGTCTTCAGGCTGTCCGACAGGCGCAATCAATAAAAATAATATCCGGACGAAAGCCAAATGAGATTTTCTTATAATCCTCAGCAGACATTTCCTTCTCGCTGTCGATTGAAATTTTTATACGAAACTGGTATTCTATAAGAAAAGAAAATCGATCATTTTCATGATCGAAGGAGGTTAAGATATGTCTGAAATTTTAGCTTTCTCAGAATCTGCCGATTCTGATCCAAAGCTTTCTACAGAACCGGTTTCCGAATCCGAAGACATCCATACAGCCACTGATGTACAACCCAAAGAAGCTCCAGCTCCGGAACCAGATTCCCCTGAAGCAGAAACCATTTCATCTGAGGAAAAAAAGAATACTTACACGGATTTTTCATCGGAAGATTTCAAATCTTCTGACGATTCCGAAAAAGATCCGTTTACCGGAGAAAAGAAAAGTTTCCACCACCACATTTTCCATACAGCAAAAGAACTGAACTATCTGCGTGAAAAATATATCCTGGAAAAAATTCCGGATGACCAGCTTCTTGAGTATCTGAAGCTTGAAGAAAAGCGTCATGAGCTCCAGGTGCAAGAACGCAACATCCGCGAAAAACGGATTATGAATGCCTTTATGCTGACAGTAATCCTTGCTGCAATTGTGGCTGTAGTATACAGTCTGCATGAGAATCCGACGGTACTCATCAGTATCCTGTATATTGGTGGAATCCTTGCAGGCATCCATGTCTGGAATAAGAAAAAATAAATATTATAACATGCACATAAGAACCTCTGCCGGACAAGATGTCAAGCAGAGGTTCTTCTCTTCTGTCTTACAACAGATTCCTTTTTTATACATTCTGGATAAAGTTCTTGATTTCTTCTCTGGTCGGCATAACCCGAAGTGCCCCTTTTCTTGTTGTGATCAGGGATGCTGCCGCATTTGCAAATGTGAGAAGCTCTTTTAAATTTTCTTCAGTCAGCTCTTCCATTCCATGCTCCAGAATATAATTCAGGGAATTGGCACAGAACGTATCTCCGGCGCCGGTCGTCTCGATCGTATGCTCCTGGACAAAGCCCGGAACTTCTACCCGGAAATCTTTATAATATGCACGGCTTCCGTCTTTTCCAAGGGTAATGAGTACCAGCGGAATCTGATATTTTTCACGGATCAGTCTTGCTCCCTCATCATAGTCCGTGGTTCCGAACAAAAATTCCACTTCATTATCTGAAATTTTCAGGATGTCACATTTGGAAAGTCCGTATTCGATCTCGACTTTCGCCTCATCCAGTGATTTCCAGAGTGGCGGGCGGAGGTTCGGGTCAAAACTTACGATACATCCTGCTTCTTTTGCCACATCAATCGCATATCTGGTTGCTTCTCGCACGCCTTCATGGGTAGAGGAAAGTGTTCCGAAATGGAAAATCTTTGCCCCGCGGATCAGATCTTCGTCCACTTCTTCTTTTTTCAGCATCATATCTGCTCCCGGATTCCGGTAGAAAGAGAAATCTCTGTCACCGTCCGGATAAGTATGTACGAACGCAAGTGTGGTATGTACTTCTTCATCCATTACCAGATTCCGTGTATCAATTCCAACTTCTTCGACTGCAGTTTTTAGCTGTTCTCCGAACATATCTTTTCCGACTTTTCCGATAAATGCGGTCTTTTTCCCAAGCTTTTCAAGCATGGCGAGTACGTTGCATGGTGCGCCTCCCGGATTGGCTTCCAGAAGCGGATTGCCCTGTGCACTTGTTCCATTTTCTGTAAAATCAATTAGCAGTTCGCCTAAGGCGGTTACGTCATAAATCTTTTCCATATTCGATTCCTCTCTTTATAATCCTCTTGGATGCGAAGTTATAGGCTGTGAAGACGAATTACACAAAAGAACTGTTTCAAATTCAGTTGTGCAAACCATTCCGATGAACCTCTTAGGACGAAAATCGTGTTCAGCAGAGGCTTCCACGATTTTTGAGTTTCATCTCCATTGCACAAAATTAGAATTTGAAACAGTTCTTTTGCGTAATTCGTCCATCAAGGTTATCGATAATAATCTTCGATCCCATACTCTTATAAGCAAATTATACCTTGTCCTTCCAGTACATGCAATAAGATTATGTAATCGATATCATGTTTTTTCAGTTTTCTTTCGCTTAAATCAGGTTCAATTTTTTCAGAACGTTGTAGATGGTTCCTTCTTTGAATGGGTCGCTTAAGTTTCCGATTCTGAGGAGTTCGTGGTAGCCTTTGCTTCCGCCCTGGCTGCAGAGGGCGTAGTAATCTTTCCATGCGCCTTCCAGGTCTTCCTGCATTTTTCCGTAGTATTCGAGGGCTCCTACACGGGATACGGCGTAATCAATATAATAGAACGGGCACATGAATAGGTGCTGTTTCTGCATCCAGAATCCGCCCTGTCCCAGGAATTCATTGCCATCATAATCTCTCCATGGGAGATAGATTTTTTCCAGTTCGTGCCATACTTTTCTTCTTTCCATTGCATCGGTCAGATTTTCAGCGTATACACGGTGCTGGAATTCATCTACGCATGCCATGTATGGCATTGCTTCCAGCGAATCCCACAGGTATGCTTTTTTCTGTTTTTCTGCATTTTCTCCGAAGAACAGATGCATCCACGGCAGTGTGAAATATTCCATCGCCATTGAATGGATCTCACTGATCTCTGCGGTACTGAATGTCTGCGATAATACCGGAATATTGCGTGACGCTGTGTATGCTTCAAAGGCATGTCCTGCTTCATGGGTAAGGACATTGACATCTGCATTGGTTCCATTAAAGTTTGCAAAAATGAACGGTGCCTTATATTCTTCCATAAAGTCACAGTAGCCACCCTGCTGTTTTCCCTGTCTTCCTTCCAGATCAAACAGACAATATTCCATCATAAAATCAAAGAATTCTCCTGTCTCTTTGGAAAGTTCATGATACATGGTTCTCGCCTTTTCCAGAAGTTCTTCTTCCGTTCCCTCCGGAACTGCATTTCCATCCGGATAGGTAAGACTTTCGTCATAATATTTTAATTCTTCGATACCAAGTCTATCTTTCTGTTCCTCATAAAGTTTCTGACAAAGCGGTACGATATGCTCCCTGATCTGCTTACGGAATATTGCTACATCTTCCGGCGTGTATTCAAATCTTTCCATCTTCTGATACATCATCTCGGCATATCCATTAAATCCAAGGTTCTTTGCCATCTGCTGACGGATTCCGATTAGTTCCGTATAAAGGGAATCCAGTTCATCCGAAATCGCTTTATACAGCTCTGCCCACTTTTCAAAAGCTTCTTTACGGATGCTTCTGTCGGTATCTTCCATCATCTTTAACAGACCATAGAATCCTAGCTGTTCTCCGTGGAAATCTGTAACCGGTGCTGCTGCGACCTGGAAATATTTCTGGATCAGTTTGTTCTCCTGGATCTGCAGATCGGCATTACACGGATCGGTAAGCCGGACTTTGTTCTCTGCCTGTCTGGAATAAACTTCTCCGAACTCTTTTTCAAGCTCTGTTCTGTAAGGAGACTTCAGATAACTCTCATAGAATTTTTTCATTTCTATATCAATCTGTGGCTCGATCTCGAAAATATATTCCATCTCTTTTCGATAGAATTCATCATTGGTATCCTGGCTGTTGCGGATACTTGCTATGACGCGTGTCGTATTAAAGTGGCTGTTTGCATTCAGAATTGCGACAAATGCCTGATGCGCGCCTTCAAAATCTGCAGCCTCGTTAAAGTTCTTTGTTTCTTTCTGGATGGTTCGGATATACGCTTCCCCATCTGGACGTACATATTTCATCTCTGAAAATTTTTCCATCATCTTTTCCTTCTTTCCAATCTTTTTCCTCTGCCTGTCAGAATCATATTCTTTTCCCCAAAAGCAGCTCTATCCCGATTTTATCACAACTCATCCTGTGATTCCATCACCTTTTCGTACAATGTTACGAAAGAATAAAAATCTCTTCTGACACAGCCGGATTCTTCAATCCACATCTGCATCAAAAGAGATTCTTATCTTCAAACATACAAAAATCGGAGTGACAGGATTTGAACCTGCGACCTCTACGTCCCGAACGTAGCGCTCTACCAAACTGAGCCACACTCCGATAATAAATATATTGGATATTCCAAACGGAATATCCAACTTAAATTCTTATTCAATTAAAAACTACGGATAGAGGACTCGAACCTCTACTAACAGAGTCAGAGTCTGCTGTGCTGCCATTACACCAATCCGCATCAATCATCTGTTAATATCTGTCCATCGAAATGAACAAAACATTATAAATTTTCAGAAAACCAAATCGGAGTGACAGGATTTGAACCTGCGACCTCTACGTCCCGAACGTAGCGCTCTACCAAACTGAGCCACACTCCG
>NZ_JBCPDP010000010.1:0-11244 GCF_040915385.1 Coprococcus sp. RTP21204st1_G4_RTP21204_210225 | reverse complement strand
CCGATAACCGTACCGGACAACTAACTGTCCGGCTAAATCCTTATTCAATTAAGGAACTACGGATAGAGGACTCGAACCTCTACTAACAGAGTCAGAGTCTGCTGTGCTGCCATTACACCAATCCGCATCATCTGTTTGTTCGCTCTGGTTCTCAACAGCGAACAAATTTATTATAGCAAATCTTTACGGAAATGCAAGCATTTTTTTACATTTTTTTAAAGAAAGTCATTTCAAGTACTTCTTCTTCTTTTTTCTGACATTTTTCTAGCAAAATTCTTTTATCATCTGATCATACTCCAGCCAGTCATAGCCCTGTCTCTTATACAGCTTCCAGGCTCTTTCATTCTCCTTTTCTACTTCCAGACGGAATCTTGTCACACCCTCTTCTTTTTGCTCTTCCATATATCTGAAATACTCACTTCCAAGTCCTTTGGAACGATACTCTTCTAATATATAGAGTTCTTCCAGCCAGTACACCATCCCGCCTGCTTCCTGCGAAAAGGTCTTGGCGATCAGTCCATAGCCTGCGATCTTGCCTTCCCATTCCAGGATAAACAGTTCCGCATAGGTATCACTTTTCAGACATTCTTCAAATGTTTTTTCCAGATAAGAATCCGGAACCGGATGATCCACTGCTGGCATCCGGTAAAAATCATGCGCCATTTTTATGTAGATTTCTTTGTCTTCTGCTTTTATTTTTCTGATCATTTTCCAGTTCTCCTTTTAATATCCTCACGAAAAGAGGTCACTCCCTGTTCGCTTAGAAAGTGATCCCTTTTCCCATTCTTATACTCTGCATAATATCATGCACTGCTTTTATTTTCAATACCTCCTGCCCGAAGGCTGGGTTTTCCGGAAATCTTATGAAAATCGTACAAATGGATTCTCATATCTGGCAATATTTCCCAGCTTCTCCTCAATCCTCAAAAGCTGATTATACTTCGCGATCCGTTCTGATCTGCACGGTGCTCCGGTTTTGATCTGTCCCGTGTTAAATGCCACCGCAAGGTCTGCAATAAACGGATCCTCTGTCTCTCCTGACCGGTGGGATACAATTGCCTGATAACCAGCCTTCTGCGCCATCTGGATCGCATCGATGGCTTCCGTCAGAGTCCCGATCTGATTCACCTTGATCAAAATTGCATTAGCGATCTCCTTTAAAATGCCGGCGTTCAGCCGTTTCACATTCGTCACAAACAGGTCATCCCCGACAAGCTGCATATCCAGTCCCAGTCTCGTCGTCAGAAGCTCCCAACCTTCCCAGTCTTCTTCATCAAGCGGATCTTCAATGGAAATAATTGGAAATTCTCCTGCAAGCTCCTCATAGTAATCAATCATCTCTTCCGTCGATCGCGCCACACGATGTCCGTGCATCTTCGCCTCTCCCGGAAATACATACTCTTTTCTCTCTTTATCATACAGCTCACTCGCCGCCGCATCCAGTGCGATCACAATCTGCTCTTTCGGTTTATAACCTGCCTTTTCAATCGCACGCATGATCATGTGTAGTGCTTCTTTCGCATCCGGCAGATTAGGTGCAAATCCACCTTCATCCCCGACTGCGGTCGGATAATCGTACTTTTCCAGAATCGCCCGAAGCATCTTATAGATCTCGGCGCACATCTGAAGTCCTTCTTCAAAGCAGACTGCTCCGACCGGCATGATCATAAATTCCTGGAGATCAATGGAATTATCCGCATGCCGTCCCCCTTGTGTCAAGCTAATGACACAAAATTTTTGTAATTTGTCCATCATCACTTCAACTGCAGATTTTCTGCACCTGCTCTACATACTTCACCAGCTCATCAGCAAAATTCCATTCAATTTCTATTCGCTTATCATTATATACCTTGATACCACGAATAAAAGTTACTGCTATCTCTCTGGTTAATTGCTTATTTCCTTCGATCAGGTCTGTCAGGCACTGTCTGCCATCGGGCGGAAGTTCAAATAAACGTTCAGCCGCTTCACTCTGTTCTGTCTCCATTTGCGCTATCGCTAAGGTTTCTTTCTCAATTTGTTTATCCAGCTTGTCATTTTTTCTGGTGAACTCTTCTTCTGAGATTTCTTCCATTGCATATCGCATATATAGTTCAGTCTTCTGGTGCTTGTATCTGCTAATACTGTCTTTGGCATCCCGAATCTTTTTTGCAGCTCCATTCACTTTTGATTTTAATTCTGCTTTCTGTAATTCGAGTACCGGTTCAGCATCATCACTGATCTTTGCAAACAGCTTTATTGCCCTGAAAATCATCTCATTGAACTCGTCATCATATAAATTGTCTGTTACACAATCTTGATTTGCCGCATTAAATTTCCTTGGGCACTTAAAGTGCGGATTGCATCTGGTTACATGCTGTAGATTCTGACCGCATCCCCCACATTTTACCAATCCTTTCAGCGAATAATTATTATTGTGGGTTTTGCTCCTCTTTCTGGAATTTAATTCCAACTTTTCCTGTACAGCATCAAACACCTCTTTAGAAACAATCGCTTCATGCGTACCCTCAACCACAATCCAGTCTTCTTCTTTTGTTTTCAAATGCTTATTACTTCCTACCGAAGCAACTTTCCACTTGCCGCCAATCGTAGTTCCCGTATACGTTTCTGTCATCAGTATCAGTCTTACAGTTACCGGATACCAGATATATTTTTCTGTTGTTTTCTTCACACCAGTTTTCAGAACTTCTCTTTTATATTGACCTGGACTCATAATTTTCTGCTCATTCAGGTAACGTGCCAGCTGAGTAATATTCATTCCATCAAGATATTTCTGAAATATCATCTTCACAACAGGCGCTGTCTCCGGATTAATCACGAGGCTGGTCACATCTTCATCAGGCTTCAAATATCCATACGGTGCTCTCGCTCCCATATATTTTCCAGCTTTCTGACGCTGTATCAAAGTTCTTTTTACTTTAACGGAAGTATCAATGCTATGATGTTCGTTAATAATATTTCTGAAACCAACATCTATTCCCGGCATACCAGATTCATATTTCATACTATCAACATTATCATTGATCGCTATGAATCTCACATTCATAAATGGAAAAATTTGTTCCAGATATGTGTCAACCTCTATATGATTCCTGCCGAATCGAGAAAGGTCTTTCACTATAATTGTGCTGACTTTTCCATCTCTTACTAATTCCATCATACTTTGGAATCCTGGGCGATCGAAATTCGTTCCACTATAGCCATCATCTTTGAATTCTAACACTTCCGTATTTTTGAACTCATTTTTACTGGCTATGTATTGCCCAATCACAATTCTCTGATTGGTAATACTATTGGATTCATCCAGCATATCCTCATCTTCCAGCGACAATCTTAAATACTTTACTATGCACTTACCATCTGACATCTGATCACCCCCTCCTCTAAAATTTCTGATAACGCCTGTATTTCATCTTGAAATTTAAATTCGATCTCTATACGTTTGTCTTCATATAAAGAGATTTTCTTTATATAAGAACGGACAACATCTTTTGTAAGGAATTCCAAATTCTTTCCTTTACTGAATTCAGCAAGCCACGAGAAGTTCTTTTTACACAATTTTTCTGTAATTTTTCTACTCCTCTCAATTTCTTTCTGTCTTGTAACTAGATCTTTTTCGACCACGGTTATTCTTTCTGTCATACGATTATATGCATTCGTATCAATCTCGCCCGAAACATATTGCTCATATAGTTCAAATCGTCTTGCTTCGTTCCTTTTATTGAGCTGAACAATCTTACTCTGTTCCCTGTTCAAATATTTTTTGAATGTCTCAAAATATTCATCATTAAAGCGTTTCAGTTGCGATTTTAATTCACATACTGTTTTTAGCTGCATGATGAGTGCCCGATACACCAGTTCATCAATTACTTCTTCTTTCCAGCGATTACAGTTATATTTTTCCTTGGAAATTTTTGCATAATTACCACAAATGAAATAGTAATTATAATACAAAACACCATTCTTTTCGCTGTAATAGTATCTCCGAACCATATTAGCGCCACAGTCACCACAGTATATCAATCCAACATACTTGTTATCCTGTTTTCCATGAGTCTGCATATTCGACAAATCTTTTTTGGGCAATGCTTTCTCCTGCTTTAATTTGATTACATTTTGTACTTTTTCAAATAATTCATCACTCACTATAGCCTTATGGGTATTCACATGTTCAATCCATTCTTCTTTATCCAGCATTACATTTTTTTCTTTTGTAAGAAGTGAGGTTCTTGTTTTATGTGAATAAGTATTTCCCAAATAGTGCCTATTTTCCGCAATCTGTTTAATTACAGATGATTGCCAATGCATATCCGTTTCGTCAATTCTATCCAAGAATAACTTCCCAGTTCTTGCGTATACCCTTGGCGAAGCCAGCAGCATGGTATTAAACTCTCTCGAAATTTTCAAATATGACTGCCCTGCAGCAAGTTTTTCAAATATTTCTACTACATACGGTGCAGTTAAAGGATCGGGAACAGTAGTAGATTTTCCTTTTTCATCTCTAGCTCTCTTATACCCATAAGGAGCATCTCCACCACAATATTCACCTGACTCCATCTTAATTTTCATAGCACTTGTCATCTTTACTGATGCATCTTTTGCGTACATATCATTTGCAAGATTCGATATCATGATTCCCAGCATCTGATTGTCACATTCTGGACTGATACTGTCATAGTTATCATTGACTGATATAAAGCGCACCTGCATAAATGGAAATATTTTTTCCAGGTATTTTGATACTTCTACCAAATCTCGACCAAATCGTGATAAATCCTTTACTATGACCGTATTTATTTCTTTTGTTTTGATGTCACCAAGCATTCTCACAAAGTCATCTCGATCAAATTTCGTACCTGATATACCGTCATCCTTATAAAACTTTACAACTTCAATATCCGGATGAGATTCTGCGTAAGAAAGAGCGATCAGTTTCTGTGTCTCCAGCGATTCTCTCTTCTCACCATTGATATCTACAGATATTCTGGTATAAATACCGGCTTTCCAGATTTTCTTCGGTGATGCCTGCACAAATGCTTCAGCCTGTTTCATCTGGCGATTTTTTGTTCTTGCCATTATACAGCCACCTCCTGTTTTGTTTTTCCAATCTGTTCTGCCAGTCTTGCAGCTGTTACCAGTTCATCTTGAAAGCGGTAAACAATCTCTATTTTTTTCCCTTCAAATACATTTATTTTTTCCACATACTGAAGAAGCATATCCCTGTCAAGATCTCCCAACGACGGTTTCTCAAGAAATGTGTTCACCCATTCTTCGCACAGCAGTTTATTTTTAAGGAGATCTTCCATATACTCTTCCTGCTTTTCAATATTGCTTTCCAGACTTTTAATTTCTGTCTGATACCGTTCTCTAAGCAAAGCGTAATCATCCCTAGAAATAACTCCTGACGCAAGATTTCCCGATAATGAATGTAACAACTTATAATATTTATTGACTTTGTTTCGTAATTCAAGTATCTGGTCATCATGCTGTATCAACGTCTGTGTATCCAAAGAATTTTCTTTCAAATACTCCACTGCATTTCGTATGGCATCCGTCATCTTACTGTACATTTTCAAAGAATCCATCACCAGCTGAATCAGCACATCTTCTCTGATGCTATGTCGGGAACATTGATCCTTCTTTTTATTGTAAGAAGAACAGATATAAAAAACTGTCTTTTCTCCTTTATAACTGTTAGTTCGCCGAATCAGATTACTTCCACAGTCTCCACAGGATAATAACCCACCAAACAAATAAAGTCTGTTTTCTCCTGGTGCTATCCTGGTATCCTTCGCAAGTAACATCTGAACTGTTTCATATTCTTCTTTTGTAACGATGCCTTCATGATGATTTTCAAAAATTACCCATTCTTCCTTTGGTAATGCCCTCTGCACCTTAACTTTATAGTTAATTCTTTGGGATTTTCCCTGTTGAAGCACTCCATAGTAGATTGGATTCTTTAAGATACGGATAATTGCTACTGCTGACCACCTGGATGTCAGATGTGTCTGAAATGACGATTTGAAGTTTACTCCGGTCGCACGTTTGTAATCAGCCGGTGCAAGAACTCCCAGTTCATTCAGTTTATCTGCAATCAGCTGATTGCTCATGCCCTCCATCTTCCAGGTAAAAATATCTCTTACATGCTTTGCTGCAACCGGATCAATTTCTATCTGACTTTTATCAGCATCACACTTTTTATACCCATATGACACGTAATTTCCCACATATTCTCCAATATTTCTTTTTGCACTCAAGTGGCTTCTTACTTTTTGAGAATTCTGTCTGCAATACGTGTCATTAACAAAGGATTTCACCGGTAATACAAGATGCGTATCAGTAATGTTTGCTGTTTCAGAATCATAATTATCATTGATTGCTATAAATCGTACTCCCAGTTGTGGAAATACTTTTTGAATATACCGATCAACATCTATATGCTCTCTACCGAATCGAGACAAGTCTTTTACAATGATACAGTTGATTTCCTTATTTTCGATTGCCTTGAGCATTGCCTGAAAACCCGGACGCTTAAAATCAGTACCCGAAAAACCATCATCTTTAAATGTCTCAACAATAGTAATATCAGACGTCGATTTCATATAGTTATCAATCAAAATTGACTGATTTACAATAGATTCACTTTCAGCCTTATCTCCGTCCTCAATACTAAGACGAAGGTACTTGGCTGCTATCCAGATATTTTTTTGCATAAAAAACACTCCTATCCAAAGATTCTGCCAAAACAGAACCCTTAAATAGAAGTGCTCTATTCAAATTTAGTCCTGTTAGCATTATAGCACACTTCGTCTTCTGTGTGAATATGAAATTTTGTTGTTCCAGTTATTTCCTTATGCCAATCCAGCTTTCTTTGCTACAAGCTGTTTTGTACAGTCTATATAGGAAAGGGAAGCAGCTGTATTAAAAACACTTTTTACGACATAGCCCATATCTTCATATACATACGGGTTATCAGAGTGATTAAGCAGCACTTCCATCTTATTGCTTTTCCTGCTATCCAGCTCTGAAATCAAATCCTTGTACTTTGGCAAACTATCTCGGTCAATCTCTTTGATATCAACCGTTTTCAACGCTTCTAATCTTTCAACTGCTGTCATGGACATCGCCTCCTTTTCCTATAGTTACCATTATCGAAAATAAATATTCGTAACAGCTATGTAGTCTTCTCTTCCATTCCCATCTGAATCCGTACTGCTTTCAGTACCCGATCCAGGCTCCACTTATTTACTCTTCCGCATTTCTCAATAATACATTTCGTAGAAATGCTCATAACCTGTTCAGCCAATGCCAGGCTTCCTTTTCGGATTCCCGTCATATCATATTTGCTGATAAATACATGCGTTGGCAAATACCGTTTCTTATAAATTCTTGATGTCAGCGGAACTACCGTTATGACTGAACTGTATGTATTGGCTTTATTATTGCTCACTACGATCACCGGTCTTACTCCACCCTGAACCGAAGTTGTCGGGAACATACCGAGATCTGCCCATAAGATATCTCCTCTTCGGATTTTCATTTGTCCTCTCTCCAATCTGTTATTTTTATTTGTAAAGCATCCATAGCGCTATATTGGCTCCACAGGAATACGGCAGAGTTTCTTTCCAATAAGGAAAGCTCTGCCGCATAACCTCTATAGCCAATTTGATTATTAAACAGTGCTCGCTCGATTCTATTTATCCTCGATACCCCGAATCGTTACTCCCGCATATGCAGGAAGGGAATAATAACCTGCCCGGATGCACGCTCCGGACCACAACCCGGAAACTCTCGTTTCCAGGCTCCAGCAGTTCATAGGTTTACCAGTTACAGACTTTTCAGGGTCTGCAAGTGTATCGCATCTCATACACGTCATCGCATCACCAGCCTGCCAGCTGGCTTCGGTCAGTGCTTTTTCGCAGCATTACGGACTGAACTAAAATCTTTGTTTTGTCTTATAATCCTATAGCGGCATCTTCCTCGTGCTCACTGTATGAAATGTCACATCAGTTATTATTGAATATTCAGTTATCATGGTTCATTTTAGGAAGTCCTTTAACTTCCTCTAATTACTAAAGTCAAATGACTTTGGCAGATGCAAAAGATTTTGAAAAATTTTTAAAAAAATTTATTCATATACATTTCACGCATCTTATTAAGAGTGGATTTCAGCTTGTATGACAGCATCTGTCTGGAAATCCCCATAATCTCTGCCATCTGTGTCTGTGTCTTGTTTTCAAAGAAAATGCCATAAATAATCATGCGTTCCTCTGAGTTCAGCTGATTGATCACTTTGTGAATATCCTGCTGTTCCATTTTTGTCAGTACACAGTGCTCCACATCACAGTTCAGATCTGGAAAATCCTCAATCATGAAACCTTCTCCATCAATGGACTGACCGCTGTAAGGTACCTCCCGCAGCATCTTATCCACGACCTCACCCAGTTCGTTCTTAAGCTCAACTTTTTTTGCCTTGCTGCTTCTGTAAAAATTGTTCATCGCATACGCAACTTCTTTTGTAACCTCGATCATTTCTCCATCAATATTTGCGTAATACTTTCCTTCATAAAAATATGGGTGTTCAATATACATGTCCGTTCCTCCTGAATTTGAAATCTTGTTGCTCGTTTCAAATCCAGAAGGCGGACCTCTGTTTAGGATCATGCCTGCTCCGCCTTTATCCTGCCGGGATACGCCCGCAGTTATTGGCTGAAAAATTCAGGCACGAAAAAAAGCCCCAGTAGTTTTTTCTTAACTACTGAGACTTTCGTCTCTTTCTTGTATTCAGTTATCTATGCCTTCTTTCATCAGCATAATCATTGTATCAGGATAAAGTTCACAAAGTATCCGCAATACGTTCCCATAAGTTCATGTCATTATTAGAATCGTACATATTTCAGTGTAAAAAGTTCACTATTTAAATTCTGATTATTTATAGTTAATATGTTCTATCAAAATGACTATTGTCTGTTTCATTATTTAATTTAACAAAACAATTCCTATGCCAAAAGGCGGAGTTCACTTTACATTTTCCCCACTAAAGCTGAACAAGTCGAACTCTGTATATGATATTATCGTATACAGGAATATGTTTTGTTTGGTGTATCGAAGAAAATAAAAGTAACGATATTGTATGTTACGAAAGTGATATACAGTGTCGTTATTTTTATGCTATAATGCGGATATGAATTTAACAAATCGGAATTTAAAGAGGAGGAATAATGTAATGAACTTCTTTGAAAATACTCGTAAGCCACAAGGCTTCGGTGGAAAATTGATGACGAAGATGATGAACATCGGTCACGCCAAGTTATCACAATGGGGATTCTCAAATATCTCAGTGAATCCGGACGCTACGGTACTGGATGTTGGTTGCGGAGGCGGTGCAAATATTGTAGCCTGGTTGGGCAAATGCGGAAATGGACATGTGACAGGAATGGATTATTCGAAAGTCAGTGTGGCAGAATCTCAAAAACTGAACGCCGCCGCCATTAAACAAGGGAAATGTTGCGTGGTTCAAGGTGACGTATCTGCTATCCCTTTTCCTGATGCGGTTTTTGATTATGTTTCTGCTTTTGAGACAGTTTACTTTTGGCCGGGATTGAAAAAATGTTTTTTTGAGGTAAATCGAGTTCTGAAAAACGGAGGGACATTCCTGATTTGTAACGAATCTGACGGAACGAATGACGCAGATGAAAAATGGACAAAGTTGATTGATGGTATGAAGATTTACACATCTAATCAACTCATTGCTGCTTTGAAAGAAGCAGGTTTTACAGAGATAAAAACGTATTCAAATACAAAAAATCATTGGATAAGTATTGTTGCAACGAAATAGCCAATTTCCAGTTTTTTGAGAAAGGATTCCATCAAATATGATCACATTAAGAGAAAGTGTCAGTATATCAGCGCCCTTTGAAAAGTTAGATGCCTGGGCAGACAACTTTGAAGAGGAATTTGTCAAATGGAGCCCACTGCACTTGGAATGCCAGCTGTTCGATAAAGGCATCAATAAAGGAGACAGGGTCAGGTTTTTTGAGATTGTTATGGGACTTGACTATGATGTCACCGGCACCATTATTGAATCCGAGCGAGATAAGGATCATTTCAAAATAAGCTTTGAAAGTGACAAAAAAACAGCGATTATTACTTTTGAAGGGCAAAGGACTCCGGAAGGATGCAGCTTCACGCACATAGAAAGTTTCGGAATGCAGGCGCCAATCATTGGCCCAATCATGAATTTCCTGATCTTCAAAGTTTTCTATAAAAAGAAATGTAACTGGGATTTGATCAGGGATGACATGAAGCTGGACAATATCTATCTCTCGAACATTCTATCCAAGGGAGAATATCCGGAAAGAATACCGACGAAAGACGTTAAGAAATATGCGCCGAAAGATTTGATGGAGAGAATGAGCAAATGAATTGCAAACAGCTCAGTATAGGTTAGGTAAGTTCATGCGAGTAGCAGAGATTGAAAAATCAGCAAGGAACCAAATGGAAAAGACACCTTTGCAACATTCAAATTCCAGTTTGTAGAAAAAAGAATGGCGAAAGCTGTTCTCTTTTTTCATGTATATCTTAATTTAAAATCCCATAATTAACATTCTTGGCACTGCCCATTGGGCAGTTGCCAAATATGGGTTGCACTTTTGGTTGCATTTTTTGAGAAGGTTGCATTTTTGGTTGCACTTTTTTGGAAAACTGCAGCCAGAAAAAGCTAGTGTTTTGGTGTGCTACCCGTCAAGTAGACAAATTAAATAACGAAAATTTTTTCTTCCCCGGTACAGTTTATGTACCGGGTTATTTATGCAACGTTTTTTAGTTTTTGTTCATGGAATTCCAGTGGTGTAAGCACCTCAAGATTTCGTTGAACTCTTTTGTTTGTGTAGAGAACAAAAAGACGGGCATTGAAGAAGCCATTGAAACTGAAAAGTTGAAACAGGCACTTGTTGAAGATAAAAACAGTATAAAGAAATATTTTGTAATGTATGCGAAAGCAGATTTTGACGATGAAGATACACGAAATCAGGTGCTTGAATATTTTGTAGATAAGATATATGTGTATAATGACCGTCTGGTGATTACATGGTATTATTCAGATGATAAAACATCTATTGACCTAGATGCATTAACAGAATTACAGAAACATCTGAATCTAACACGGTGGGAGTATCCCAAAGTTTGTGTAAACCTCTAAACTGATGTAAGATAGAATTACTCAGTTTGGAGGTTTATTTTATG
>NZ_JBCPDP010000009.1:0-118284 GCF_040915385.1 Coprococcus sp. RTP21204st1_G4_RTP21204_210225 | reverse complement strand
ATTTTCAGACCAGCACTGGTGTGGTGGTCTTATTTTGATACCAAATTTTCAACCTGTATAAAATTTTCAATGTTCTTAAATTTAGCCTTGACTTTTTATTTGCAGGCTAATTATGGAATTCGGTATAGAATATTCAGGAAGATGTAGTTTGAGATAGCCTTCTATTTCATTCTCTGCAATGTACTCTCCCAAGTAAAATGCCACTAATTCTTTATGGTATTTATCCCCCTGAGCAACAACTACTGCTTCTTTTATTCCCAAAAAACTTTTTAATACACTTTCAATTTCACCCAACTCAATTCGATGCCCACGTATCTTTACTTGAGTATCCATTCTCCCTAGAAACTCTATTGTCCCATCTGCCCATCGCATTCCCCGGTCTCCGGTTCTATACCAACGCTCTCCTTTTACATCCGTAATGAATTTTTTCATAGTTAGCTCTTCATCATTAATATAGCCTTTTGCCAGACTGCCTCCTCCAATTTGCAATTCCCCAGGAATATTAACTCCGCAATCCACAAAATTTTCATCCATAATCCTATATTTCTGTTTTGGTAACGCTTGTCCATAAGGAATAGAGTTCCACGACTTATCTATTTTTGAAACACAATAATAGTTGGACCAAATTCCTCCTTCCGTCGCTCCACCTAACGCTACAAATTGTGAATTTATTGAGGTTACTTTATACCACTTCTCCGGTAAATAAAGCGGGACCCAATCCCCTGATACTAATGCCAACCGTAACTTATCAAAATGATTATTTTTCCTCATTATCAAAAACATATCCAATAGCGCAGGAGCACTATTCCAAATGGTAATTCCATAAATCTTTATCAGTTTTTCCCACACTTCTGGATCTCTAAAGTCATCTTCATTAATTAAAATAACGGTTCCTCCAGCAGCTAAAAGTCCAAATATATCAAAAACTGACAAATCAAAATCAAATGCCGATATACTTAATACAGAATCTTCCACGCCGATATTCCAGATACGTAATATTTCTTCTATTGTATTCGTTGCGGCCGCATGACTCATTTCTACTCCTTTGGGTTCTCCACTGGAGCCAGATGTATAAATAATATAGGCCGTATCTTTGGGATTGTTTTCAATACACCCACTCCATGGGGTCTCTTCTAAAAAGGTTTCATCCTGCAATACAAAAGCCGGCTTGACATTTTCTATAATTTTTTCCCGACGAGCTGATGGCTGCTTTATCGCAATCGGAACATACGCAGCACCTATTGCAAGAATACCTAACAATGCAGCTACTTGCCCAATACCTCTTGGCAATATAACTACAACTCTATCATTCTTCCTTACTCCTCTTTGCCACATATAGTTTGCTGCACGCAACGCATATAAACGCAACATCTTATAGGAAACTTTTTCATTTTCATAGATAAGCGCAATTCTCTCTGGATATTTCAATGCATTTTCATAAAACTCTCCATGTAATGTTTCCATTTTATTAAAAGGCTCTCGATTGTTCATCATATAAATCTCCATTCCCTAATTATTCCACATTCTTTCTAAGCCATTTTACAATGCTCACAATTACCTCATCTTCTATAGTACCGCCTTCATCCTTTAATGGAGATTCTACTTTAGAAAGCGAGTGTCCCAATCCTTTAAACAAAACTATATCTGCATAATTTCTTGCTGTCTTTGCTATTTTCACAGCTTCTACCGGAGAAATCCATCCGTCGTTCAAACCATGAAGTACTAAAATAGGTATTTGAAGCTTCTCTATATCATCTAAAATCCCTGTCCATGTTTCTCCAGGAGCATTCTCAGCAAATCGAATTAACGTAGTAGGATCTGCAACTATTTCATCTGCCAAAGGTATCCAATTATCGATTATACTGAATCTTCCCTTCCGTTCTGGATCAAGTTCTTCATTAAATTGCATATTTCCATCCTTATCCATTCCAAAAATAAGTAAATACAAAGAGAAAGTAATAGATGTGGAATCCGGTATACAATTCAAAAAATCTGAAATTTCTAATATGCCATCACTATTGTTATCTAACTCTTTCAACTTTTCTACTGTAAGTTCTTGCAATATATAGGAAAAATAGGAACTCCATCCCTCTGCAATACCCGACTGAAGAATTAAAGCCCGTACATTCGGAAACTCAGAAACTAAAGCTGTACAAACTCGTACTCCTTCACTCCATCCATAAAACAAAATCTCTCCTACCTCGGGCAATCCAACAACAAATCTCGTTACCTCTCTGGCATGTTGAATAATTTTTTCAATATCATAATTTTCTTTTTTTTCATAACGAAACACTGCATATCCGGCTTTCACAAACCCCTCACTCAGCAGATCAAAATTATGAGATACTATCCGTCCCATAGATTCAACTGTAGCGTGTCGATCTGATGGACCGGAACCATGAAATAGAATAATCGTTTTCCACTGACCTTGCCTTTCTGGCGAATCTAATTCTCCTGAAATTTTCATTCCATTTTCCAAAGTAATTTCAAACTCTTTTACAAACATATTTTTATCCTTTCTAATTTTTTTCCATAAATTTCTTTATATTATTTACATAAGTTCCAAAAATATCTGTAATATACTGTTTATCAAAAACGTCAATAATATAATCCCACGAAACCTTCAAATATCCTAAATCATCTCTCACATGATGATCTAAAACCACCTGTGGCGTTTGACTTATCGCATATTCTTCTTTGAAGGAATATCTCCGTTTTTCCACTTCAGACACATTACCATCTAACATACAAGTAAACACTACTGGCATAATTGCTTTTCCTGCTCTTCCTGAAGAAAGCATTTTTAATATATTGCTTCCTTCAAATTCTCTATATTGAACTAATCGCCACATCTGTTCCTGAGTTACCCGAATGGCATCCAGCAAATCTGCTTTTCCTTGGTATGATATTACTGCGTTGTTAGTAAATTCACCCAGTATCTCATTTACATCTTCATGCAATAACTGCCTGTTAAATAATGTCACATTTATAGTAAATGCAGGGTTCTCACTATATTGAGCCAGTGTTTTCATAAAAATTGTAGAAATTACTGCTGCTGGAGTAAAATGATAGTTTCTTATTTTCTCATATAATCGTTGCGTTTCTGCAAAAGAAAAATCATATTCAATTCTATCAAACCTTATATTCTGCACTTCTGTAAATTTTTTTTGATAATCCAGCATGGGAAAGTTCGGCATATTTTTTATTTTTTCTTTCCAATATTTTTCAGCCTTTAAATCCTTTTTATCTGCTTTTAATCTCATGTAATTCATAAAAGAGATTCGTGGAAATTTAACATCTTCTCCATAATATAAGCTAAAAATCTCGTCCAACAGTAACTTTGCACTCCACGCATCCAAAATAATACAATCAAAATCTATATGTAAAACACTTGTCTTTCCTGATGTCTTCCCGACACAAAAATGAAACATAGGCCATTTATAATAATTATATCTATGATGACTTCTTTCTAATCGCTTTTGTTCTCTAACATTCTCATCATATAATGAATAAATTGGCACAGAATAATATGGTACATTATCTAAAAAGCTCGCTTTCCCTTCATGTGTTACAATTAACCGTAATACATCATTTTTAGAAATAACCAAATTTATCATTTGCTCAAGTCGTTCAACATTCAATGATTCTATTGTATATTCGATGTAATAATGCGCATTTACATTTCCCAACTCACACCCAGCCGTTTGTATTGCTGTTAATGGAATTACATTTTTTTCAACCATTCGAAGAAAATCTAAAATCTGACCTTTAGCCATTTTTAAAGTACCTAATATTTCCGGTGCTAATTGTCCGTTTTTAGATCTATATCGAATTTTCTCTCCTTCCGCCCAAATTTGGATGCTTTTTTCTCTAAGTTGCTCCAAAAACTCCAAAATTTCCGCATCATTATTAAATATGTATTTGCTCATTACATTTCCTCTAATATGTATCTTTCAATTTCACTGATAGTCGGATGCTCAAATAATTTACCGATATCTATAAAATGCTCTATTTCCTCCGTCATTTGATTAGTAATTTGTATTGCCTGTATTGAATTTCCACCTATTTCAAAAAAGTTATCATTTATATCAATGTTTTCACTTTTCAGAATTTTTCTCCAGATTGCAAGCAATCGCTTCTGAAGTTGAGTGAGTTCTTTCTCGTTATTACTCTTTTTAGGAATAGGCTTTTTATTCTGCTCTACAACATTCAAAATTTTATGAATATCCTTTTTTCCGTTTGAATTAAGTGGAATAGTCTTCATTTTTATGTAGCCTTTAGGAATCATATAAAGAGGAAGCTCTTTTTGTAACATTTCTTTATAAAACCTATCTTGTCGGTCACGATACTCTTCTTCCTCTACCAATACAGCACATAAGTCTTCTATTTTATTTTCCATTCTTACCAAAACAAACGCTTCCGTTATTCCTTGAATTTTTCTCAATGCAGTTTCAATTTCCCCAAGTTCAACCCGATAACCATTGATTTTTACCTGATTATCCAATCTCCCAAGGAACTCAATATTACCGTCACTCCAGTACCGTCCCATATCTCCAGTGCAATACAGCCTTTCCCCAGTTCTATCTAAAACAACAAATTTATCCTCTGTTTTTTCTTTATCGTTTAAATATCCCTGTGCAACGCCATCTCCGACAATATAAAGCGTTCCCGGTACCCAGTCCGGGCAATCTTCCATATGCTGATCCAGAACATAATACTTCTGGTTTGCAAGCGGTTTCCCATACGGAATACTCTTCCAATCTTCCGGCACAACTTCTGGAATCTCGAAATGATTGGACCAAATACTGCCTTCCGTCGCTCCTCCAAGTGCAACAATCTCAACATTCTGAAACAGATTACGGATTCTCCCCGGAAGTGAAACCGGAACCCAGTCGCCACTCATCATTACCAACCGCAACGATTGTGAAGTTACCTGCCTTTGATATTCCTCATATTCTGCCAGCATTTCTACAAAAGCTGGCACGCTGTTCCATACGGTAATATTCTCATGATTCATCCACTGAATCCAATGTGCCGGATCTTTTCCATATTCCGGATCTGGAAGGACCAATTTTCCGCCTGCGCCTAAAATGCCAAAAACATCATAAACAGACAGGTCAAAATGAAGATTAGAAATTCCAAACGCAGTATCCTGCTCAGTAATCTGATAGCGTGCATTGATATCCAGTATTGTATTAACTGCATTATGGTGGGTAATCATTACTCCTTTCGGCGTCCCGGTTGTTCCCGACGTATAGATCACATACGCAAGATCTCCCACCTTATTCTCCTGTGCTTTGTATTCAGAATTACCTTTTAATCCCGACACAGGAATACAATCCCACTCGTGCATCCATTCGGTATCCTGCTCATCCGCCTGATTCTGCACAAGAATGATTCTTGTTCCACTGTCACGGAGAATCTTTTCAACTCGTTCTCTCGGATTATGGATATCTATCGGAAGATATGCGGCTCCGGCAAACATGATTCCATAAACAGCAACTACCTGCTCCCACCCTTTTTCCATAAATACAGCTACCGTCTCTTCTTTTTTTATTCCCATGCTCTTCAACTGCCCGGAAATGTAAAACGCCTCTTCTTTTATCTCCCTATATGTCATCCGCCTGCTGCACGTTACCAGCGCCTCCTTATCCGGGAATCTGTCTGTCGCCTCCAAAAATAATCCATCCAATGTTTTCTCTTCAAATTCAATCGCCGTTTCATTCGCCTGACGCCGTTTATCTGAAATTTCCGCTGTTACCAAACTTGCCGTTTTTTCCTGCATGATCTCCGGATGAACTGCCAGCGTATGAAGCAGGCCGGTATATGCCCGGAACATCTCATCCAGCATTCCCGGATAAAACAATTCATCTACAGAATCCCAGAACAGGCATAAGCTGCCATCCATTTCAACCACCTGATGATCCAGCCACACCTGCGGTGTCTGTGAAATGTTATAATTCAGTTTTCCAAGCCACTTGCCTTCATTCCACTGCTCCACGCCAAGACCACTGGTAAACACTACCGGCATAATAGCGCCCCGCATATTTCCAGTCTTTTTCTTTAATTCGCGCTCCAGTTCAACCGCGCCATAAGCTGTATGCTCCAGATCTTCTGTAAGCTGCTTCTGAATTGCCTTTGTCCTTTCCGCAAAATTATTCCCTGCATTCTTTATCTCCAGCAATGTCAGTGTTGTAAAATCTCCAACCAGATTGTTCACTTCCGGATGCAATTGTTTCCGGTCAAACTGCGTCAGATTAAGTGTAAAATCCTTATTACTGCTCCACAAGCGGAGAGTCTCCGCATAAGCACTCATCAAAAGAACAGAAGGCGTTACCTCCAGTCTTCCCGCCGCGTCTTTTACAGACAGCCATTCTTTCTGTGACAGTTTTGCGCTCCGGCGACAGAAACGCTGCTCTGTAATCTGGCTTTCGTTCTTTGCAAGCAGCAGATCCGGTGCGTCCGCAAAAGTCTCCACCCGGTCTTCCCAATATTTTTTATCTTTCTCATAAGCAGAGGTAGACTTTATCTGCTCCAGTCCCAGCACGTAATCCCGGAAAGACAAAGTAATCGGCATTTCCGCTTTTCCATTTCGATATACTTCTGCCCACTCATTTAAGAGATGGAACATACTCCAGCCATCAAAGATAATATTATCAAAACTGATATGGATTCTATGCTTCTGGTCCTCTATTTTAGTGATTCGCACATCAAACAGAGGCCATTCATCTGTCTGAATTACCTGATGAGACATCTCTGCCCGTTTTTCATCCAATGCCTTTTCTTTTTCTGTCACTTCCAATTGTCGGATATCCGTCACGTCAATATGATACTGTGAAGTATTCTCCAGTATGCGCTGCATACCATCCGGCTGGATAATAACACGCATCATCCCATGCCTCTGTATCAACAGATTCCATGCCGCCTCTGCGCACTCAGTATCAAGGCCGTCTGCATCCAGTTCAAAATAACAGTGCGTTGCAACATTTCCCAATTCATACAATCCGCTTCTGCCAAGCCAGTAAGCATACTGCACATCGGTTAATGGGAACGGATGATATGCTTCCTCCAGATTCGGTTTGATCTGCAGTGTATCTTCTTTCTGTTCGGACTGTTCAATAGCTTTTGCCAGAGATTTTACGGTCAGATTTTCAAAAATCGTGCTGATCGTTATTTTGCAGCCGAAGGTTTTCTGTACTTCCGAGATCAACCTTGTGGCAATCAGCGAGTCTCCCCCAAGGCTAAAATAATTATCTTCAATTCCGATATTTTCATATCCAAATAATTGTTTCCAGATATCTAAAAGCTTTTCTTCTGTTTCTGTCGTTGCCTTTGAAAATCGGATAACCGCAGTTTCTTCTTTAAAATCTTCCCGCAATTGCTTCCTGTTAATCTTCCCATTGGACAATGTTGGGAGCTGCTCCATGAAATGATAGTTCTGTGGAACCATATACTCCGGCAGTTTTTCTGACAGATATTCCCTTAGTGCTCCATTATGATAGGACAGGACAGACGCCTGCTGTCTGCTGCAGCATATACATCTTCCATATCTCTCTGTCACAGCACAGTCTTCGCCCAATCCTGCCTCTGATAAACATTCTCTCCACAGCAGGCAATCCGGGGTAACCAGCCCTGCTTCTTTTCTCTTGTCCCGAATATCCGCAAAACCATTTTCCAAAAAAGCCGCTGTAAGTTCCTGAAGGTATGTCCTTACCACAAGGTCAGTCATCAGCAATATTCCGTTTGGCTTCAGTAATTCCGCTACTTTCTTTACCGCATCCGCAGCATCAATATTTCTATGTAAAGCATTTACCGATATCACAACGTCATAACTATGCAAGGACATCTGCTGCTTATCCATGCCTTCTTCCAGATTCAGCATCTCAAACTCGACTCTCTCATATCCCGCAAGTTCTTTCTCTGCTTCCTGCAGAAAATATTTTGAAGAATCCGCATAAGTATAAGCCACGCTTACATCTTCCAGTGCATTCAAAAACTGTCTTGTAATTGCAGTGTCCCTTGTACCAATTTCTATAATCTGGAGTGGCTCTTTTCTGCGTTCTTCTGCCAGAAGCCTTAATCCCTGCACCAGTCTTTCCACTGTTTCCTCGCAGCCCGGAATCCTCCGAAGCAGCATATTCGGAGCCAAAGCCGGCTCTTTCTGGTAGAATACGTCCAGCGGAACTTCATTCCCAGTAACCATATGCTTCAGATACGGCTTCAGTTTATTAAAATACGTTTCCGTATCTCCAGCTTTTTCCGGTACAGCCACTTCCTTCCCGGTACGCGATAGTCTGCCGTCCTCTTCTCTCAGGATTCCTTCCTTCTTTAAAATTTCCAACCATCTTGCCACAGTATTCTTCTGTGTTTCCGTAATGCTCCCTTTTTCAAAAATTTCCTTCTGCGAAAGAACTTCCTTCTCTGATACAAAAATGCCTAACTCTATGAGTGTCTCCAGCATAAGCTGTACACATCTCTGGTCTGCATAGGCAAGGAAATTTTTGTATGCTGTCTTCCGTTCCTGCTGCATCTGCCAATTGCTGACATCATCCTTCAGTTCTTTCCAGCCCCCGCCAAAGATATCTGTGCCGTACAAATACGTTGTAACTTTAGAATCTTCCTGTATCGGCGCTCCGATATAAGCAGCCAGCGTTTTATTGCCATGACCATCACTAACTGTATCAACAACTGCATGAGCCACACCCGGAAACTCCTGAATCGCATGTTCAATTTCTCCCAATTCAATCCTGTGTCCGCGAATCTTTACCTGATGGTCTTTTCTTCCCAAAAATTCAATTGTCTCATCATCCCAGATTCTTCCGAGATCGCCGGTCCGATACCATCTTCCATACTGATCTGTGATAAATTTCTGCCCCGTAAGCGCAGAATCTCCCCTATATCCTTTTGCTACACCAAAACCGCCAATCCAGAGTTCACCTTCTGCCCAGTAAGGGCAATCCCTTCCATACTCATCCACAACACGATATGCCTGATATCTGAGTGGCTTTCCATAAGGAATAGATTTCCAGTTTTTCGGCATCGGCAGGGTAACATTCTGATAATTGGACCAGATACTTGCCTCTGTAGCTCCTCCCATAGCGACAAACTGGCAATCCTCTGTCCATGCCGCAACCCTCTGCGGGAGATCCATCCCAATCCAATCTCCAGAAAGCATAACCGCCCTGATCGGCAGTTTCTGTTTCATGGATTCCGCCCGTATCAAAAGCATATCCAGAAGCACCGGCACTGAATTCCAAACGGTAATCTGATATTTCAACACTTGTTCCAGCCAGTAATCCGCATTCCTTCTCTCCTGCTCTGGAAGCAATACCAATGTTCCTCCTGCGCCTAAAATTCCAAAAACATCATATACCGACAGGTCAAAATCCATAGCTGATACAGCCAGCGCCCGATCTGCACTTGTCACATGGTACTTTTCATTAATATCCTGAACCGTATTCCATGCGCTTTCATGCGCAATCTCTACACCCTTCGGAACACCTGTAGAGCCTGACGTCATGATGATATAGGCGCTGTCCTTCGGCGACACCTCTGGCAGTCTCACATTTTCCTGTCCCTCTTCCATACCTTCCATCACAAGGATTTCCGTACCTTCCGGCCAGTCCAGTTTTTCGGATAATTCCCGATTCGTGACCACATAGCGGACTCCCGTCTTCTCATGGATTAACGCTCTCCGATCTTTAGGCTGGCTTAAGCTGACCGGAAGGTATGAATTTCCGGAAAGCAAAATTCCTAATGCCGCCTCGATCTGTTCTATCCCGCGCGGCAGGGTAAGTGCAACCGGGACTCCCTTAATATCCTTTTCTGAAATCCCTGCCGCCACTGCTGTCGCCCGTGCTTTTAATTCCCCATAGGAAACCGATCTTCCGCTTCCCGCATCAATAAGCGCAATATCTTCCGGGCAAACTTCCGCATGGTTCATAACAGCCCAATGCAGGCATTCCACACGCTCCGGCACTCCTGTACGCGCTGTATCTTCAATTTCTCTTTTTCTTTTTTCAGGAAGCACATCAAATCGCTGATTCCAGTCCTTCTTTCCCAATTCATGCAGAAGATTCTCAAAACACTCCAGCATATCCGGGATCATATTCTCCGGGAATAACTTATCCACGCTGTCCCATGTAAGCTGTACGCCATTTTCATCTTCATAACTCTGAAAGTCATTCCACACCTGCGGCGTTTGGGAAATCATATAGGAAAACTGCCCCAGTTCTTTCCGGAACGTATCATTTACCAACGGCGTTCCCAGATTGCAGGCAAAAACAACCGGCGCCACTGCCGATGCGTCTCCATACATCTGTGCAAGGTCTCTCTGGACTTGCACGCCGGAATATGCCGTATACTTCATATCCTCATGGAGCTGCTTCTGGATCCTGTCTAGCAATTCTGCAAACGTCGGATTCCCTTCGCAGTCAATCTCCAGCAATAACAGTGTAGTGAAATCTGCTATCACGTCTTCCAATCCCTGCTGCTCTGTTTTCCGGTTAAAAAATGGAATATTAATAAGGAAACGATGATTCCTGCTCCACCGTTCCAAAACCGTCGCATATGCAGTAAGAAGAACCATTGCCGGAGTTGTCTGGTATTCCTTTGCCCGTACTTGCAGATGAGCCCACTCTTCCTTGCCAATCCTTACAATCCTGCGGTTGAATACAGTCTTTGTCACTTCCTGCGGCCGTTTTGCCAGTGGCAGGCCTGGCCCTTTCGGCAAATGCTCCAAGCGTTTTTTCCAGTATCCTTCTGCATTGTTTCTCTCTTCCTTATCTTCCTCTT
This sequence comes from Coprococcus sp. RTP21204st1_G4_RTP21204_210225, assembly GCF_040915385.1. NCBI lineage: Bacteria > Bacillati > Bacillota > Clostridia > Lachnospirales > Lachnospiraceae > Coprococcus > Coprococcus sp. RTP21204st1_G4_RTP21204_210225. The sequence goes on along the minus strand of NZ_JBCPDP010000009.1, from coordinate 107,490 downwards.
TCTGCCGTTCCAGATAAGAAGCAAAATTCCACCCTTTTGATTCTGCCGGAAGGCTTTCTCCGCGATAGGCAGCCGCCAAATCCCTCAATAAGATCTGCAAACTCTGTACATCGGCAACCAAAAGTGCCATATCCACGTGCATGCGTGCCCTATTTTCAGGAAAAAGCGTAAGCTCTATTCCTGCCACTTCGCCTTCCTCGATTTTTAGCTTCCGATGGGATAAACGTTCTCTGACAGATACTGCCATTGCCTCGGCTTCCTCAGATGGCATCCGTGAAAAATCATGAACCTTTATTTTTTCACAATACGGCTTATCCAGGATTTTCTGTGTCCCATCTTCCAGAAAGCAGGCACGCAGCATGGGATGATGATACTGCAGCACATTCCATGCTTTTTCCAGACGCTCCGGATCTATATTTCCCCCATCAAACTCTAAATACGCATGACAGTCTATTCCTCCAAGAGCCTGTTCTTCATCCCTGCCAACCCAATATGCATACTGTACGTCTGTTAAAGGAAACGGCTGTTTCATATCCTTTTCCGGCGTTATCTTAGATTCTTGCGCCCGTTTTTTGCCCGCTTTTTTCTTCATGCTGCGCTGGATTAGCGCCCACCAGCCTTCAAGGGTAGGATTTTCCATCAATGAACCGAATGAAACCTTAACCCCCTGTTTTCTCCACTGGTTTACCAGACGCATGATCGTCAGGGATGAAAGCCCAAGCTCCAGCAGATTTTCGGAATCTCCCAAATCTCTGGCTACCGGCAGCTTTTGTTTGATCTGTTCCTTTATCTCTATATATTCCATAATTCTGTCTCCTTCTATTTTTCCTGTGCCATCCGTTCTAATGCTTTCTTATCTATTTTTCCTACGCTGGTCAGCGGCCATGTCTCTACCCATTCTATCTGATCCGGCATTTTATACGCCGCAACGCCTATTTCCCGCAGGAACCTGTGGATTTCCTGTAAATCGATCCCGGCTTCATCATCGGTCACAAGGAATGCACATATCCGGTTTCCAAGGGTTTCATCCGGAACGCCGACAACGGCTGCCTCTTTGATTTTCGAATGCCTGCAAAGGTAAGCTTCAATCTCTGAAGGCATGATCTTTTCTCCGGCGCGGTTAATCTGCTCTTTGATCCTCCCGCCCAAACGTAACCTTCCGTCTTTCGTCCACATAGCTTTATCGCCCGTCCGGTAAAATCCGTCCGGCGTAAAGCTCTTTTTATTCGCTTCCTCCGCCATATAATAACCATCAATCGTATACGGGCCTCTGGATAATAATTCCCCAAAAACTCCTTCCGGTACGGCCTTATCTTCTTCATCCACAATCTTCACTTCATCCGCAGGAGACACCGGAGTTCCCTGGCATCTTGCGATCAGGGAACCTTCATCCTCCGGGCTAGTAAAGGACAGTAGCCCCTCCGCCGTACCAAATACCTGCATCAGTTTACACGGCCATTCTTCAATGATCTTATCCGCAAGGGAATCTTCCAGCATTGCGCCGCCCACCTGCAAAATCCGCAGGCTGGATATATCATAATCTTCATCCCATTCCAGCATTTCCATGCACACAGTAACCATAGCAGGAACCAATGCCGTTATCGTGACACCTTCCTCTGTAATTGCGTCAAGGATATCATCCGGGCTGGTCGCAGACGCAAGCACAACTTTTCCTCCCACGTCCAGCGTGCCTAAAAGCCCCGGGCAGCATAACGGGAAATTATGAGCTACCGGAAGAGACGCCAGATAAACGTCACTGCTATCCAGGCGGCATCTCTTCGCGGACATGCGGGCATTATACATGTAATCCGTATGGGTGCGCGGAATCAGTTTCGGAACCCCTGTCGTCCCGCCTGACAGCAAAAGCACCGCCGTTTCATACCCATCCACAGCCGGAAATGCTCCATTTTCTCCACACGTTTCCGCAATCATTCCACTGATATCCCCGGATTCGCTATCTATAAATATATGCCGGATACATGAATATTTCTCTTTCATCGCATTTGCCATCGGCACATATGAAAATCCCAGATATTTCTCCACCACAATATAAGCGGCCGGCTTTGCCAGTTCAATAATTCCTTCCAGTTCCGCCTCCCTGTGGGCCGGCAGCATCATGATTGGCACCGCCCCAATCTTGGAAAGCGCAAAAAACACGATCACAAAAGAAATCCTGTTCGGAAGCTGCACAAGCACTTTATCTCCCTTTAAAATCCCTTTACGCAGAAAAGCTGCCGCAAGACAATCTGCTTTTTGCTTTAATTCCATATAACTGATCTCGTCTTCACTGTCCGTGACCGCAGTTCTTTCTCCATATTTTTCCGCCCACCTATCAAGCTGTTCTCCAAAGCCACATCTCTCCCAGCCTTCCAGATTCTCATATTTGCTCATATCTTTCTTATAACCCATTTTATCTGTCTCCTTTCTTATGCGCCGCCACATACGCAGCATATCCTTTGATCCTGACCGGATACAGAAACCAGTCCTGATCTTTCTTATCTTTTTCTGCAATTTTTCCGTTTCTGACAGAGAAGAAATCCATTCCTCTTCCTAATCCAATCCCAAGCGCCTTTACATATGCCTCTTTCGCCGCCCAGTACTGGAAAAACAGATCCGGTCCTTCATTTTTTACATCTTCCGCTTCTTCTGCAGTATAAAAATTTTCCGCTATCTCCCTATAGTCCGGGCACTCTGCCATCTCCTGCACATCCACTCCGATATCCATTCCGACAGCGAATACCGCCAGTATGAATTCACCCGAGTGCGAAATGTTAAAATCCACTGTCCGCTTTCCTGCAATCTTTTTATGATAAGGCTTACCCAGTTCATTGACAGAAAAATCAATCGTTTCCATATCTAAGTATCTTTTTAAGAGGATCCGCACGACAACCTTCCCGGCTATATAACGCATCCTGTCTTCAGGAAAACGGAATCTTCCGGCTTGCTCCAATTCCTGCCCACTCAGGATATATTCATGGTTCTTCCAGAAATCTGTCATTTCAGACCAGCGGATACACCATATATGTATCTCATTTTCACGGATATAAAGTTTGTCTGCTGACAGAAATTCCTTTTCTCCGTATCGTTTAATCTCCATTTTTCATTCTCTAAAGCAGTCTCATGACCTCACTTATTACTTCGTCTTCACAATCCCGCAGATAAAAATGTCCTCCCGGAAATATCCTGTAGTTAAAATCATTGTCCGTATACTTTCCCCATTCCAAGATCGCACTCTCATCCGCTTCTCCGTCCTTTTCTCCGCCAAATGCAGCGATAGGCGTATGCAGCACTATTCCCGCCTTGTCATAATACGTTTCATCCATGGTAAAATCTGCCCGCAGCATAGGCAGAAAGAAATCCAGCAATTCCTGGTTCTCCAGTACCTCCTTTGGCGTCCCTTCAAATCTCCCCAGTTCCCTCTTAAACTCTTCATCCGGAAGATGATATATTGGATTTGGCTCCGGAATACTAGGAACCCGGCTGCCGGAAATAAACAGACATTTTGCAGTATATCCCGCTGCCTCCAACCGTTTTTCCAGCTCATAGGCGATCTTCCCACCCATACTGTGTCCCCATAAGGCATACGGTCCGTACACAACCTTTCTTACAGCCTCTTCCAGGTCATCTAACATAACCGACATATCTATATACGGTTTCTCCATGATCTGTTCTTCCCTTCCCGGAAGCTGAACTGGACATACCGTTACTTTCCCCTGCATCTTTTTCGCCCACTGGTTATAAGCAGAAGCACCGCCTCCCGCAAATGGCAGACAAAACAAGGTTATTTTCTCTTTACTAATGTTTTCCGTATTTTTTATCAATTTCATATTCACTTTTATATTCCTCTGGCATAATGTTCTTTTTCTCTCTGTTTACCATCATTTTGTAATATGTTTTTCTCAATCATTTCTTATTTCTACCTGTAATTAGTTACCTCTAACTCTTTGTCAAAAAAAATTTTGATCCATCCCAATATCAAACCGGACGCCAAAACAATATGCGCTACCATAAGCCCCTTTACGATCAGGGAATATCCGGTCACAGAAAAAACACCTGCTATCGCACATTCAATCACTAAAATTACCCTCGCGCGCATCCCATAAACTTTCTTCTCTTTCACATCCAGTTTCTTGCTGCTGGCATCCACCGGTGCCATAGCAAATATGAATCCAACTGCGACAAGCCATATAATCCGCATTTGCCACGTCACAATTAGGTCAGATGCCAGATACTGACTGCATAGAAGGACAAGGATACTGGAAACAATCATGCAGCTCCCTGCTTTTTCTAAATGAATTCCTCCGGCATACTGCCTTAGAACAGTAAAGGGCAATAAAAAGACTAGCATCTCCAGCCAATTCCCCGTTGCGATGCCAAGTATGACAGTGATAAGGTATATCGCGACCCTGCCCAGCAGTACACCGTAAGCATATTCATACAACCTGCGGTCTTTTTCTTCAAGAATCCCGTTCCTTTTTTGCACTTCAAAAAGCCAGCCGGTAGTTTTTTTCCACACTAGAATTTCCTCATTTTCTTAACTTCTTCCGGCTCTTCTTCCTGATAGTACAGCCAGTTGCACGCCAGATTTGCCGTATATGCCGTCAGGCAGAGTGCAAGACAGTTTACAACTCCAAGTACTTTGATACCCAAGCTTTTTCTGATTGTTTTTTTCATAGTTACATGCCTCCTTTTTTTTCGAAAGTTTACACAAAAATCGCCCTCTTTTCAATTACCGTGGCAAAAACGGTAACTTTTTGGGCGATTTTTGCACATCTTTATTTTATTGTAAAGATCAGCTTAACAGAGAACTCCTGTTCTCCGACCTCCACTCTCATAATTCCAGCATACTTTTTAACCAGTTTTCCAACCGTATGCAGTCCGATCCCGTGACTGTCTGCATCTCTTTTGGTGCTTATGTACCGGTCCTTGTCCTTTAACAGCGGAACAACATACCCGTTGCAAAATTCCATAACAAGGAAATGTTCCTCATTTCCCATATACATCCTGCATTCTACATATCGGCCATCTTTTGTCTTTTCTGCCGCTTCCAGTGCGTTATCCAAAAGATTACCTACGATTGAGATCATATCCAGTTCTTCCAAAAAGTCCAGCCTGAGATCATTACCCAGGGTAATCTTATAGGAAATATTCTTAGATTCCGCAAGGAATTTCCTTTCGCACAGGATGCTGTTCAAGATCGGGTGTTCGCAATACACACCTTTTTGAAGGCTCTGAATCCGGACACCTAAATGTTCCATAATCTCCTTGACCTCTTGATTTTCTCCTTCTTCCATCAAACCGGCTACTGTACAAATAAATTTATTTATATCGTGTAAGAATGCCCTGTTATCCTCATTGACCTTATTCATATACTGTAAATTAGCAATCTCCGCCCTGCTTTTCTGGTAAAGCCGGGCCATCTTCTTCACTTCTTCTGATTTCTCTACAAACCGGTCAAACACTGAGAAAATGAAGATATTCGTCAATAGCAGCAGTGAAGCTCCTACCGGAACCATAACCCTGTTCATTCCTTCAAAAGAAATATTTGAATAAAACACACATCCTAATATAATGATCGTAGCGGTTGGCAGCATGAGCAGCACAGTAAAAGTTTTATTCTCAATCGTCAGATAATCCCTTTTTCTCGTTACCTGATTAATGCATTTAATAAACAGAAATGTCATGGTACTCATCAGTAGTAGCGCTAATGTCTTTTCTATTTCCGTCCCAAAACCCTCAGATGCACCTGTCACGCCATACGCATTCGTAAGCGTTGCAAAGAGAAATTCAGGAATAATTGCCAGCACATAATAGCAGCATACTATAACCAGCTTCTTCCATATATTTCCCCGGAACACAACCATTGACACAATCATATACGTTACCGGAATCATTACCATATTAAATATTGAGGATTCCAAGTGGTTGATTCCGAGCATTACCAGCGCTATGACAAAATATACGAGAAATTTTCCCAAAAAGTTTTCTCTTCTGTATGGGAGCATGTTCTTTTCCAGATCTTCCAACAGATACATCTGAAGAAGGCAGATCAAAAAATCTCTTACTATCATACCATGCCGTTCCTTTCCCCAAGAAACATGATCAGAGCGTCAGCAAACTGACCTTTTCTCGACCTTGAAACATTCAATTGGATTCCCATCTGTAGCAGCGCCACATTCTTTTCCAATCCTTCCACTTTCGCCAGATTTACAATATAACTGTTATGTGCATACTCAAATCCCCTTCCGGCCAGACGTTCATATAAATCGCCTAAAGATTCCTTACAATGCATCTCATCTATCTCCCCCTGCCTAGCAACGTATATAGAGCAACCCCTTTTCGCCAGACAGATATATAAAATGTCTTCCGTATAGATACGAATTACTCTTCCCGCTGATGTAACCGTCACGGAATAATCTCCACAGTGCAATTTTACTTTTGATAAAATCGCAGGGATTTCCCTTTTCAGACTTCTGTCATGCAAGTCTTTCATAATATAACGGAACGGCTGCCCAATATTGATGCTATCTGGAGTCGGTTCAAAGTATCCGGAGCAGAACACCAATATCGCTGCCCTATTGTATTCCCTCAGCTTCAGTACCGATTTATTCCCATCCAATCCGGGCATACGCATATCCATAAAGACCAAATCATGCAAAATATCAGCATTTTCCAGTAGTTCCTTTCCTGACTCGTATTCATAAAACCGTATCTCGCTCTTAGGAAGAATCCCTTCCGTTTCTATAACCTTCTCTATTTTCTCCCTATAATTTTTATCATCATCGCAAATTGCTATTTTATACATCTATGTCCTCATAGGTTAGTTTTTCCTAACTCTTTTTCATAAAAAATCCATCCTGCAGAATCTGAATCCTATGAGCATTTACTCTTCCTATAGTTCGGGTTCCAAATCTGCAAAGATGGGATCAGCAAAAAATTCCTGTATTGTGACATCCAATCCATCGCATATCTTTTTTATTGTAACTACGCCAGCATTCTTACTCTGACCATACAAAATATTCTTTAATGTCGAAGGAGGAACGCCAGAACATACCGCCGCCTCATTCACTGTGATATCTTTCTGATTAATCAGATCGTTTAAACGATATATGACCGCTGTTTTTATATCCACGGTATCGACCACCTTTTTTTCTTCTATTTTATATAAATCGGCTTTAAAAGGTCGCCCATATATAGTCTTTTTGATCTATGTACGATATTTTTTTAACAGTTTTTCTTATTCTAGCAGAAATCAGCTAAATTTCTATATTTTATTAGATACATGAAACCCTGTGAGAACATTTCTGATCCTACGCAGGGTTTTCCACTTTGTTATAAAATTTTTATATTTTCCAGTATGCTGGATCGGAGTTATCATTCAACTTTCCTTCTGCTACCGATTGTAAAAACATATTTTACGAATAAATATTCAGCAGTTCTTCCGGAGAAAGCAGTGTAATCCAAAAGGAAAGAAAATCCTTTTTATTCCTTGTCACAATCGCATCACACTGATTCGCCTTCGTACAAGTTGCAAGCAGGCAGTCTTCAAAATCAGATACTCTCTGCAAATAAGCAGGCAGCACATCTTCGTTCGTCACTGTCAGCACTTTTGCTATGTCCAAAACGGAGCCAAGTGCCTTTCTATAAATTTATACCGTTCTTACATCCCGATCAGCTCCTCTCTCCGGGTCATCTTTTCCCTGCTTTTCTTGGATTTTTCTCTTATTGATTTCCAGTCGTTCATGAATAGATGGCTTCTTTGCCTTCGTAGTTGCTTTATTCTTTTCTGTTTGCATACTCGAAACTACCTTTTTCACAGCTTTGTCATTATCCCCTTTTGTCACATTCGCTGCTCTTGACGCTTCTACTCTGCTGTCCTGCTTTTCTGCAACCTGCCGTTCCTGCTTTTCCTGCACACTTTTTTCTTCCAGACTGCAAAAGCTCTGCAAATATGGCAGCACATGGTTCTGCATATCGGTCAGATCTTCCATACACTTCTGAAACTCTTCATTTCCCTTGTTTTTCAGATAACCAATCCAACTTTCATCCGTAAGTTTCAGTTCATTTTGGAGTTTCAGCTGACTTAAAATACCGCCATTTCCTGTTCCAATATCTATTTTCCCTTTGAAATATTGCAGCATTTTATCGCCTTTTTCCGCATAATATATAGTAAAAAACATCTGGGCTGTTACCATCGGCTCATCCGTCCTCGGATTACGGTCTGCGTACCATTCCTTATCCTTCTGTGCAGTACGGGAATCCAGATCTGAGAGCTTCTGACAGCGTGGTTCCATCAGCTCCCGCTTTTCACAGTAATTCACATACACCATCGGCTCTGTTTCTTTGGATATATCTGGTTCGTAGGATTTCAGCCGTTCCAGCAAAACACCTGCCCACACGGACTGCTCACAGTCTTCTTCAATCACATCCTTCAGAAAGGAAATATAAGAACCAACATTTCCACTTTGCAGATCCAGCATGACTTCCTGTAAGGTATCCTGCCCTGGTTCTACATGATCCCGGTAATCATACGGATCAAATGCTTCTGCAATCTCATCCAGTGCCTCTGCCAGCTGTTCTGTGGTCATCTTCTCTGGATACATTGCTTCTCGAACATCCCTCATCGGTACATACTTGTAGTCCGGCAATGCTTCATGAATTTTCTCAATCCCTTCCCGTACCAGTGCAAGCTCTCCATAAAACCGAACATCATCCATCAGATTTCCAAGTACTGTATTTCCTTTTACGATTGCAAATTCAGCATCATCGTAGTAACTGTCTTCCGGATCACGATAGATAATTCCCATCGAGCATCCCAGATACGCAGTTTCTGGATTCTCCTTATATTTTTCATAGACTGCAGCTATCTGATTAACATCGGTACTTTTTTCATAAGCTCCCATATCATGGAACTCATCACATTCTGTGGCAAAGTATTCCAGATAAGGTTCTTTCTTCAGTGGCATATTGTTAAGTACATTGTCAATCATGTTATAATTCGCCTCTTCCAGTTCTTCTACCTTAGCCAGTGGCTTATATTCGCCCTGGCTTTTCTGAATCTCTGCCATTACAACCTCATCCATTTCTTTCACTTTTTCCATCAACTGATCATAATCCCCACGGATGCGTTCTCCAGTCCAGCCTTCGTCTTCCAAAAGTTCCTCTGCCGCTTCTTCAATAGAAATTTCATCATTTTCATAGACGCCACCATCCATCAGACGGAAATCTTCATCGTAAAAGGAATAATCGTATCCTTCTTCTGTCCTCTGAATAGCAAAATACCGTTCTCCTACCTCATATGCCAGTTCACTAAGAACCTGTTCTTCCAGATTCAGGAAAGAATCCAGCTGTTCAAAACTGATACTGTCTACAAAATGAGCTGTTACTTTTTCCCCATCATTCAAAACAACGATATCACTGACAGACAGGGAATGCCCACGGAAGTCTTTCGGTCTATCAATGTTGAACCTTTCAAAAATATCATCCAGTGACGTATTTCCCAGTAATTCTCCAACATAGACCAGCTCATAATCTTCTTTTTTTATCTGCATACCATGACTTTCAATAAAACTCATATTCATAAATGCATAATTTTCGCCCGGTGAATCATCTTTGATCTGATAAATACCAAAGGTTCGCCTTGTTCCTAACAACAGGTTTGCCTCTTTCAAAGACTGAATCTGCGGATATTTCTGCATTTCCCATTCCAGGTTACGGAAACGCTCCCGTTCTGCCATGGACATCTGATAATGCTCCGGTCCTCGTTCGATTTCCATGCGTTCCGTGACATAGATTGGTGACGAAAAATTAGTAATCAGATAAATATCTGCTCCGGCATCGTATAATTTCAGTGCTTCTTCCTGCTCAATGACACTCATAGGCTCCTGAAATGCTCCAAAATCTTCATCGGCATAATCCAGATCCTGATCCCTTATCCGTTCCCACATCTGCGATTCCATGCCAAACAGACCTTCATGTGCCTGTATCATTTCTTTACTTGCATACTCTCCCTTACCGCCATCGCTGCCCAAGCAATAAATCTTAGAACCCATCCTGTGATAATCTAAGGCTGCTTCTTTTCTGAGCGGTACCATATCCTCTGCTGTATATCCATAGTCACGTAATTCCAGCTTGCCTATGGTTGGATCTGGTAAGTCCTGAATATCCATTTTTGCATCATCCAGAAGTTCCTCTACTTTATCTTCATCTGCCTGATTGATTGCATCTGTCAGATTTCTTACCAACGTCCTTACTTTCTCTTCCTCGCCAATCAGATTTGCATATTCAAAAATCTGTTCCTTTACATCCGCTGGAATCTCTATTCCCATGTGTTCTGCACGATCTATCTGTTCCTGCGTATATTCCTGCATTTTCTGCGTTTCTTTTCCTGTTATCATATTTCTCGCCATTCAAATTCCTCCTGTGTTCTAAAAAATGGCATAACCGGCAGAACCTTCTTCTACCAAATTATGCCATCTTTCCTGTTTACTTATTCCAAACCGAAGTCCTGTTTTCTGGTTTCCTTGCCACTTTCCCGCTGACTCTTTTCTTTATAAATCTGCAGCTTCTCATGGATAGAACCTCGTGCCGGTCTTTCTTCTTTCTCTTTTGATTCCGACTGCTCTGTTTCTGTATCTTCCCGCTCATTCATATTGAGAAGTGCATTTAACTCTGACAGTCGCTCCAGTTTCTGGTTCAACTCCTCTTCTTTTGGAAATGGCTTCCCGACTTCCTCTTTGGCATTTGTCATCTGCTCCTGTACCGTTTCCAGCCGTTGTTCTGCTTCTGCCAGTTTTTCCGGATAACTTTCTAAAAGATTATTGATACGAATGATATTTCCCAGGGCATCGGCTCCCAACCGAACTTTAGCTACCGATTCATGCTTTACAGACAGGATAAACTCTTTGCTCCAGCTGTCGAATTGGATTCTCATGTTAAATCCCTGATAACTTCCAATGTCCATAGCTGCATCTACAGACTTAATGTCTTTGCAGACCGCCAGAAGAGCCGCTCCTGCCTCTTTCTTTTCTGTGAACACTTTGCCACTGATTTCCATAGAAAACTGCTCTGGATCTGTAATTTTATGCTCAGAAAAATGAGCGATATCTGCCTTATAGCTGTCAATGATCTCCATCAGTTTTGCAATCTGTTGCGGAAAATTCCTTGCAATATCATCTTCCAGTCGGTATTGGTTATTCATGTGGTTCGCTTTTAAAAGCTTTAATTTCGCCACATCCACATCCAATGCCATCTTCTCTTTTACTGCTGGATTTCCGGTTGCCAGTGCTTTGACCTCTGCATAGGACAGTGCCGCTTCGTCCACATCTTCGCAGCTTCTGACCGGTGCTTTGCTGGTCATGATCTGGGAAATAAACTTCTGCTTGTTTTCGATCAACTGCCACATGTAGCTGTCAAATGTGGATTCAGTTACATACCGGAAGATATGAATCTTTTTATTATGGTTTCCCTGACGGATAATACGTCCTTCCCTCTGTTCCAAGTCAGATGGTTTCCAACCAATATCCAGATGATGCAGGGCAATCAAACGATCCTGCACATTGGTTCCTGCACCCATCTTTGCTGTTGAGCCAATCAAAAAACGAACCTGTCCGGATTTCACTTTCCCAAACAGCTCCGTCTTTTTTGCTTCTGTATTTGCATCATGAATAAACGCAATCTCTTTTTCCGGTACACCTTTCTCTATCAGTTTCTGCTTCAAATCATCATAAACATTGAAACTGCCATCGCCTTTCGGTGTGCTCAAATCACAGAAAATCAACTGTGCTGATTTCTGTGCTGCTGTATCTTTCCAGATTTCATAGCTTTTCTCTGCACAGACTGCTATTTTGCTTTCCGGATTATCTGGCAATAATTCATTCACCAAACGCTGATCCAATGCTAACTTTCTTCCATCATTGGTAATTTTCAGCATATTATCAACCGAGGCATCTACCCCGCCGTTTCTGACAACTTCTGCACGTTCTCCCAGACTTTCTACGATTTCTTTCTGCTGTTCCGTTGGTTTCAACACCACTGTTTCATATTCCACTTCCGGCACTGGAAGCTTTAATTGATCGGAAGTCTTGATATCTGCAATCTCCTTAAACATATTCATCAGTTCTGGGATATTATAGAATCTGGCGAATCTTGATTTTGCTCGATATCCAGTTCCTTCCGGTGCAAGTTCGATGCTCGTGACAACTTCTCCAAAGGTAGAAGCCCAGGAATCAAACAGTCCAAGTCCCATATTTTGTAATTTACTGTTCTGCAGATACCGCTGCATAACATATAATTCCGTCATGCTGTTACTGATTGGTGTGCCTGTAGCAAAAGTAATGCCTTTTCCTCCGGTAATCTCGTCCAGATACTGACATTTATTGAACATATCTGCCGACTTCTGTGCTTCGTTCTGTGCAATCCCGGCTACATTTCTCATTTTTGTATAAAGAAACGCATTTTTATAGCTGTGTGCTTCATCTACATACAAGTGATCCACTCCCAGTTCTTCAAACGTAACTACCTGATCTTTTTTCTCTTTCTGATTCAGTTTTTCCAGCCTTGTCTGCAGTGTCTTTCTGGTCTTTTCAATCTGTTTGACGGTATAATGTCCGCCATCCTGTTCATACCTTGCACTCTGAATTGCCATTTCCAGATCATCAATCTGCTTCCGTAACATGGCTTCCTGACGTTCATCAGAGATTGGAATACGCTCAAACTGGGAATGTCCAATGATAATAGCATCATAATTTCCCATAGCGATCCGGGCACAGAACTTCTTTCGGTTTGCTGGTTCAAAATCTTTCTTGGTTGCAACCAGGATATTGGCTCCCGGATATAACTGTAGGAATTCTGCACCCCACTGCTCCGTCAAATGGTTTGGCACGACAAAGAGATTCTTCTGTGATAATCCCAGTCTTTTACTTTCCATTGCCGCCGCTACCATTTCGTAGGTCTTCCCAGCTCCTACTACATGTGCCAGAAGTACATTGTCTCCGTAAAGCTGGTGTGCAACTGCATTTTTCTGGTGCGGACGAAGTTCTATTTCCGGATTCATTCCTGGGAAAGTCAAATGACTGCCATCATATTCACGGGGACGGATGCTATTAAATCGTTCATTGTACACCTTTACCAGTCGTTCACGTCTCTGCTGGTCTTTAAAAATCCAGTCCTTAAATGCTGCTTTCATGGCATCCTGCTTCTGTGATGCCAGCATGGTTTCTTTCTTATTAAGGACACGGATCTCATCACCATTTTCATTGACACTCTTATCATAGATGCGTACATCTTTCAGGTTCAGGGTATCTTCCAGAATCTTATAGGCATTTGCTCTCTCAGTTCCATACGTTGCATAGGCAAACGCATTTTGGGGACTGTCGGCATTCTTTCCTGTAATCCTCCACTCACCATTTACCTCAGAGAATTTCACCTGTATTTCTTTCTGAAGCAGATACCATGGTGTATGCAATGTTTCTTGCATAAAATCCTGATAATCCGAAGGTTCAATCCAGGTAGCTCCAATACGCACTTCAATCTCCGATGCTTCCAGATCTCTCGGCTGAACTGCCTCTAGTGCACGCACATTCGATGTGAATTCCGGATGATTCTCTGCAAAAGTTCTCGCAGTATTTAATTTATCCCTAACATTTCCGGAGAGATATTCATCTCCGCTTTCCCACTGGTCTGTCAGTGGATTTTTGAAGATAACTCCAACCAGCTCTTCTGTAATTTTCTCTTCGGTCTTTCCGGTCAGCTGTGCCATATATGGGAGATCTACTTTAGCCCTTTCATTTAAAGACAGAGCAAGTGCTTCTGTGGCTGTCTCCACACTTGTCACAGCAACCGCCTTTTTGATGGTTCGTTTGGTGAACATGTCCGCTTTCCGCTTCAATGTTCCATCTTCATTCAAGTCTTCCAGGGAACACAGCAGACAATAAGAAGAGTCATCAGAAAATGCCCGTTTATTAGCATTACTTCCAATAACTCCATACTTTGCTGTGTAGGTATCATACACCTGATTCAGTTTTTCCTGCTGTTTTTGGATTTCTTCGTCTGTGACAAATTCTTCCATCTGCATGGCGATCAGCTCACGAACGGTATCACGGATTGCAACCATGCCTTTTACACGTTCTGCAGTGGCTGCAGGCATTTTCACCTGATTCATCAAAGAGTTGACACGATAATATACCTGATCATCTACCACCGTATAGCTGTAATTTCTAACATTCGGATCAGCCGGAATACTCTCTGGCATCTCATCCAGTTCTGTTTCCACATCTACTGCCGGTACCATGCTTCCCTTAATTTGTTTCACAGCTTCTTGTAACTGTAATTCCAAATCAGCTCCTTCCATTGGAGCACAGGTTGTTTCCATACCATACGGACCGGACACTTCTTTCATCTCACCCAGAATCATTTCCGGATGCTGAACAAAATACTGATTGACCGTAATTCCATTGACATCACTATCCAGATTTATCCATTCCGGCATTTCTTTCGTAAGGCTTTCCCTCTTTTGGAAAAACAAGATATCAGCACTGACTTCTGTTCCCGCATTTGCCTTAAAAGCTGTGTTCGGCAGTCGGATTGCTCCCAACAGATCTGCCCGCTCTGCCAGATATTTCCGGACTTCCGGTGACGCCTTATCCATAGTTCCCTTTGTTGTGATCAGTGCCGCCACGCCACCTGGACGTAACTGATCTATCGTCTTGGCGAGAAAGTAATCATGGATCATGAAATTGTAGCGATCATACTGACGGTCATTGACCTTGTATGCACCAAATGGCACATTTCCAATCGCCACATCAAAAAAATCATTAGGATAATCTGTCTTCTCAAAACCTTTGATCTGAATATTGGCATCTGGATAGAGTAGCTTTGCAATTCTACCGCTGATACTGTCCAGTTCCACACCATAGAGTTTGGACTGATTTAGATTCTCTGGAAGCATTCCAAAGAAGTTCCCGACTCCCATAGATGGCTCCAGGATATTTCCTTTTGTAAATCCCAGATTCTCCAACACCTGATACATACTTTCAATCACAATCGGCTGTGTATAATGAGCATTTAAGGTGGAAGCTCTGGCTGCAGCATATTCCTCTGGTGTAAGAACCGTCTTTAATTCCAGATATTCTGTCTCCCATGCAGCTTTTGTCTCATCAAATGCATCTGCAAGACCTCCCCAGCCGACGTACCTGGATAAGATTTTCTGTTCCTCTGATGTCGCATTGCGGTTCTCATCCTCACATTTCTTTAACAACTGGATAGCCATGATATTGGCTCGGAATTTCTCCTTCGGTGTTCCCTGTCCAAGTTCATCATCTGTGATGCGGAAGTTCGTTGCTGGAATCGGTTCTGCTATTCCGTTAATCTCTTCCAAAGATTCTTTTTCTTCCGATACCTCAGCTTCTCCCGATAATTCTTTTTCCTTTTTATCATAATCTGTCCACACACGTTGAGAAATAGCAGTAAAATACGAGGACTCTTCCTCCATAATTTCTTCCCTGATTTCCCGTAATTCATCTAAAGTATCCGCATTTACAGTTTTGTTGTGATAATGATAATAAAGTACTTCTTGTCCGAGTTTTACATCCAGACGTTCCAATTCTTGTGTTGACATTCGATTCCAAATATCATCTTTTTCCGTATGAATCGTGAAACCTTCTCCATCATCATGATATTCTAATGTGTATTGAAGTCGATTCGCTTCTCCCTTAACTTTGCAATCAAAATCGTGGATTTTTGTTCTGGTACCAGACATATATTCTGAATCAACTAATCGCAAATCAGTTATATCTTCCGCTGTCAAAGTATCCTGCTCCAGCTGTTCTCCTAACATCTGCTGTGCTTCTTCCAAATCTGCCAGTCTTTGTGCTTCCTGTCGTTCTTCGTACTTTTCCATTTCTTCCGGTGACAAATAATCATCTGTGCGGATTAACTGGCGAACACGTTCTGCAACCTTGTTCCACTTTAATAAAACTTCTACCTCTGGACTGCCAATTTTCCCTTTTGCAAGTTTTAATCCTTTTGCATCATGGGATGCGTCGGAAGCATCTGCTCCTGGTATTCCGGGTGAGGAACCACCTGTTCCATACTCATTTTTCAGGAATTCAGCTGCATCTTTCATATCATGATGTTCCATGAAATACTCATAGATTCGGTTACGTCCTCCTGCAGTAATGCCGCCTCTTCTTAACACTGCGTCAATTTCATCCTGAGTGATAAAGGATAGTGCCGGACGTTCGACCGTAAATTTCTGGTCTACCCAGGAACGCTCCCTCTGAAGATCCTGAAAGCGTTGGAAATATTCCGGATTATGCTGAATCTCCCAGCGGTGATAATCTCCCGGATTCTCATCCATATATTTCTGCAGCCATTCAAAACGATAGACAATCGCATCTGCTTCCTCTTGATCTGTCCATGCTCCACTCACTACATCCTGCCAGTCTGAATATGATTGTTTCTTTTCCCAGTTTCTGCAAGTATCCCGAAAATGAAGTGCAAGAAGATTGGTCATTTCTTCCTGCTCCTGTTCAATGGCATTATTGGAAATCAAATTATCCACGTAATTTCCATCCTCATACATATCCCGAATTCTGTTCGCTGCTTCTTCCCACGTAACCATGCGGTCAAAGTTTCTTCTGGCAGAGTCCCCTCGCCGGATACGGATACCATCATTGTCATACCAGATACTGATTTTCTGACCATCTATGGTAAATCCTTTGCCACCAGTTCCATATTCATCTTTCAGAAAACTCCGCATTTCTTCATTATCCAGACCTTCAATCAGTCTTGCTGTAATATGAAACAGTGTATTTTTCTGTCCGCTTCCCGTGCGGAGAATATCATTTACCACTTCATCGGAAATAAGAAAAGCGGCTGGCTGTTCCAATGCAGCTGCCGCTTTCCTTATTTCTCCTAACTGTTCCTCTTCTGTTGGGAACAGACTTAACTGTAAATAATCTCCTGAATCACCAGCTCCTCTGCCTGTGCCTTGATCTGGTTCATGTGTCTGGTCCATGCCATCCCGTCTGCCATTTTGTCCGGTGCCGGATCTTTCTCCAGAAGTTCGTTCATCAGGTCGTCTACTCTCTGTCTTGCCTGGCTGTCGATCTCCATCAGATGACTGTCCAGACGGTTCTGCAGTGTCAGAATGTTGAACCTGGCTACCTTGTGATTTCTCAGATACTCTTTCCGCATCATTCCGTACTTGCCGATGGTTCCTCTCGTCTCTTCCAGGCTGATATCTGGAATCTGATACTCTCCGTTCTGGCTGTAACTGATCTCTCTCATAGTCTGTTTCCTCCTTTTTTTCTTCTCTATCTTCTGTGTTATCTGTATTACTTTCACGAATTAACGTGTTAAATTCATTATAAGCTACTTCTTTTTCTTTTGCAACCGTTTTCAGGTCATTTTCCAGATCATTCAGAACATATCGTCCAATCTGCATCAGAACTGGTCTGCTGATCTCGTTGACTGCACTTCCCAGATGTCCTAATATTTTCAGCTGATTGAAGTCCGTTATATGCCGAAAATCCTCTGCATCCAGATATTCCTGTACATCCAGTCCACACCTGTTTAGTAATACATACCAGACACTATTGGTCATCAGTTCCCGGAATTCTACTTCCTGATTCTGTTCGTCCAGTTCTTCCAAAAATGTCCCTGTTACATCCAGTCTCAGTTCTTCCAATGCATCTGGAAGCCATTCCTGCATACTCTCCTTCGCTGCCTGATGCAGACTTTCAGCAAGTCCTCCTTCTATATCTTCCAGTGATAACTGCTCCTGCAGATAATCTGCCACCAGCTGTTCTCCTTCCACCGGAAGATTCCATAACTGAGGATCCTTTCCAAGATTCCGCACTTTATAAGTGTCCTGCACATCAAATACATAACGAAGTTTTGTTTTCGGTCCGGAAGTATTGTCAATCAAGGCAATCCCCTTAGATCCCTTTTTGATCCAGCGGTACATCTTCTGATTCCAGATTTCCATGGATGCTACGGCAGTTGCTTCCGGCCGCTGTGCATAAATTAAAAGCTGTTCTGGAAAAGTGTATTTGTACAGTCTGGATGCCGTGTTTAGGAACCGCATCCATTCCTGCGGACTGGCAGCTACATCTTTTGCCACCTCTTCCGTCAGCTGTTCCATTGCATATAATTTATTTGCCATGTGCTACTCCTTTTCATAAAATAAGGGACTGCTTGGCACAGTCCCCTTAAAATCATCATTGTTACTCTTTATAATGCTGTGGCAAGATCTTTTGACTTATTCTTTGGCACTTTGTCTGACTCTTTTGCCTTGATTTCTGCCTTAGCTTTCTCCAATCTTCCATGGATTCCACCTTTTACTTCCGCTTTTTCAGCTGCTTTTTCTTTCTCCAGACGTGCTTCCCTGCGCTCAGCATTTTCCATTACTGCTGTCTTTTTATCACAGAACTGAACCTTATCAGAAAGCTGTTCCTGTCTTTCCACCTGTGTCTCATTGACTTCCTGTACCATCGCATTTAATTCTGGAACCTGAAAAATTCCGTTATCAGGGAGAATCAACACTTCATGAACGGAAGATGGGATGACAAAGTAATCACTTCCCAAACATTCCCCAATCTGTTTACGAATATCTTCCTGCAGTAACAGGGAAGCCCCATTCATCTTAGATTCATTGGTAAGGCAGAACATTGGATTCTCCACAGTTTCCATATCCAGTTTTTCATTCAAAAGATTCTTTGGTGTTCCTCCAAAAATCATGGATTCGACAATCTGTGTCATATCCACCAGTTGCACACCTCTGTTCTTATCTGCCATCATCGCATCTGCCTGAATCTGTTCGACAGATACTCCCCATTCATTCATCAGAGAAACAGTTACTGGAATACTGCTGATTCCCTCTCCATTTTCCTCCAGGTTTACTGCATAATAAGCTGCAAAATCTCCGTGTTCTGTGACTACTTTATCTGCAAGACGATCGGTATTCCATTCCTTATCACAAATTCTTACCTGTAACTTATTTTTCATCTTTTCATAATCCAGAATATCCGGAACTCCCATATCAAAAAATTCTGCTTTTCCCTGTGCCTCAATACGCATATCAGCCACATCGCCAACACAAGAGTCTACATCTTTTCCATGGATATATTCCTGGTAGAGGGAATCCAGATAGACTGTCGGTACGATTCTCTGATCTCCGTTTGGAATCGTAATACCTGTCAACTTCAACCCGTTGTTTTTTTCTACTTCCTGCAGTTTGATTTCTGCGTCCTTATAAGACTCTGGCAGATACTCCTTTACATTGTCTTTGACATATTCATAAAATTCTTTTCTGTTCATCATACGCTTTTACCCCTTTCTGATCATGTGATGGTTCATTCTTTTTCTGCTGACCATCTGCTCGGCTTTCTTCTGATAAGCCATCATTCTCTTTAAAGTTTTCTCCTGGTTTTTTTGTGCTTCCTGTCTTTTTTCCATTGCTTTCATCATAGTTTTTTATTCCTTTCTGTGATTTTTTTGTATGAAAAAGGGAGCCTCAAATAGAAGCTCCCAATCATAACCGTTGGTTTCCTTATTTGCTTTTCCTTATTTGCTTTTCCTTTTTCTGCAGATATAAAGTCCTGCCATACCTCCTGTGGAGATTACCAGAAGCAGAATCGGCAGCCAAATATTCGTGCTGTCACCTGTTTTTGGTGCATTTGATACCTTTGTCTCTTCATGGGACTGTGGTGTATCCGGTGTATTCGGTGTTTCTGGAACTTCCGGTTTCTCATTTGTCAGATTGAAAGTAACTTCCACGACTGGTGTACTGTCATTCGCATAAGCAAATGTCACTTCATGCTTGGTCTGATCCAGTGTGTATCCATCCAGTGTTTTTGTTTCCACCAGATAATACTTGATTGCTGTATCATATTTGCCGTTCTTAAATGTGGCAATCTCATACAGCTTACTTTCTGCATGACCGGCAGCGTCTGTCTTTAAGGTTTCCAGAACCTTTCCTTTGCTGTCACGGATTTCAAATTCTACCCCTTTCAGCGGTTCTCCTGACGATTTATCTGCCTTATTGAGAATCACTTTTCCCTTGGCAGTATCATCTTTCATAGCCACTTTCTGAATTTCTCCGGTATCCTTCACCTCAAATGTCACATCAAATGTCAGAAGATATCCTTTCGGTGCCTGCTCTTCACGTAAGGTATATTTACCGATTGGAAGTTTTTCGATATAGTGTGCTTCCTCTGTGGAAGTCCAGCTCTCTACTACCTGATCATCCTTATCGAGAATCGTCAGTTTCGCACCTGGAATCTCAGTTTCTCCTGTGATATCAGTCTTACTGATCTCTACTTTTGTCACATCATCTTTCATCTCATGCTTCTGAACCTCTGCTGTATTCTCTACTGTGAAAGTAATACTTTCTGCAGTGACATATCCATCTGCCGGTTTTGTCTCTGTCATGGTGTATTTCTTACCAACAACCAGTTCTTTGATTACATGGGATTCTTCCGTAGAAGTCCATTCATCTACTGTATTGCCATCTGAATCCGTTACTTTCAGGTGTGCACCTGGAAGTTCTTTACCTGTTGTCAGGTCTGTTTTGGACAGCTCCACTGTGGTTGGCTGATTTTCAAAAGTAAAGTCGTAGCTTACTTCTGCCTGGTCTTCTCCGGCATATTCAAAGGTAAATTCCTGTACTTCTTCTGTTGTAACAAATCCGTCCGGCGCAAAGATTTCTTTCACATAGTATTTTCCATCTACCGGAAGATCTGCCGTAAAAGTAATCTGTCCTTTTTCATCCGTTACTCGCTGCTCGATCAGACTGTCTTTCTCAAGGAGTACCTCGCCCTTTGCATTTTTGATATCTTCACTGGTATAAAGACCGAAGACACCACCTGCAAGGACACGGTCTGTATCTTTTTCTTTCTTCACAACCGTAACCTTTACTTTCTGACGGGCATTCTGCCATTTCTCATCATAAGTAATGACTGGTGTGTCCTGATCACGGTAGGAAAGATCAACATATCTCGGCTCTCCGTCCAGCACATAACCATGGGCAGTTTTTACTTCCTTCACATAGTACTTGCCAGCCGGTAGATCTTCCATCTGTGCAATACCATTAGAATCCGTAGTAATGGTTCCTACTTTTTCATCTGCTTTGAAATAATCTTCACTGACACCATCTGCCGCTTTGATATCTTCCGCAGCAAATACATCGAAAGTTACATCTGTAAGACTTCCAGTTACATATTCAAAGAGATGATCCACAGTACCTTTTACATTGTCCAGAAGTGTCACTTTATCCAAAAACTCTCCATTTTTGTTGATGATCAGAAGTCCTGTCGGTACTTCATCTTTCATCTCTACTTTCTGAATCTCTGCGGTATCTTCCAGCGTGAACTTCACATCCGTTGCTTTCAGATAACCATAAGGTGCCATTTCCTCACGAAGGGTGTATTCCTCACCAACTGTCAGTCGTTTGATCACATGTGGCTGATCTTTTACAGAAGTCCACTGATCCACAACATTTCCTTCTTTATCAAGAACGGTGAGTTTTGCCCCATCCAGCTCCACACCTGTTGTTACATCAGATTTCGTGATTTCTACTGTTGTCGGCTGGTTCTTTTTCACTGTTTTCAGTTTTACTGTCTTCACATCCTGTCCCTGGTAAGAAGCATCCAGATTCAGAACTTCATCAGAGGATACAAATCCCGCCGGTGCTTTTAACTCTTTTACATAATACTGTCCAAGTGGCAGATCCAGCGTACATGCTGCAAGACCACCGTTATCAGAAGTCATTTCCTGTAAGAGTGTGTCTGCTTTCACGATTACTTTTCCATCTGCCTTGATATCTTCTTTGTTATAGATACCAAAGACAGCTCCTGCTACGGTTGCACCATTTTCTGCATCCTGTTTTTCTATCTGGATTGCAACTTTCTGTCGGTCATCACCAACAGTCACTTCCTGTTCAATCACAGGTGTATCCTGATTGGCATAGACAAATGCGACTTCTGATCTGTCATGGTTCAGGACAAATCCTTCCGGTGCAGTCTTTTCTACTACATAGTAAGAACCAAGCGGCAGGTTATCAGCAACTGCTTTTCCGTCTTCCCCAGTCGTTACCGTTGTTACCAGTGCATCTTTTGCATAGATCAGCTGTCTGTTTCCGTTTTCATCTTTCTGGTAATCCGGTGTATAGATATTTTCAGCCGCATAGACATTAAATGCTGCACCCTTCAGGTATCTTTCTTCATAAACAAAATCTTTCTTAAATCCGGTCAGCATCTCACCTTTTTTATAAATCGTCAGCTTTCCTTTTACCGGATGGTTCTCGTAATCTACCGTAATAATGGCATCTCCGCTCTCAGAATCCATCTGGTATGCTGTGTTTGCATCTACTGCAATCTCTACATAGTTCTTGTTGATTGTGTACCCTTCCGGTGCATTGACTTCCTCAATCCGGTAATGTCCGATCTTCAGATTCTTCGGCATGATCAGATATCCATGGCTGTCCGTAAAATAGGACTTGTGAGTAGTTGTCACTGGGTAAGTTGTTACCTGCTCCACATACTTCTTGTTGTCCAGGTCATATACCTTAAATTCTGTTCCGGCAATCAATACAGATTTCTTTGTTTCATCGTCTTTTTTCACGATTTTCAGTTTTGCCTTAAACTCTTCATCCAGAAGCACTCGCCAGATCTGTGGCTCGTTTGGATGATGTTCTGTGATATTCACTTCAAAATCATCGACTGGCTTGTAATTGTGCGGTGTTGTAGTTTCACGCACGATATAGCTTCCAAATGGTAATGGAATACTGCAGGCATACCCTTTTTCATCTGTGAAAATCTCAGTTGCTCCATTTTCTCCACTCACTACTGGTTTGGCAGAATCAAAATCATAGCTTCCATCTGCTTTCTTTGTAAGAGAAGATTTCAGATAAACTGTAAATCCGGCTCCGAATAACAGATCTGCATCGGTCTTTCCATTGTTGGCTGCTTTGATGCTCTGAAATGGCTGTTTGATGACCTGCTCACTGGAAGTGCACTCTCTTTTTACTTCTGCTGTCATATCTCCTTCATAACTGCACACAAGATCATGCTCTTCTGTATCTGCCAGGTATCCGGTCGGCGGTGTGATCTCTTTGACATAATATTTGCCAAGATATAAACCTTTTACAGAAGACTGTCCTTTGTCATCTGTTGTAAGAGATGCTACCTGTTCTCCTGCTTTATAAATAGTTCCGGTTGCTCCGTCCGGATGCACGATATCTTCACGGGCATACAGACCATAAACTGCACCTTTCAGTGTGGCATCTCCCTGTGATACTGCTTTTCCTGTTTCTTTATCAACTTTGAATAAATTGATCTTTGCTGTCACACGGTCATTGCTGAAGGTATGGGCAAATAATACGGTTGCTTCTTTATCATTGGTGTAAGAAAACTTGAACGTATACACATCTTCTGTATTTCTTACATAGCCTTCCGGCGCCTGATCTTCTTTTACGGAATAGGAATATCCAATCGGAAGATCTGCTGTGAATTTTGCAGTTCCGTCTGCGCCAGTAGTTACTTTCTCAATCAGCGTTCCTTTTTTCACAACAACGCTTCCGTCTGCATTTCTGATATCATCGGATGCATACAGAGCAAAAATACCGCCTTTCAGTGGTTTCTTGGTGTCTTTATCTTGTTTTACTACAGAAACATCTGCTTTCTGTCTCTCGTTGTTAAAAGTCACATCTGCAAATACAACTTCTTTGTTCTGACCAGCATAAGTTAGAGTCACTGACTTTTCTTCGCTGCCGTTATAGAAAGAGTCCGGTGCTTTTGTTTCTTTTACCACGTAGGTTCCAAGATGCAGGTTTTTCAGTGTGACAGAACCATTCTCACCTGTTGTCAGGTTTTCTTTTACAAGGTCACCTTTGCTGTACACTTTTGTACCATAAGCAGTTACGATATCTGCCCCGGCATACACGTTATACACTGCATTTTTCTGTCTGCGGTTTTCATACTGAAATACCGTTCCATTTTCACTGACCTCTGCTCCGGTCAGAACCTGTCCTTCTTTGTAAATGGTAAGCTCTGCCAGCTGTTCCTTATTTTCCACGGTTACAGCTGAGGTCTTACTTGCTACCAGTTTTACATTTGTTGCCGTTGCATTTACTACATATCCCTGTGGTGCTGTGATCTCTTTCAGATAAACAGTATCCTGTGTCTTGATGATCGTAACAGAAGATTTTCCATTCTTATCTGTTGCCGGCATCTGAGTGATCAGCTTTGTACAAGCCTCATCGCTGTATACACCGAATACTGCACCTGCAAGATTGACATCCACTGTATCGTCTTTCTTTACGATTTCGATCGTAGCCTGTTCAATCCAGGACACCTTTAAGCTTACATATTTTTCATCAGCGACACCTTCTCCAAACACAAATGCCAGATCCTGAACACTTGCATTCGTAGTCAATTTATATGCTGAATAATCTTTTGTAATACTTCCCTTCATCTTTGTAGAAAAAGAAGCACTTACATCTTTTGTCTGTGTCAGAGGAGCTGAGAGATAAAACGTGGTTCCTCCTCCAATTGTTACGCTTGCACCTGCCGCACTTACATTTCCAGTAGATACATTATGGAGCTTTACTCCCTTTGGTAAGTCCATTGTAATTTTCTGCTGGGAAGATGCATTGAACTTAATGTTCTCCGTTCTCTGAACATTTCCATCTACATAAGCTTTTACATTCGGTTTTGAAAATGACATCGCTACATCTGGTATTTCCGGCTTATTCACACAATAATTATAGAGTTCTTTTGCCAAAGCCTCGCCTGTAGCATTTGTTCCATAGAATGCATCACTGCTTCCATTGGCATACGATGCAGCCATGTGAATAATGATGAATCTTTTTCCTTCTGAGAAATCCGTGTGTTTATTCGCAAAAAAACTTTCGCTCCCTGCGGCATCTGTACCGTAATAACACACTTTTGCTAACGCCTGATTGTCCCCGATCTTTGTGATTGTATAATTTCCAGATCCTGGTCCTGGTTTTGCTGGCTGTACACAATACGCAGTTGCTCTGACGCTTCCGTAGCTGATATAGTACGGCTCTGTCAGATAGGTTCCAAGATTATAATCTGCATATCTATACAGAGGTCCTTTTTCAATCGTTACCTGCTGTGTAGTTCTTGCTGAATAAGCCGAAACTGCTTCAAATGTTGCAATCTCTCCCTCTTCCATAGAATCAAGATCCACCCCTTCGTCTCCTGCCTGTTCCAAAACATCGTGAAGCTCTAACCCTGATTCTTCATCATAGGTATCCTGATTCTGTGCCTGCTCTACTAAATCATCAAATTCATCAGCATCAATATCGGTAATCTCCGAGTCTGCTTCGGAATCCTCCGCTTCTTCTGTCTGCTGTTCACTGCCAGCTGTTTCGGATTCGGTTACCGCTTCACTCCCTGCAGTTTCTGTCTGCACTTCTGTTTCTTTCTCACGCACAATCAGCTTTCGGCTGATCTGATACTTCGGATGCTCCTGATTTACCGGTTCCACATAATAGACCGCTTTGTAAGTGTCCGCATGATCTGTCGTAAAATCCTCATCCTTGTCGTTCTTTGCTTCCTCGAATGTGACTTTAACCTTGTCAGCATCCTTGATTTCCAGTCCTGTGTAGTCTGATTTCACATCAAATACACTGCCTGTTTCGATTTCATAATCTTTGGCAGTCACCACCTCATCTTCATCCAGAAGGTCTTTCACTTCCTCATAAAGTGGCGGTTTTTCCTCTGGCTGAATCTCCGCTGCATATGCAGTCATCGGAGACAACACGGTACTAAGCATTGTCATGCCTGCCAGCAAGCCAGATACTACTTTTCTAAAATTACCTTTTTTCTTCATGCTAAGGTCCTCTCTTTCATAATATTTGTATGAAAACAGACAGTCCTTAGACTGCCTGCCATACACTACTTATCGTTGTGGGAAAATCAGATTGAACTGCACATTCCCCTCGCCGGGATCAACCATTTCCACAGTTGCTTCATACTGTCTCCCTGTTTTTCTGGATACCAGATCTTTATAATGGATTTTTCCTTTAGACAGGAACTTCTTTGCTGCCGCCTTATCCATCTTTTTTCCCTGGCTTGCAAGGAATTTATCATTCTTCCACAAGGTAAAAGCACAGTTCCGATCAGAACAGTAAAAGTTTACTTTTCCTTCCCTTACATCAGCTCCACAACGGGGACATTTGCCAATGACTTCTCCTTTTGCTTTTCCCTGAAACTGCTCTTTCTTTTCTTCTGAAATACCCTGATATCTGGCAACCAGTTCCTGCATCAGCTCTGTAATCCCATTTAGGAATTCATCTGCTGTCTCTGTATTCTGGGCAATGTGATTCAATGCCATTTCCCACTCTGCTGTCATCTTCGGAGATTTAATCTCATCCGGCAGAACCGTAATCAGCACATTGCCATCATCTGTCGGCACCAGATTTTTCTTTTCCCTTTTCACAAAACCAGACTGAATCAGTTTTTCAATGATTGCTGCCCTTGTTGCTGGAGTACCTAGTCCTTTCTTTTCTGTATCTTCGGTCATTTCTTCATTCCCTGCACGTTCCATCGCAGAAAGCAGGGTATCTTCTGTGTACTGTTTCGGTGGCTGTGTAAAATGCTCCGATACAAAAGAATCACAGGGACCATAATGCTTGCCTGCCCAGATATCCAGCTCCGGCTCTTCTTTCTCACTCTTTACGCCAAAGAACTGTTTCATTTTATTTTCGATTGCCTTGAATCCTTCCTGCTTTGTTTTCTTTGCCGTGAGATAAAACGTATGATAATTACAGGTAATCTGGCTTTTATGACTCTCATAAATATAAGGATCTGCGGTTGCTGTCAGTACCCTGGCACTGATCAGGTACAAAATCTTGCAGTTTCGTTCTTTCAGTTTACCTATATCTGCCTTTGCTACTTCCATGGTCGGGATAATCGCATGGTGATCAGATACTTTCTTTGAATTTAATACCTTACTCACGTCCGGCTGATATTCCAGGCTTTCAGCATAAGGCATTTCCCCAAGTAACATCTGAATCAGAGTTTCTGTGCTTTCTCCCATCTCATCTGTCAGATACTGGCTGTCTGTTCTCGGATAAGTGACAAGCTTCTGCTCATACATCTCTTGCACGGCATCCAATGTCTGTTGAGCGGTATAGCCAAATATTCTGTTTGCTTCCCTCTGCAGGGTGGTCAGATCATAAAGCTTCGGAGGGCGGACTGTTTTCTCTTTCACATCATCCTTTTCCACTTCGCACATCCGCTCCATGCAGTCCGCAGCCACTTTATCTGCATCCTCTTTTTTCTGAAAATGCTCTGTAACTGCATCCATATCATCAAACTTGATATGAGCCATATAATATTTTTCTTTGGTAAATTCCTTGATCTTCTGATTTCGATCCACGATCATGGCAAGTGTTGGTGTCTGCACTCTTCCGACTTTCAGATTCTGGTTATACAGAACGGAAAAAAGACGGCTCGCATTGATTCCCACCAACCAGTCTGCCTTTGCCCTGCAAAGTGCTGACTGATAGAGACTGTCATAACACGAACCGTCTTTTAATGACGCAAATCCATCTTTAATTGCCTGTTCTTCCATAGATGAGATCCAGAGCCGCTTCATCGGCTTTTTGCATCCTGCCTGCTCATATACCAAACGAAAGATTAACTCACCTTCACGTCCTGCATCAGTAGCACAGATCACCTCATCTACTTTGGAATCTCTCATCAGTTTCTTTAAGATTCCGAACTGCTTCTTTGTGCCCTCCAAAATCTTGTGTTTCCAACATTCCGGCACAATCGGCAGATCCTCATATCTCCATTTTTTATATTTTTCATCGTATTCCGATGCATCGCATAATCCCACCAGATGTCCTACGCACCAGGAAACGATATAACCGTTTCCCTCCACGTAGCCATCTTTTCTTGTTCTGGCTCCAAGAACGGAAGCCAGTGCCATCGCAACCGATGGCTTTTCTGCAATCACTAATTTCATTTACTCCTGCTCCTCTTCTTCATCTTCCAGCACATTATCGTCAAAATCTTCATCTCTCAGGATTTCCGGTTCTGTACTTTCTTCCTGCTCATCTGCATCATCTACTTCCCGTTTTTCTGACTCTGAATCTTCGGATTCATCTTCATCCTCTTCCATCTCATCCTCGTCATCATATTCATGTTTTGGTTTATAGACTTTGAAGTAATATCCTCCTGCCGCAGCTCCGACTGCAACCAGTGCAATCAAAAGATACGTTCCAAATGGACTTTTATCTTCAGGCATCTGAATATCATCCTCTACCTTATCTTTCTCATCTGTCTCTGTCGTTTCCGGTTTTTCTTCCTCTGCTTTTTTCTCTGGTTCTGCATAAACCGTATCCACTTCCGGAAGTGTCACCGAATCAGAAAGTGTGAAGTTCATCAGATCTTTTTCACTGACTTCTGTAAGAAAATACACATTATCCTGAGATTTTGAATTGTCAATAATCAGATAGAAAATCTTACCACTCTTAGTTGAAATGGTATAAAACTCTTTTGTGCCTTCCGTAGCTGTTTTAGTAACAGAATCTGCTGTCTCGCCTTCTTTATTAAGCTGTTCCTCAATACCTGTCACTGTCCGATCATCCACGGTTCCTTTTGCATCTGTCGGCTCAGAAGCCTGTGCATCCTGCGGAAGCGGTGAAGTCGTTGTTTTCTCAGTCCCAGTTGCATCTGCACTGGTCGTGGTTGCCATTGCACCATTACTGTCAATGGAAGTTTTCTGTTTCTCTGCCTGCTTCTTTGCCCATTCATAATAAGGATTCTGCAACACATACTTTTCAGAAGTATTTCCGGCACCATCCGTTACCGTGATTTCAATCTGTTTTGTTGTAAAATCTTTCTGTGTCAGTTGCACTCTCAGCATTCCATCCTTCAGATCTGTATAAGTGGTGCCATTAACTGTCACAGAAGTAATGCCGGAAACGGTATCATTTCCCTGAATCGTCAGTACACCATCTGTCAGAGATGCAGAAAGCGTAGGCTTTTCTGTGTCATAACACTTAATAGAACGATTCTGCTCATACACCTTTCCATTACCATCTGTCACACGCACATAGACCGTCTGATTACCAGTAATGGAAATACTTCCATTCCCTGTCACATCCTGCCAGCTTCCGTCTTTCCCAGCTTTCGCTTCAATTTTTGTGATAGAAAATCCTTCTGGCATATGACTGGCATCCACAGTAATTGCGACTGTCGTTTCCCCCTGTCTCCAGCCATCTGGCTTTTCAATCGTAATTGCTGGTGCTGTATTCTCTGCCGCTAACACACTCTGTGCCTGCAACATAGGCGATGTCAGGCAAAGAATCGTTGTTGCCGCAAGCAATCCTTTTTTCACGCTATTTTTAGATTTCTTCTGTTTCATCTTCTCTAAATTCATCATCAGACCCTGTTTCCTCCTTCTGTATTTCTACCCTGCCGGGTAATTCATTTTTCATTCTCTTTTTGAAAGCTTCCAGCTCTGGAATGCTCATATCCATCGCACGGATAATTTTTACAATTTCCAGATTTTCCGCTTCTGTTTTTGCAATCTCCGCAGCCTTGAACCGCTTTAAATCTGCTTCATATCTGGCTTTGGATGCTTCCATTTTTTCCTTGGCTTTCTCATAATCTGCCGTTGCTTTTTCAAGACTTTTCATCGGTTCTCCTTTCCGGACGGCTGATGCAGCCGCCCTTTTTTCTTACCATCGTCCGAATCCATAGAAATGACTCTGCCAGTATGGAGAGTTGATGGACGTATACTGCACCGGATGCCCACAATGGATCATCTGACCATTGCCCACATAGATTCCGATATGCGTTACTGGTTCTCCTGCATCGTAGGTTCCTGTAAAAAAGATCAGATCTCCCGGCTGTGCATCTGACTGTGATACAGGTGTACAAATGTTGTACAATCCCTGTGCTGTCAACCTTCCGGTGTTTCTAACACCAGAATGAACTAGGCAGTAACTTACAAATCCAGAACAGTCAAATCCACTAGGAGAGTATCCGCCCCATACATACGGTGTTCCAAGATATCTCGCTGCTTCATTTAACAAACGCTGTGCTGCTTCACTGGTATATTCATTACCGCCAAAGCCTGCCCCTTCTCCTGTTTCCAGATAAAAGATTGGGTTTAACCGCTCTCCATTTTTCAGAAGTTCAATATGAAGATGGCTTCCCGTGGAATTTCCGGTATTTCCTACAAGACCAATCTCGTCACCTTTCGTGACAGATGTTCCTGCAGATACACTCCGGCTACTTAAATGTGCATACCGCAGTTCATAGCCTTTACTGTCCTTGATAACAACATAATTGCCATAGCTGTCGTTATAAGCAGAAGTTGTAACTGTTCCGGTCAGTCCTGCCATCACTTTTGTTCCTTCCGGTGCCCCGATATCCATGCCATTGTGTAACTGATTTGCTCCAGAAATCGGGTGAATCCTGTATCCATAATAGCTGGTCACACTGGAATACCAGTTAAAATCAACCGGTGTCGCAAACATCTGCAAGTTGCCTTTTGTATCGTTGTAGGCACTGAACAGTTCTTTCTGGAAAAATCCCAGCCTGTCCTGACAGATCGACATCAGATTTCCGCTGTTTAAGGTGACATTCAGCACATCTACATCTCTTGTCCTGGTCACTTCCACTTCATTGCTTCCATTATCATCTGCCAGATAACACTCCCATGTTTGATGTCCATGTGCAGATGCTGCCGCATGACTGTCATAATAGACATCAAACTGTACACCGTATCTTGCGAAAGCTCCGGTATCTTCTACAGTATATTCGACACCATTCATAACTACCTTTGTTCCCATTGGTACAAACGGATTGGAAGCATCTACCGCTAAGGTATGATTGGCAGTTGGATATGCTCCACTGGCAGTCGGTCCTCCGCTCCAAATACCACAACAAATTGGGCAGTTACAATACCCACTGGTCACAACCTGTCCCAAAGATTCTCCAACTCTTACAGTTGCTGTCTCTGTCACAATCTCATTGACTGCTTCTGTTTCTAACCGATACTGCAATGCAAAAAGAGCATCCAGTTCTGGCTTTACCTGTTCAAAGGTAAATTCTTCATACTTTGCTGACAGATAACTGATCAGGATAAACGGATCATGCTCAATAGGTCCGATGTTATATCGGTATTCCTCATGTCCCGGTTCTTCAGATTCCATGTTGTTGATCCGCTCCTGCAGATTAGCTTCCAGCTGTGTGTAATACAGTTCCGCTTCCCGGATTGCCTGATCCGATGACAGATAACTGGTTCCGGTATAAGTGATCACATTTTGTAAAAACACTGCAGAACAAGACGTGACATTCGTTATGATCAGAAACATCAATCCGATCAGAACTGCTACACTGATATACACCTTCCGGTTTTCTTTAAAGAAGTTGGTGACCTTACCGCCAATCTTCTTAATATAATCAATCGTACCTTTTGTAGCTGTTCCTACTGTCTGTTCACTTCGCTTCGCTTTGGCATAATCCCATTTGATCTGTTGCTTCTGAATCTGTTTTTTCAGTTTCTTCTGCTCCTGACGGGCTGCAGCCTGTGTCTGTTTCTCTGCCTGTCTCTCCAGTCTGCTTCTCTTTCTGGAAGCCCTCTGTTTCCTTCGTCTGGCACTTCTCTGTTCCAGCCGGTAAATACCTTCGCAGCCTTCTTCCAACTTATGGGCACCTTCTACTGCCGCATTATCGTCTTCATTTTTACTGATCTCACGGTGCAATGCTGCGGAAGTTGCACTTCCTGCTTTCTTAACAACAAAAGTTTTTTCTGTTTTCACAGATTCCCCTTCGCCAAACTTCAAGCGGGATTTCTTCTTTCCAGGAGCTTCCCCTTCATTTGCCCGATAGACCTGTGCCTTCTTGGAATGCTGCTTAGCTTCCTTTTTCATTTTTGCTTCCTCATAAGAAAACTTTTTGGCTTTTTCCTTCTGTTTTTGATGGCGGAAATTGACTCCATCCGTATCCATCTGGTTCAATTTCTCCATATCTTTGTCATTTTTCACAGAAGCACCAGTTTCCTCATAAGCAAATTTCAAACGCTGCTTTTGTTTTGGCTTTTTGCTGCCGCCGGTCTGATTTCTCCTGCTGTCTCCTCTGTTTTCTGATAGATCAGCACGTTTTTCTTTCAGTCTCCCTGACTGTCCGGCTTCAGATTTTCCTGCAAGTCTGGATTCTTTTCCGACTTCAGCACGAATCCTTTTCCGTTTTTGCTGTTTTCTATTTTGTCCAAAATCCTCACTTTGCTTCTCTGTCCGTATCAGTTCCGGTGCATCTCTGGATTTTTGCACAGAAGGACGAATATTTTTCCCACTCCGTTCAGACTGGCGGGAAGACTTATCCACAAGGCTTAATTCTTTTTCCCCCTGTTTTCCTCCCATCTGCACATCACTGGCACGGTTACTGACACGAACAGAAGATTTATCCGTCAGGTTTTCTTCCACAAGACCATCCTTGGTCATCTTCTGGACTTTCTTATCCCTGACTTTCATTCTCTGTTCTGCCACTACTTACTCCTCCTTCTTCGGATACCCTTTCCCTGCCTGTAATAAACAGAGAAAAGCGATGCCAAAAACAGCACCGCCACTAAAAGTTAATACATATGAAATTGCTCGTAACATTGTTTTCTCCTTTGATTTACTCTGCTTCAGAAGTTTCCTCCAAGCGGGTTGTCATGATTTTATAGAGGGAATTCTTCGGGAATCTGTCTACGAATGGGATAATGACATTTCCATAGAACAGAAGTCCTTCCCCCTCATTACTGTTGGTTACATAGGACAGCTGGGTTGGTGAGATATTCAGCTGTTTTGCCAGAATCTGCCTGTCTCCGGAAGCCTGGTTGAGCATATAAATGAAATCAGAGTTTTCAAAAATATTCTCGATTTCCCTGGAAGCCAATAAATCTTTGATATTCTGTGTTATCTGATTGTTATTATCAGGCGGCTTTTTATCCACCTCTCTGGGGCTTTCGCCCATTTTCATCAGCGTGTCATTTCACGCTCAGCATAGCATATCTTTTTACCACGATTATATCGTACCGGCTGGCAATGCGGCCTCTTGGAGCTGTTATATTCTGCTTATGCAGGTTCAAGCTCTATGCGTTGCGTGTGGCTATTCTATTATGAATAGCCTTCCACTCGGATTAGGTCGCTACCCCTTTCCCGTTTTTTTCCGCATTGATACTTCTGACTTACTTGCCGGTTTCAGTCAGAACGGCGATAGTTTGCACTTTAAGCGACTAACAAGTAACAAACCAGTTCACCAGTTGGAATACCTCCCCATTTACGGAACCTCTTCCAAATTTCCACACTGTAAGCTGCTGTCTGCTCTTCTTTTAATAGAAGATGGAATTCATCCACATAGTAACGGGTAGATTTATGAGCGGAACGATTGATAGTCACTCGGTTCCATACCTGGTCCTGCACAATCAACATCCCAATCTTTTTCAGCTGTTTTCCAAGCTCTTTGATATCAAAACAAACGATACGATTGTTGATATCTACATTTGTGCGATGATTAAATACATTCAGGGAGCCTGTAACATAAATCTCCAATGAAGTTGCAAGACGCTGTGCTTCCGGCTCTTCCTGTTTCCGCAACAGATTATATAAATCCTCCAGGATTGGCATCTTCTCCGGTACTGGATCAGCAAGATATTCCTGATAGACTAACCGTACACAACGGTCAATGATGGTCTTTTCTACCGGCTCCAGTCCATTCTTTCCTCCAACAATCAATTCACACAAAGACAGAATAAAATCTGCTTTCAGTGACAGTGGATTGTCTTCCTCGGAATAGTTCAGGTTCAGATCCATTGGATTGATATACTGGTCAGATACTGGAGAAACCCGAACTACCTGCCCATGCAGTGCCTGCACCAGTGCCGAATATTCGGCTTCTGGATCACAGACAATGATATCGTCTTCCGTAATCAGGAAGCAGTTTGTAATTTCCCTCTTTGCTGAGAAGGACTTACCGGAACCAGGTGTTCCAAGAATCAGTCCGTTCGGGTTCTTCAGACGCTTCCGGTCAACCATGATCATGTTGTTGGATAATGCATTCAATCCATAATAAAGAGCTTCCCCTTCCTGAAACAGTTCCTGTGTCGTAAATGGCACGAAGATCGCTGTTGAAGATGTGGTAAGCCCTCTCTGGATTTCAATCCGATTGACTCCCAGCGGAATACAGGACATAAGTGCTGCTTCCTGCTGATAATCCAGCTGTTTTAAGGAACAGTTATATTTCTGTGCGATTCCCTGTACCTGGAAAATATTATTATCCAGCTTCTGACGCTTCTTTGCGGTATTCATTACCAGAACTGTCACAAGGAACATTCTCTCATTTCTGGACTGCAGATCTTCCAGCAGATTCTTCGCCTCTTCTCCATAGGTTACAAGGTCTGATGGAAGCACGTCCATATCATAACCGGAACGTACCGCCCGTTTCTGCTCTTCAATCTTCATCTTATCCAGATCTGAAATCTTGCTCTTAATCATTTTGATTGCTGAACTCTGATCAATGGACTGGATATGAATGTTGACATTGATGCTGTCATCCACATCCAGGAAGTCTGCAAGCATCCGGTCTGTCAGCTCCGGTGCAAGAATCTGCAGGTAACTCACACTCCCCATCGTTCTTCCCATCATAAATGTCTGATTCTTGGAAAAGTTAAAGGAAGCCGGTGCAATAAAATCTTTGGTCTTTAATCCGGTTTCCGGCAGCATCTTATACTGGAACTTAAATGGTTCGATCCGATCCTGGTTAAACACATGATACATAATCTCCAGCCTTTCCAGACCATTTAGTGAATGTGCCTGTGCTCCCAGAATCTTAAAGTTGTTTAAGATATCTGTTTCGATTCTTTCAAGCCTTGGTCTTGCCACCTTCAGGCTTTCTGCTTCGATTCCAAAAGTGATATACTTTGTCTTTACCAGACCATTATTTCCTTTTGAAAGCTGATTTTTCAACATAGTACGATACTCTTCACGAATGGCATTGAAGTCATCGTTCTGATCAGGAATGTCAATGCTTTTCTCAAATTCTGCCACATCCACCTGCTGATTGATAAAGGACAGCTGCACACTGATGGAAGAATCAAAGTAATTTAAGAAATCACAGTAATTTTCAAATATCGTGGTCTTATCCTCATTTAAAGCAAGCTGATAGTTGATGTCATAAAACTGAATCGTCTTGGAGAAAAAGGTCTTTGTCACCTGGCAGATACCATCCTGCAGCATCCGAATATACGGAATACTCTGCTGTGCAG
Source organism: Coprococcus sp. RTP21204st1_G4_RTP21204_210225 (assembly GCF_040915385.1). Taxonomy (NCBI): domain Bacteria; kingdom Bacillati; phylum Bacillota; class Clostridia; order Lachnospirales; family Lachnospiraceae; genus Coprococcus; species Coprococcus sp. RTP21204st1_G4_RTP21204_210225. The sequence continues at coordinate 72,192 of NZ_JBCPDP010000009.1, read as the reverse complement.
TTGTAGGAATGTTTTTCTGTTTCCTGCGGTCCCGCTCCTGTTTCTTCTTACGCTTTTCCTGTTCTCTTTCTTTTCTGCTTTTTTTGTTTCTTCTTTCCTGACGGTTTCTTTTTTCCGCCACGGACAGACGCTCCTGCTGAGCCTCCTGCTTTGTCTTTTTTGCCATCCGGCACACCCTCCTTTTTCACAAGGGTGGAAATCTCCTGATAAAAATTTTCTGTCTTATATGGTCTTACTGCCGGACAGATAAACTTCTGTCGAATGATATTTGCCACCACTTTTTCAAAGGGAAGACCGTCTTTTTCATACATTGCCATGAAGAAAAACGGAAGCATGATCGTTACCATCAGGATGGCTGCGATACTAGAACCGATTGGTTTTCTCATGACCAGATAAAACGGAATTCCCACAACTGCGGCAAGTGAAAAGAAAATCAACTGCCGCTTTGTCAGATTTAATGCTACTTTTGTTTTGACCTTGGTAAGGTCTTTTGGTACTGGTACATACGCCATGGTATGCGCTCCTTTCCTGCCCGCTAATGGGCATTGAATATTGATTTGCTAAGGCTTCCGGTCTTGAATAATGAAAATGCAAGAATCACGGTATAAGCCGCTACTGAAAACATTGCTGCATGAAGGTCACTGGATATGGTCATTGCATTTACTAAAACTGCATAAATTCCCACACAGACCATCATGAAGAATCCCTGAAATGCCAGTGCGAACAAGCCTTTTAAATAGTTGTTTCCGATATTACCCCATTCCTTATTGGTCATGGTGGCAAACGGAATTGGTGCTATGGAAGTATAAAGGTAAATTTCTATCATTCTTCCGTACAAGATTACCGTAATGATAATTGACAGAATGTGCATGGTAACACTGATCAACATCGTTTCCATGGATAGCAGGAACAAATCCCCTAACTCCATATCCTCCAGGGCATCCACAATCCGTGAAATTGCTTCTGTTGCATCCACCGCAGTGTTTCCTGATATCACCCCGGCGGCATTGTTGACCACATGCTGGCCAACATCAAAGACCGCCATCGTGATATTGAACGTATTTGTCACCAGATAAATGGCTACATACGCTTTGAAGATCCAGAGGAAAATGTTATAAGTCTCAAATTCATGGAAATTGTTTTTCTGTGTTACCATCGTGATCAATTCATAGCACAGGACAAAGGTGATGATCAGTCCCGCAATGGGGACAATCACCGTTTGGGATATATTCTGAATCAGATTAAAAATCCCTGCATTCCATCCCTGCGGTGTCTGTCCCACCTGCCCGGCTATGGTTCCCACCTGCTCATTGACAGACGTGAACATGTTATCCAAACTTGACTTAATAAGCCCGATCAGGATATCCTTTATCGCTTCCGTAATTCTCTCAATGATGGTGTTCATCTACCACTCCTCTTAAGAGAACAATGTTGCCAGCTGTGGAATCAGGGTAGTTCCCAGCAGCATGATTCCGGCACCAGCCATCAGCTGTTTGATGCCCTGGCTCTTAGCGCCGGGATTGTCATTTCCATATCCTTCCAGAAGGTTTACGACACCCCACACGCCAAGACCTGCGCCGATTGCGACTACAAGAGTTTTTAAAGTTGTAATTGCACTGCTAAAAAATGCCATATACATTCACCAAAACTGACTTCTTTCAGGTGTTTACGGGAATGAAAAAACACCGACTAAAAAGCCGGCGCACCTAATGTCAGTTATTCCTTTCCTCATTATTTTTCGTTCATTCCCAAGGTTACTCCGACAGCTCCACCTGAATTACCTCCACCTCTTCTTCGGGTTTCGGTGTGTACTGCGGATTTAACTCTTTTTCTACTTTGTATCGGTTTTTCTCATTTTCATCTGCAAGAAACCGATAATTTTTGTGTTTCGTGATATCATATTTGTCTGAGAAAAATGGTCTGGCACCACGAATCTGCAGGATACATTTTCCTCCATCCATGACTGCAATCTCATCTTCTGTCATCAGCTGTTTGCCTGTTTTCTGGTAATTCAATCCAAAGGACTTCTGATTGCTCCTCGTTTCCGAAGTGTTATACAGATCAATGGTTTCCTTACCCAGAAGTTCACTCATTTCCTTTAAGGTAGTTTTCTCTTTTCCACCAAGAAATAGTGTAGTATCACAGTTACCCAGAATGGTATCTGCACTATCCTTGTACATTGCCTTGAGCTGACTCTGTGACTGCAAAATAATAGAAGCAGAGATTTCCCTGCTTCGGATAGTTGCAATCAGCTTGTCAAACTGAGGAATTTGCCCGATGTTGGCAAACTCATCAGCGATGACACGTACATGCACCGGAAGTCTTCCACCATATACATCGTCTGCCTTATCGCAAAGCAGATTGAAAAGCTGCGACTGCAGCATCGCAATCACAAAGTTGAAGGTTGTATCTGTATCGGACATAATCAGAAACAAGGCTGTTTTCCTGTCACCGATCTTATCCAGTTCCATTTCATCATAAGACATGATCTCACGAAGCTCTGCGATGTCAAATGGGGCAAGTCTGGCTCCACAGGAAATCAAAATCGATTTTGCGGTTTTGCCGGCGGCCATTTTGTATTTTTTATACTGTCTGACCGCAAAGTGCTGCGGATCTCTTTCTTCCAGTTCCTGGAACATCATATCCACTGGATTCTGGTAAGTTTCATCCTCTTCACGGGTTTCGCTTTCATTCAAAAGATCCAGAAGGGTATTCAGATTTTTTTCCTCTTCATCCCCTTCATACCAGATAAAAGCAATCAGTGCTGTGTAGAGCAATTTCTCTGCTTTCACCCAAAAATCTTCGGAAGATTTTTCACCTTCCCCTTTGGTATTGGCAATAATTGTCGTCACCAGCTTTAAGATATCTTTTTCAGACCGTATATAAGCAAACGGATTGTAATGAAGGGATTTGGAAAAGTTAATGGTATTCAGAACCTTAATCACATAAGGCTCATGCACCACTTTTCCGGATTTATCTTTGATGACATTTTCATCTTTATCCCTCTTTGGTGGTCCTTTTGTCAACATCTTTCCGCACTCCTCGATCAGAGTGCCCTTGGGTACTATTTCGTCAAGTAGGAATTTCAATAAATGCTTATTTTTTTTCTAAATGCCAGCAAGCCCAGTATTTATGCTGGATTACGGACTTCCATATCTAACTCTGCCTTCATAATTTTCATTACTTTTTCCTGCATGGTCATGCTAGAGTTTTGATTAAAATAGTAATTAACCTGATAACAGGTATTCCCGATTTTCTTTTCATAATCTGGATTTTTTTCTTTTGTAGTCTGAACTATATTTTTATCTTCCATAAATTTTCTCCTTTCGCTAAATTGCCCGACAGAGAGAAGGATTGTTTTGTCTCTGCCGGACGTATTCATTTAAAGCTTTAATTTGCAACTGGCAACAACATGGTTGAAACTTTCTTTCAAGTGTTTTTCACCACTCATTTTCCCAATTTATAACACTACTATTTTCTTTTTTGAAATATCTTGTTGCCACCTAGTAAAAATAGCTGTAAAGCCTTTAAAATCAGTGGTTTTCGGCGGATACAATAGTGGCAACAACCGATAACCAACCGGGTAAAAATCAGCCTTCCGGCTTCAAAAACTGTCCTCTTTCTCTGTCGGGCTAGTTAAAAGGAAGTGCCATCTGTTCGGCTTCGGAAAGGTCAATAAATCCCTCTCCTCCTTCGTTGTTGCCACCATCTGTATCTCCCCGAATCCAGCATCTCTGCTTCCCATACCCTTCCTTTGTAAAGCGATGATATCCGCCTCTCTTCCACCCGATAATCTGAGTATCCATGATCTGACAGATTTCATTTGTCTCAAATTTCTTCGGCTCTCCGTCATAATGGTTAAAGGCATTTTTCCAAAGCTGAATAGAGCAGACATAATTTCCGTCATAGCTGTCAAGCCACCCTTGAATCATTCCTGCCATTGTATCTTCCTGCATGAACTGTTTCCGATATTCATTGATATTAAATTCCATCTCACTGTCAAACCGCAGTAATTCCGATTTATTTTCAGCTGCATTAAGCAATACCATTGCTTCTGCCCACAGCTGGTCAAAATACTCTCTGGCTTCTGGCTCATCATCAAGAATGTGCTTCTCTGCTTTGCTGCTATCAATTTCAATCGGCAGAAATCTTCTTGCCCCGGTACGATCAAACGGAATGAACTGCCGGTTATTTGATGATCCAGCAAACACACATTGCCTTGGTCTGTCTTCCTCATATTTTTCATAAGGATTTCTGTGGGTTTCCTTCATTCTTGATAAGAAAGATTTTGTTTCTTCGATACTCTTTGCACTGATTGCAGCTGTCATCTCCGACATCTCCAAAATCCAGTGTCCCCGAAGTAATTCATAAGGTTTTTCCATATTCAGGTTTTTCAAGCTGTCTGAAAACCACTGATCGTCCAGTGCCAGAAAGCGGAAAAAAGTGGATTTTCCCGCCCCCTGCTGTCCTACCAGACATAACATTTCATCAAATTTACACCCTGGACAGTAGATACGGTTTAAGGCTCCCATCATAAAATGTTTCAGCATTTCATAAACCATATCCGAATCGTCCGCACCCATATACACTTTCAATACATTACGGATTCTTTCTTTCCCGTCCCATTCAAGAGTTTCTAAATATTCACAAATGGGGTGGTATTCTTTACTGTATGCTTCCAGATCCAATGCATCGTCCATAACACTTTCATTGAACAGACCATAATATTTTTCAAAGAAATACCGAAGTGCTTTTCTTCCTTTGTTCGTTAATACACATGGTTCTTTATTCCACCAGAGAACTTTTGTTACGTCAATTTTCTCTGTCAATCGGTTATATCGAAGACTACCTACTAACAGCGGATCTTTTCTTAATACGGTCACATAATTCTCCATTGAATTTTTGACTGTCCCTTTTTCCGTCATATTCAGGGTTTCTCTGATTTCCCGACAGTCCCCTGGGTTCACCATAAGAATCATTTTCTTTATCAAATCTTTTTCCTCTTTCATTGAAATATCTTTTACATTTTCGCTCAATATTCTCTATCTCCTCTCGCTTTTCTCTCACTATTGTTTCTTTGTCCGCAGGCTCTCCAAACAGCAAGGTATCCAGATAATAATTAACAATCACAAGTTCTCTCAGGGCAGTTGTAAATCTATCGTTCCATTCTTCTGTTCTTGTTTTGGGTCTGTACTTTTCTTTCCATTCCAGCAACATAATCCGATAATCCAGATAAGCTTTCAGGCATCTCATATATTCTTTTTCCCATTGTTCTTCTGGTGTCGGTTCTGGCTTTCTCACCAAAATGTTTCTTCTGCTTTCCAAGGAATCTCTTCCTCTGGCAGAGTAGTTAATTCCAAAATCATCTGCCAGTTTCATTGCCGCATCTCTTAATCCCAGTCCAAATAACTGTGCTGTAAAATCAATCGCATCTCCTGTGCAGCCACAGCCGAAGCAGTAATATCTTCGGTCTACTTTCATACTGGGCGATTTATCATTATGAAAAATACAGCGAATCAGCCCACTCCTGTTTGGCTTCAATCCATACATCTCCGCAGCCTGTCGGACGGTTACATTCTGTTTCACTTCATCAAATAATCCCAATTCATTTCCTCACTTTCTCAAATCTGCTTCCCAAATCTGGGAAGCAAGTTTTCAATAAAAACAAAAAAGCACTCTGTCCTATCCTTACGGAATCAACAAAATGCCCTACATCTCTAAATCTCTGGAATGTGATTTTCCTTTTTTCAGTTGTTTTCTCTCCGCCTCTTCTCTTTGAATCTTTGCTACATTCAGTGCAAGTTTTTCTCTGATAGATGGCTTCACTTCTTTTTTGATTTCCTCCACAACCGCTTTTTTCTTTTCCGGCTGTTTCAACTGGCTGGTAATCCTTATGACTATCTTCTCCATCGCAGTTTCAATTTTCTGTATCAAACCATCCAATCTTTTTATTGCATATTCCTTTTCTCTTCTGGAAGCTTTATGCTTCGGATCTTGAATCCACTTTTTTGAATCTTCCGCCAGACGGATATCATCTCTTCTGGTAGCCAGCATTGCTTCTTTTGCTACTTTCTCCACAGCCTTGTCATATGCTTCACTGGAGACTTCATCAAGCAAAGTTTCTACATCTTCAATACGAACTGTAAGCTGTTGCAACTCCTGTTTCTGTTCTTCAATCAGATCACCTTGTTTAAATATCCGATCAGAATTATTTGCAAATTCTTTGTCCTGCTGTTTTATTTTTTCTTCCTGTGACTGGATAATTTCTTCGTTTGCATTTACACGACTTGATTGTTTTGCAAGTTCCAGACGATTTTCATTTACCTTATCTATCTGCATAAGGATTGTTTCCTGTCGGTCTGCAATCTCTTTTTTCTGCTTCATACGGATATAATCCTGTTTCTCCAGATACTGTCGCCCACCATAAGCTGGTTCTTCATCAAGTTCCAATCCATGCCGTTTACAGATATCCAGAAACATCGCCCGGCAGGCAGAATCAAAAACGACCTTACGGTTATTTGTCTTTGATCTCTTCTTTTCTGGATTTGGAAGTTCAAAGCCAAGTTCTTCCAGTGCTGCTTCCTGTTTTGGCTCAATCTCTCCATATCGGTTTGTAGCATCAAATACATGACGCTCATGGATATGAGGAGTTGCTTCGTCCATATGCAGTGACCAGTCAATGATATGAACATTAGAGCCAAACCGCTCATCAAATTCTTTTTTAAATTCATCAAAAACCCTGATCAATGTCTCTACAGAAGCATGTTCATCTATCGTCCCCAGCTGATAGATACTTTCTTCAGGGCAGGTCTTTTTATTTTTCAAAATCTCTTCCACACCTTTGCATCTGTCTGGATGTCGAGCTTTCTCATGTCGCTTATTTTGGTTAATCACATAGTCACTGTAATGCTCCGAATAGTAAGCCATTTCAATCTGGCTAAAAGAAAAATTATCCTCTTTTCCCCGGTCTTCCATTGTGGTATATCCCTGATAGCAGTCCCAGTAAATATTTTGGCGGACTCTTTCATTGTCGATATGCTCACTGTGTTCTGGATCAAATCTCCGATCATTGTGAAGCGGATTATAAACTCCATCTTTTCCAGATCGTCCGTTATGCCTTGTTCCTTTCAATTCACATTTCCCCTTTCTTTCAAGTTTTTCCCCGAATGGAATTGCAGCGAAGCTGCTAAAAGTCTCTGTCTCCGTTACAGACAGTACCCAGTACTAAGTGGCGAAACGCCTCTTAACTGGGCAATGGCTGCCGCCCTTAACCTGCTAAGGGCTTTGCCCCTTAACCCCAGCAAGGTGCTGCCACCCTTTGCAATTCTGCCCCAAAGGACTTCCAGCCCTCTGTACTCCCGGCAGACAAAACATAACTCCTGCCGCTGTCCCTTCAGCAAGATTTTCTGTTCTGTCTGTTTTTCAAAAATCCTCTATATCGGATTTTGTGAAAATAAAAAAGCCGACGCAATTTCAACTTTTACAAAAGTCCAAATACATCGGCTCAATCCTTTGACCTGATCGGTCATTATTCATTTTTTCTGACTGGCTCATACAGTCCATTTTTAATAATGAGCAAAACAAAAGGCACTAACTTTTTACGGTTAATGCCCTTTGGGTTAATCATTATATGAATCTAATCTGTAAGTTTAAATTTATATATCTTTTTCCATTTTCCATATACAATGTTGCAAACCCATGCTTTCCTGTAGACCCTCTTTCAAACTTTGTATTATTTAAAAGATATTTTTCAAAAGCATCTCTGTTGTAAATATGATATGCAAGTACTTCACCATTATCTTTTACAATAACGTATCCGCCATTAGCTTCATCGTGTCCGTCCCATTCTTTTGACGGCATCATTCCTAAAGCAATCGAGCATAAAAATTTCTTAAATTTGTAAGCATAAATTCCTTTTCTTGGATATCCCAAAGGATTTTGTTCTTCAATGATTCGGATTAACTTATCACTATCAGTTGCTTAATTTTGATAATACAGCAATAACAAGTGTGCTATGATTTCTTCCATGTAGGTATCAATCAGCATCAAATTTCCTGAAAAAACTTTATTCTTCATATGACTGTATTTCATAGTTCCATTTTCAGTTATCATCTGTATTCTATCGAGAATTTTTGTTTTACTATCTATTGCATTAATCTGTTCAGCCAATTCATCCGATATGCCTGAAACTTCATAAACAAAATTTGTAGCACCTGATGCGTTCAGTAATGTAGGCGCACTTCCTAATTCTGATTTAATACTAAATCCACATATCGGCTCATATCCAGTGTTGATATCATGAATTTGCATCGTTATATCTGTCTTATCCGTTGACGGGGCAGATATTTTTGTACATGCTAATTCATTCATAATTGTATCCGACCCTGGAATCTCAAAAGCACGACTTCCACCTTCTACTATTTTTTCATACAGGTATGCTGCTCTTTTTGCCATCTCCTTTTGAGTAATTGATCTTATAATTTCTGCATTCCAGTGTATCTCAATTCCTTGCTCTTCTGAAACAATCACATACTCTAAATGTTTGTTTTCATCTTCCTGTCTTATAATTTTTAAAATGGGATAATACACATCCTTGATTTTTTGTAGTTTTTCATCAGCAGCATACAATTCGCCCGTTGACAATAACTTCAGAAGCACATACAGTTCACTCCACTCACCTTTATTGCCCGACAGTTTCATGTTTCTCCTCCTCACTTTCGTCCAAAACTTCTTTTATCTTTTGAGCAATTGCCTCTATGACATTAACAGTCACACTATTTCCAAATTGCTTATACATATGTGTATCAGCAAGATCCCATTTAAAATCATCAGGAAATCCTTGCAACCGTGCCCACTCTCTTGGTGTCATTTTACGAATATCTTCTGTGTTTATATGTCCTTTTATATGCGTTGTTGGTATCATGGAATGTTCCCTGTGATCTATCAAAAGATTTCCTTCTCTTCCCATACCACCACACACTATTGTTCCGGCAATTCCATCGAGTTCCCTGATAACATATCCAAATCCATGTCCAGCAGCTTCATGTCTAGCTTTATGGGCTCTAAGAGTATTTACATACACATCTGATAAATAATATTTTGAAGGTATTGGTGCATCATCTAATATATCTCTAATGCTAACATCTTTTTTATCTCCTTCTGGAAAGAGAAATTCTTTTGGCGCAATATCATTTCTAAAACATACTAAATAAATTCTTTCTCTGTTTTGTGGAACACCAAAATCCTTACTGTTCAAAATCTGATGAAAAACCGTATATCCAATTTCTTCAAATGCTCCTTTTATTACTTTAAATGTTCTCCCTCTATCATGGATAGTAAGACCTTTAACATTTTCGCAAAAGATTACTTTTGGTTTATGGTAATCGCAAATACGTACTACATCTTGGAATAAAGTTCCTCTACAACGTCCTTTATAATCATCTTCGAACCCGCCATGTTTTCCAGCCATAGAGAATGCCTGGCATGGAAAACCTGCAAGACATATATCAAATTCTGGGATATCTTTTTCATCAATTTGTGTAATGTCTCCTGCAATTTCTGCTCCAGGATAATTAAGTTTATATGTTCTCTGTGCTGGTTCATCCCATTCCGATACAAATGTGGTTTCTATATCGTCTTTAAACGCATTATCAAATCCTCTACGGATACCTCCAATGCCTGCAAATAAATCTATAGATTTATGCATTCTATAATTCCTCCTCAAGTTCCATTCTATCTAGCTTATTTTCAAATATCGTTTCTTCAATAACTTGAATGCATATTTCAGGGTGTTTTTTTATTTCTTTTCCCCAAAATCTAATAACCGTCCAGTTCAAATACAGCAATTCTTTATTGACAATATCATCTCTCTCAATATTTTTGCTTATCTTATTAATCCAAAAATCCGCATTTTTCCCTTTTTCTAATTGAGGTTTAAGAACTTCCCAATCTTTACCGTGGAAAAACTCACTATCGCAAAAAATTGCAATCCGATATTTCGTTAAAACTATATCTGGACACCCTGGTAAAGCCTTATAATTTTTTCTATATCCATATCCTTTATCACGTAGTGCTTTACGCAAAATACGTTCTATTTCCGTATCTTTGGACTTTATGCTTTTCATATTTTTATGCCTTTGTTCAGGTGTCAAACGATCCATTTTAATTCCTTCTATCGCTAAATATTACCTTGTTCCAATTTTTCGAGCATTCGTTGTTTTCTTGTATATTCTTCAAAGTACTCGAGTAAGGCTCTTTCTACTGCAACTGTTTTAGTTTGCCCAGCCTTATCACAAAATTGGCTAAGTTGTTCATATATTTCTGAATCGATACATACGTTTAAGTATGTTCCATTTTTCTTTTGTCTTGCCATTTTATCTTCCTTCCGTCTAAGCTATAAACAGCTACATTATACTACTTAAAGCTACCGTTTTCAACCCACCAAACAGAATGTATGTTTGTTTTTAGTTGTTCAAGCCCCCACTTATTCAATCAATGCATCCAGCATGACTTGAATTACTTCTTTCAACATCAATCCATCTCTTAATCCCATACGGTAATAGAATTCATTCAGATCACTGCATTTATTTGATGTTTCAGTCATGTAATCAAATAAAATTGTTCTCTGTTTGTCTGAAAGTTTTTGAAACATCTTTTGCAATTTCATTTCCAATTTTTCGTTGAATGGATCATATTGCTGTCCGTCTTTTTCTTGATAGACCTGCTCCATTCTCTCTCCGATAAGATCATTCATAAATTCTTCCATTTTTCCTGTTAATTCCATCTTTTTAATCTCCCATCAGTCTAATTTTGATTGCTTCCAGCCACACCACAATCCAGCCTGCGAGGATAGGCAAAACATACAGTATAAAGCCCATTGCAAGCATTCTGAATGCCTCTGTGCCTGTTTCCTGTCCGAATCCATACCCCAATACAGCTGTGATACAGATGATTCCCGACAGGATATGAAATACCGTTGCAGACAGCCATGTGATGAACATAACCACCAGCTGTATGATTGTCAGGCATATACGCACCGGCAATAACAAAATTTTTATAATAATTCTTACAACTGCCATGACTGTCCGCCCCTTTCACTGTTTTAAATATCTACGGTAATTATCCAGAACAGAATCCGTAACACCATTTTTATATACTTTACGGATATCTGCGATTTTTTCATGTTTCAGCAGTTTCAGCCAGTCCAACAGGTCTTTTCTGCTGTTTGCGAAATTACAGCATCTTCCATCTGCATATTCAATCCTGTATCTCATAAGCCCCTCCTACACGTACACCATTTCAGTCAGTATCATTTCATCTACCTGGCTTCTTACATTATTTGCCCGGCGAACCCATTCCATTTGATTTCTGACTTTCAATTCTTCTGTAATGTCTTCCTGTTTCATTATCTGCTCCATAAGTAAATCTCTACGTTGTACGCATTGCTCATTTACATCTGCAAGATGCGTCCAGAGTTTTCCACTGAGTGACAAGTAAGAATACAGTCCACTCTTGTAATCTCTCAGATAGTTTCTGCGGAGACTTCCATAAAATCCAATATCACGTGTCTCTTCTGGTACTGCAATTAACGGTAAATAAATCTCTCCAACAAGGATATAATCCAGTCCATTCTCTGTATCATGAATCAATGGTGCTAATTTTTTCATATTCGATAACCTCTCTGCTTGTTTTCTTCCTGTCCTTGTGGTACGATCAAGCCGAAGCGGTGACAGGTAATTCCTGCTCCGGTTCGAGTTCAGTTGGCTCTGGTTCTATTTGGTAGGTAGGCTCCAGAGCCTTCTTTTTTTGCTTGTTTCTCCATTTCTGTGTACTGGCAGTAGCTTTCTTTCTGTTTTCCAGAATCTTTTCATACTCCTTCATAGCCTTCGGATCACCAGCCTGTGCAGCCTTTTCAATCTCTTTTGCTTTTTTCTGCTGTTTCTGATAACTCCGTTTTCGGCTTGCCCGGTCTCTTTCCCGTCTTGCCCTCTCCTTATCCAGAATTGCTTCATACTGTCTGATTGCTTCTTCATCGCCACCTTCCGCAGCTGCTTTGATTCTGGCACGTTCTTCTTTACGCTTCTGTGAACACTTCCTAGCAGCTATCCTCTGTCTTTCTCTTTTGGCTTCTGCTTTACGCTGTTCTTCTTCCTGTCGGGCTTTTCTTTCCGCCTTCAGTTCTTCTTCCGAAAAAGGAACTGCAAACTGTCCGATAAAATTGAAGTAAATATCTATCCGCTGTGTCCGATCAAGACCTTTTCCTACCGCTTCATGAACCATAATTTTATCTACAAACTCATTTAGCATTCTTGGGGTAATTTCCTCAAAGTCCTGATATTTCTTTACAAGCCGGACAAACCGATCTCCACCATCTTCCGATTTTTGATTCTGACCGAGTTCTTGTTCCAGTTCTGCCACCTTTGCTTCCAGTTCCTGTTGTTCATCGTCATATTCTTTCATCATGCGATTAAAATGCCTGTCCGGGATTTTCCCCAGTACATTTCCTTCATACAGGTTCTTTATCAAAGTATCTAACTCCTGAATCCTGTTCTTAGCTGATTTGACCTCTTTTTGTGATTCTTGCAGGAACTTTTCACTGTAAGTTTCTTTCAGCTGTCCCACCTGTTCCAGAAATTCTTTTTGATTCGTCAGAACAAATCTGGCAACTCTGCGGATAGAATCATCAACAAGCTGATCCAGTGCCGATGACGTAATAAAATGGAATGTACACTCTTTATATTTGTTTCCATATGCCGAGCATGAAAAACTACTGTCTGAATCATAGCGTTTCCCATCTTTTCTCTTTTGTGCTTCTGGGCTTCTGTAAGACATTCTGCTGCCACAGTCTGCACAATAGACAAGCCCTGATAACCTGTGTTTGTACGTGCCATTTGCCACACGCTTTGTCACTCTTTTTCTAAACTTTTGTGCCTGATTCCAAGTATCTTCATCAATAATCGCTTCATGTGTATTTTCAAAGATAATCAATTCCTCTGGTCTGGCTTTTCTTCGTTTCTTTGTTTTGAAGTTATCACAGATTGTTTTTCCAAGAATCGTATGCCCCATATATTCCCGCTTATCAAGAATCCCGCTGACTGCGGTAGCATTCCAGATATAAGGATCATGGTAACTGTGATTCCTACTCACTTCGCCTTCCTCATGCCGTTCCAGATATGCCGAAGGAATTAAGATATGCTCTTTTGTGAGAATATCTGCTACCTGTGCCGGACCATTTCCTTCGATTGCAAGCTGATATATTTTTCTTACAACTTTTGCTGCTTCTTCATCGACCAGCAAATGGTTTTTATCTTCTGGATCATGCTTATACCCATAAGGAATTGCACCACTGCATCTCTTGCCAGATTTCATTCTGGATTGAAAAATAGCTTTGATTTTCTTGCTTGTGTCCTTTGCATACCATTCATTCATGATATTCAGAAATGGTGTAAAATCATTATCCGTTGGTGTTGCACTGTCAATACTGTTGTTGATTGCAATGAAACGGACATCTTTCTCTGGAAACAGTATTTCTGTATAATATCCGACTTTCAGATAATTTCTTCCCAGTCGGCTCATATCCTTTACACAAATGGTATCAATCAGTCCTGCTTCCACATCAGCAATCATTTTCTGAAATCCAGGACGGTTAAAGGTAACTCCGCTGAATCCATCATCTGTATAGTGCCGGATATTCGTCAGTCCCTTTGCCTGTGCATATTCTTCCAGATAATTCTTCTGATTCGTGATACTGTTTGATTCCCCTTGCAGTTCATCGTCCTTTGACAATCTCTCATAGAGAGCTGTTAGCTTGTTATTTCGCTGTGCCACGCTTTCCACCTCCTTCCTGCGAAAATGTCTGCAAATACAGACAAATAAGCGTTTCTTCGCAACTTCTGTTTATGAAGCAACGTTTGTTTCTCTGTACTTTATATATTAAACCCTTCGGATCTGTAATGACCATGGAACAGTTCATCTGCATGACCGATGGTTTTACGAAAAAACGTGTCTTACCGGAACCACTGCCGCCGATGACCACTATATTTTTATTTCTTGCATACTTCGGTTGCTTCGGTCTACTCTCCATGGTCAGTGCTTCTGTTGCTGTCAATGGAATGTTCATCCATGGATCTTCCGACATATAAGGCTTGATATCCTCTGCGGTTCCCCATCTGGCTGAACCATACTCGATGCCTTTCCGTAATTTCTTTGCGTCTGCCTGTTTCTGCCAGACCAACACTTTCAGAACGACTGCAACAACAATACCTGCTAGCAGATCTTTCCAGTTATTGCTTAACACAAAACCAGCAAAAATCCGGTCTGCGTGTTCCATTGCATATAAAAGTTTGTTCCCCATATCTTCTCCCGGACTGTTCCGGTAAAGAAAAAATGCCCGGTCTGCATAGAAAGCAGCCAGAGCATAAGGGATATTTGTAAGAACCAGTTTCTTTTTATCCAGGGCGGACAGCTTACCCCCGATTTTATTCTTCCACTTCTGCATCAGAGTTTTGCCGCTTTTCTTTTTCATCGACTCTGCTCCTGATGCCGGTTCTTTACTTTGTCCTTCGTCTTCTTTGGCATCATTGCCCGGTAAGCTGCAAGACGCTTATGAATGGAAGGCTTATTCGCTTTTTGAATCTGTTTCTGGGAAAACTCACGGAAAGCAGCATTGAGGGCATCCTGATCACGTCCCTTGAAAAATACCAGATAAACCGGAGGCTCTTTGCTCTTGTCTTTTTTCAAAGCATAATTGATCCCGTATTTTCTAGCATACCGTTCAAAGGACTTGATATTTTTGTCCGTGATCTCGATATTGACCATCCCGGCATTCTGTTTTGCCAGCTCTTTTACCGTGACCTTTCCCTGTTTCGGCTGATTTTTCTGTGCTTTCTTCTCTACTGATTTCTGCTTCTGATGACGCAGATACGCAACAAGAACCTTTTTCAACAGGTCTGCTGTAATCTTAGTTGCCCGAATACAGAACGTGACCGTTTTCTGAGTTACCTCTTCCTGCATGACTTTTCCCTCCTTTCAGCGATTCAACTGCTGTCCAGATCTGTAATCATGGCAATCACCCCCTTTAATGAAAAAAGACAGATTAACCGGTAATCAGGTTCTGCACCTGTACGAGTTTTTCTGTCCCTTCTTCTTTTCTCTTATCTTCTCCACCACAATAGATGGGAACACACATTTCAAGTATTCTGCTGTAAATACGCTGATGGGCAGTATCCAAATCTGTGGATTTCATTTCATTCAGTCCCAGATTCGTTGTTACGATCAGCGGAAGCATTTTACAATAACGGCTATCTATCACATTATAGACCTGCTCCAAAGCAAACTCGGAATTTCGTTCTATTCCTAAATCATCAATAATCAGCAGCGGATAATCCACAAGATTTTGTATAATCTGGTTCTTATCTGCCTGATAGCTGGTCATTTCGTTTAAGATCCTGGAAAAATTCGTCATCATGACACGTTCTCCCTGTTCCAAAAGTGCATTTGCAATACAGCCTGCAAAGAAACTTTTCCCGGTTCCAACTGGTCCCATCAAAAGCAATCCTACATTTTTTCTCTTCATATCTGTCCAGTTTTCTACATACTGCCTGGCAATTAGTATCTTCTGGTTGCTTCCATTGTCATTTTCAAATTTCCATTCCCAGAATCTTCTTTCCCGAAGTCCGACGGATTTTCTCTGATAAAGCAATCGCTGTGCTTCTTCCCGCTGCATCTTTTCATCAAGTTCCTGCCTGGCTTTTACCTCGCATTCACACAAACAGGACACTACATGCTCAAATCCCATCAGACTAACTTTCATCTGTTTTCTTTTTCCACAGATACCACAATGAAGACATCCCTCTTCATCCAGATAATCTGCTGTTACTTTATTTTCCATCACAGGCTTTCTCCTTCCTGAAATTCATATTTATCCATTTCTCCCCTGCCTCCATCCCGTTCTGCCCAAAGACAGATTGTTGCAAAATGATTCTGATACTCTTTTCCACTGGATTTCATATAAACAGAAAGATGATCAATCCGTTTCTGATAATCCCATGGAAATATTGTCATCAACTCCTGCAGTTCAGCTTCCGACAGAACAACATTTTTAAATCTACCATACTGACTGAATTTTTCTTCCAGAGCGGGAGTATTGCCCTTACTCTTATCAGTATGATTCTTTTCAGTCTTATTTATCTTAGTATTACTTCCATCCAGATTCTTGCAGTCCGGACTTCTATTTTTTTGCGTTCCGGACTTCCAGTTTCTTGCAATCCGGATTTCCAATTCCTTGCAGTCCGGATTTCCAGTTTCTGGCGTTCCAGAAGCAAAGTATCTTACGGGCTTTCCTCTAATCCGTTTCACAAAATTTTTCACGTATATGACAGAGGGACGATTATTCCCCTGCCGATACCGTTCAATCAATCCAATCCCATGCACACTGTCAAGCTCATAAAGAAGCTTTGTCACTGTCGTATGCGACATTCGCAATAGTTCCTGCAATTCTGCAATCGTGTAAATGATATAGACATAACCATCACCGTCAATCCAGCCATTTTTCTTGGATAGGCTGATTCGATCAAGCAGAATTCCGTAAAGGAGCTTTGCGTCTGTAGACAGGCTTGCAAACTCTTTTTCTGTGAACAGAGCTTTTGGTATCCGAAAAAAAGAAAACTGGTCAGATTCTTCTGCTCTGAAATATTCAAAATCTGCCATAGCTTATTTCCTATTCTTCCTCATTATTAAAATCACACCCTGCTGCACTGCCTGTTCCATGACACATCTCATTAAACACAAAGTTGAAGCACATCATTAACTCGCTCAGATAATAATTTCTTGCTTCTTTATTGCAGGCATACATATCCTCGATATAAACCTCTTCGTTTCCATTCATTCGTGCGATCGTTTCCAGAACTTTCATAAACTTCTTATTAGAGCAGCACTCATACTGTTCATTTACATATTTCTGAATTTCCAGTACACGTTCAGGCTTTCCATCAAAAACAGATAACACGCCAAATGCCAGATCCATACCAAACTCATAGCCATCGGCTTCTACGGCATCAATATCAAGATTACCTTCTTCATCGTAATAGCCACGCTCTTCCATAGGAGTCAGTGGTGTCTCATATTCATCCAGATATCCCATATCTGCAATTGTTCCCAGAATATCTCTGGATGCTTTCACCATCTTGTCCATGATAATTTCTCTTTCTTCCATCGGCATATTTGCCATAATTCTGTCTAATGTCATCATTGATTCTTCCTCCATCTCATTTTCATAAATATCATTGATATAAAAGTGGTTCGCCTTTCCATTGTTTGGAATGATACGCACCAGATTACCAATCTGAACCAGTTCCTGTACTGCCTGATCTACTCCATATCTGGTCGTATTCAGGTCTTTTTTCATTTCACTTTTCGGATAGATTACAAACAAATCCCCTTCACCATCTACCCAGCCATTCTGCACCGCAAATTTTAAACGATCCAGAAATAAGCTGTATAAAATCTTTGCTGTATTTGACAGATTCTTGTATTTATCCATCTGGAACAGCATCTTTGGCACCTGCAGACAATCTACCGGCATATACTCCATCTTACTCATTGATTGTTTCCTCCTTCTGTTTGTACAGCACTTCGGCTGAAGTAATATTGATTTCCAACATCCCTACAAATACCTGATAGTACAGAAGGCATATCTGTTCATCCTCTCTTGCCAGATACAATCCTTCCAGTTCATCGGACGGATGTTTCATTCCATATACTGCCTGACAAATATCATGGATTTTCTCACATTCCACACTTCTAAGATGCTGCTCCAAGGTGTGGTTAAATCTCTGCCAGTCCTCCAGTTTCTGATTTACTGACATCATGCACTGGAACAGTTCCGCTGCTTCACATGCTGCTGACAGCACTACATTTTTGTTATTGATACTTCCATCGGCATTTTTCATATGCCCTACCATATACGCCTGATCTACTGAAACCATCTTTTATCCTCCTCTATCTAAACGGCATTTCTTCTTCCATGCCCTCTGGGATCTCTAAGAACCCTTCCGCATCTTCTGGAAACGGTGGTCTGTCAACCATTTTTGCACCTGCGAATTCAATCCGGTTTGCATACACTTCGGTGGTATAAATCTTTTTCCCGGTATCCTTATCTTCATAATTACCTGTGACAATCTCGCCTTCCACCATGACCTTCGTGCCCTGCATCAGATAATCTCTGGCAAATTCTGCTTTCTTTGCAAAAGCCTTTACCGGAATGAAACTGACTTCATCGGAATAATTTCTTCTGACTGCCAGAACAAACTTGGCAATCTTATGAAGTCCTTTTTCATTCTCCACTTCGTTGTATCCGGGATTTCTTACCAATCGCCCGGAAATAACTGTTGTATTCATTGGCTTAACCCTCCTATGCTTTCATTGATTTGTAACAGATGCCGATACATGGTCCACATTTTCCATAGGCACATCCGTAACATTCATCTTTTTCCAACTCTTCTTGCTTCATTTCATCGGCAAACATTCCTAACAGTGTTGTATAAATCTTTTTCATTGCAAGGAACTTTTCTTCTGCTTTTTCCATCTTCTCTTTATAAAATGGGATCAGTTCACGAAGAACTGGATGGAAACGTTCATTTTCATCATCCCAGGCACAGGTTTTCATCATACAACGTGGCTGTTTCTCATAATTGCCCAGATAATACGGGCAGAACGTACAGCCTCTTTCTTTAACAATTTCCACCGGAATTACTGGCATCTGACTTTTGATTTCCTTAGTTACATGCTTACTTTCAATTCGCTCTCTCATATTAAAAATCCTCCAAGAATATATATTTGCAAAAGGGACTTCCCCTGAATTGCCTGGTTTTAAGCACAAAAAAAGAGGCAGACTTGCGATTTTTGTTTTCGCAAGCCTGCCTCTTATCAAACTAATTTTCTACCTTTCAATGATATATCGTATAAAAACGTATATCGCTCTGATCACATACACTGGAATCATGATACTTCCGATCAATGCTCCAATGATGACACTTAATGCAGCCATACCAAGTGTTGCTGTGGTATCCATTCCTCTTGGGATTAGAATCAGCCGCATTTTATGTATTCCAAATGGTAATCCGGCAATAAATATCCACCAGAACCAATCCGTCTGTCCGCTGACTTTCATAATTGTTTTTGTCATCCAAAACCAGAATACCATAAATGCCAGCGGCAGAATTGATTTTTTAATTACGTCTTCAATCGTCACCTTTTTTCTCCCTCTGTCTGATTCCTTCCGCCACCTCCCGATTAAGGTTTGCCAATATTTCTCTAACCACAGGAGAATCCAATCGAAAGTTTTCCAGATCTTTCTCCGTAAGCTCCCTTCCATTCGCATCATATCTTCGTACAATTTTTAAAGCCATCCTTTCACTTCCTTCCTGCTGATAATCCTAATGTTTTCAACAAATGTTTAAACTTCTCTCTTTTCATCCGTTTAACACGTATCTTTTCTATCTTTTTCATATAGACTTGTATTCTACTTGCCATATCTTCATTGCTCATTCTTTACCCTCTCTTTCTGCCCACGATGCCAGAAGCATAAATATAATTTCTTCCATCTGAGTCTTTGTATATGTCTCTGGAAAATATTGTTTCAATTTCTTCGCCGGAATCTGCACCTGAACTTTTTCAGTATTTTCATTCATGCAAATCTGGTTAATCTCTGAATACGTCAACATCCGCTCTTTTGAAATTTGTTTCAATTCCTTTGCCTGCTTCATGGAGGGTACCATATTGTGATTACTCATATACTGAAGTAATATCTGCTGCTCTTCAGTTCTCAAATAAGAAACTTCAACAGCTGTGTTAAAGGGAAGCTTCTTCTCGTCTGCCAATTCTAATAGCTCTGCTACTAACTCTGTCAGATGAATATATCGAAGAATCTGTCTGGAACTATCTCCTGTATTCTGACTGACTTCTTCTGCCGCCAACTTCTTGCCAACTTGGCAAGAAGTTAAATCAGACCGTTTTCCCTGACGCTTTAACGCCTCATATTTCATTTTATAAGCAAATGCCTTTTCACTGATCAGCAGCTCTTCTCGTTGAATGTTGGAATCTACCATAATCACCGTCGCTTCATCATCCGTAAGATCTTTGATGATAACCGGCATTTTCTCTAGTCCAGCAAGTTCACATGCTCGTTTTCGCCGATGACCAGCTACCAGCTCATAACCACCGGCCTCTCTCAAACGCACAATACCAGGAACCAACACGCCATATTGTGTAATACTTTCTGCTAATTCTTCCATTTTCTTATCATCTCTTACTTGAAACGGGTGATTCGTAAATGGATGAAGACTTCCTATTGCTATCTCACTAATTCCATTGGTTGTCTCTTCGTTTGTTCCAAACAATGCATCAAGCGGCTGTAAGGAAACGGGAGTTGCTCTTTTTTTAGATGGCATCTTTCAGCACCTCCTCCGTCACTCTCCGATAAGCTTCCGTAGCTTTGCCTTTCGGATCATAAGAGAAAATACTCTGTCCTTCTCTGACTGCTTCCTTCATTCTTACAGAAAATGGAATATAATTATCGAAGATATGAATTTGACTTCCATATACATTTCTGAGAAGTTCCATATTATTCCTGGCATCATTCGTATGAGCATCGACCATCGTAAACAGAATTCCACCGACTTGCAGCTTCGGATTGATTTGCTTACGGACCTTACCGATTGTTTTTAATAACTGCTGCAATCCTTTGATTGGCAGGTAAGACGCTTCAACCGGAATTAGTACTTCATCTGATGCAGCCAGTGCATTGATTGTGATCATTCCCAATGATGGCATACAATCAATGATAATTGCATCATATTGATCCTTGATACCATATAAAATCTGTTTCAATACATATTCCCTGCTCATTGCATTTACCAACTGTACTTCCGTACCTGCCAGTCCAATGTTAGAACAGATAATGTCTATTCCTTCTGCCTGATGCCTGATATAACAGTCTGAAGGAATATCTTCATCTTTCATTACTGTATCCATAAGAGCTGTAAGTGTTTCATTACTTTCATCACAATCACGATATCCAAATCCTGCGGATACATCAGACTGTGGATCGGCATCAACGATTAACACTTTCATATTCTTTTGTGCTAATCCTACTGCTAAATTAGCTGTACATGCTGATTTTCCCGTTCCCCCTTTTTGGTTTACAATAGAAATTACTTTTGCCATAATCTTTCCCTTCTTTCTTGTTAAATAAAAAGACTGAATCAGACAGCTGAGATATAAATCTCATGCGAGCTAATTCAGTCCAAAATATATTTTTATTCAATTATCACCGCTTTCGTGATATAGTAAATACATCTCAGCAGAGTTCTGAAATTCTATTACTTCTGTACTGTGTTATTTATAAAAGAGAGGCCTTTCCTTCATAAATTCGTTGATTGGTTGCGAAATTTATTTAGGACTAAATCGCTAGAGCCCTTGTATTATAAGGGGTTCTGCCTTGTGTCATTATAATAACACAAGCACCCCCATTTAGGATATTCATCATCGGAACCGGCATCTGCTTTGCATTTACACCACCAAGATACTGATACAACGGAATCTCCAGCGCATCTGCTGCTGCCCTTGCTGCTGCAAGAGACACTCCAAGCATTGCATTTGCCCCCAGATTGATCTTATTGTCTGTCCCGTCAAGCTCCAGAAGCATCCGGTCAAGCTTCGCCTGCTCCAGCACGTTCATTCCCAGAATTTCCCGGATGATCCGGTCATTCACATGCTCTACCGCGCGTCTGACACCAAGTCCCTGATAGCGGTGTTTCCCGTCTCTTAACTCAATTGCTTCATATTTTCCTGTCGATGCCCCGGAAGGAACCATCGCCCTTCCTGTAAAATGACTCCCTGCAAGCACCTCTACTTCTACAGTCGGGTTTCCGCGCGAGTCCAGAATTTCCCGCGCAATAATATCTGTAACCGGTATATATTGTTCCATAATCCATCCTCCTTTTTTGTCTTTTAGTATGTCCTTTCGGGCGCTGAATCATGCACGAAAATCCCCGTATTTTCGTATCATCGTATACATTACGAAAATGCTCTAAAACGGTTGACTTCATACATTTTCGGCGTTACAATACCAACGGAAATCGGGTGATATTTTTTCAGTATTTCATCCGTTTTCTAAAACTTTATGAATCAATCGGGGAATATAAAATGAGAGAAAAAATCGAAAATTTTATTGCAATGAGCGGAGCAACTCTGCTGATCGCAGTAGGAACTTATTTTTTTAAGTTTCCAAACAACTTCACATTTGGCGGAATCACCGGTCTTGCCGTACTGATTGCCAAAACCGGACTTATTTCTGCTGCCGACTTTTCATTCGTTGCCAACATGTCACTTCTGATTCTTGGCGCAGTGATCCTCGGTAAAAAATTCGTTGCAAAGACAGCCTACTGCAGTGTCCTGCTTTCTGTTGCGCTTTCTTTATTTGAACGAATCTTTCCAATGAACCAGCCATTTACCAATCAGCCTATGCTTGAGGTAATGTTTGCGATTGCACTCCCGGCACTCGGTTCTGCAATCCTCTTCAATATCGGATCTTCCAGTGGCGGTACAGATATCATTGCCATGATCCTGAAGAAATTTACAAGTGTTGACATCGGACGTGCACTGGTTTGCTCCGACATTGCGATCACCGTTGCAGGTTTCTTTATCTTCGACGTAAAAACAGGACTTTATTCCTGTTTCGGACTGATCATCCGTTCCTTCCTTGTAGACAGCTTTATTGAAAGTCTGAACCTTTCCAAATATTTCAACGTTGTCTGCAGTAATCCGGAACCGATCTGCGATTATATCGTCCACTCACTCGGTCGAGGCGCCACAATCTGTGAAGCACACGGAGCCTTTACCGGTGAACAGAGATACATTATTTTTACAGCGCTGAACCGTCAGCAGGCAATCAAACTCCGTAACTTTATCAAGGCAAATGATCCTTCTTCCTTTATTCTGATTTCCAACACCAGCGAGATTATCGGAAAAGGATTCCATAGCATTTAAAAGATTGTTATTTTTAAGACATTTTCCATACTCTGTATACTATGCACCTTACCCCAGATATGCTATAATAATATAAGCAACCAGAATAAAGAGGAGTAATCATATGGAGACACAACTTAACCTGATTCCGGCTTCTGAGCATCCGACTGCACTGGAATCACAGTGGCTAAATGCGATTAGTCCGGCTGATTTTATCAATAATAATAAGAACTTTGATGTTCTGATGATGAAGTATCGCTGTGCGATCCGCGAGATCCAGACAAAGCTTGAAGTCCTGGATGATGAGTTTTCTGCAGTAAACAAACGCAATCCAATCTCATCTATCAAATCCCGTGTAAAAAGTCCTGCCAGCATCTATGAAAAGCTGCGCAGACGTGATCTGCCATTTACAGAGGATAGTATTGTCAAGAATTTGGACGATGTCGCCGGAATCCGGGTGATCTGCCCGTTTATCAGTGACATTTATACAATTGCCAACCTGCTCACTTCACAGGATGACATTACTGTTCTTAAGATCAAAGACTACATAAAAGCACCAAAGTCAAACGGTTATCGAAGCTATCATATGATCGTTGAGATTCCGGTTTTCTTTACAGAGGGAAAATTTCCAATGCGCGCCGAAATCCAGATCCGCACGATCGGAATGGATTTCTGGGCAAGTGTAGATCATCAGCTTCGTTACAAAAAAACAATCGGTGCTGACAAAGATATCGAGGCTATCGAAGCCGAACTTTTGAAATGTGCACAAACTGTAAGCGAGACTGACTGCCACATGGAAGAGATCAAAGACATGATCGGCGACTTTGAAAAAATCTAACCGGAAAATTAAATATTCAAAAAGAGGAAGGTGTTCCATTCATCCGGAACCCTTCCTCTTTTATTTGCATCTGCTTTATCCTCTCTTTGTAAAAAGGATATCGTGATTGATCTGCGTGTAGAATGCTTTCTGCATATTCTGTTCTTCTCTTCCCATCAGCCACATCAGCTTTGTGATCACTGCTTCCAGCGTCATATCATAGGCTTCGATCATATTGAAATCCTGCTTCACTTTTTTCCCGACTTCATAGACTGTCATATTACTTCCCTCATTGGCAACCTGTGTTGTCATCACGACAAATTTACCCTTACCTGACCATTTTTCCATCTCCTGATAGAATTCCTGAACAAGCGTCTGCGGAATACCACCTACGCCAAAGCTTTCAATTACCAGACAGTCATAGTGTTCAAACAGATAAGACAGAATATCCGGCTTCATTCCCGGGATCAGCTTTAATACATATACACTGTCTTTCATATCATAATAAAACTTAACTGCATGGCGGCACGGGATCTCCGGAATATACCGGACCAGGATACCATCCTGAATAACTGCAAGATACGGAAAATTAATACTCGAAAATGCATTGTAACTCTTTGCATGCTCTTTCTTTGCACGTGTTCCGACAATTACCTTTCCGTCAAATACAAGGTTGACCCCCTGGGAATCATCATCCGCCGCATAAATAAAGCTGTCCAGCAGATTTGTCTTCGCATCTGTCACATCCATATTGATTGGCTTCTGCGCGCCTGTAACAACAATCGGCTTGGCTGAATTCTGTATCATATAAGAAAGTGCCGCCGCTGTATATGCAAGCGTATCCGTGCCGTGGCAGATTACAAACCCATCATAATATGCATAATTGTCTTCCACTGCTTTTACCATCATTTTCCAGTGTTCCGGTGTTACATTCGTGCTGTCAAGATTACACACCTGCTTTGTCTGAACCTCACATACATTTTTTACAGCCGGAATATAAGATAAAATATCCTCCGGTGTCAGTCCCGGTGCCAGTCCATCCTTTGTCTGACGGGATGCGATCGTCCCACCTGTACCTAACATCAAAATCTTCTTCATCTTTGATTTTCCTCTCTTCTACCTCATTATTATCCAAAATTTTTGTCAATCAGACTACAGTATTCTTCAAATGCTTCCGTCTCTGCAAATGCTTCCCGTAATGCTTCTCTGACGCCTTTATAATACCATCCGATCGTTGCTTTGTCTTTCATTCGGAATCTGTTCCACAATTCCTCCCCACATACAGGATAATCCCGATCAATATCCCGCATATTCGACAGCTTGTCCGCAAGTCCGATCATCTGAACCTCAATTGGTGCTGTCTTAAGCCTTTCTATGGTTGCACTTTTTCTTTCCATCCAGGTCTTGGATTTATCTTCGCTTTCCTGTGATACGATTCCCGCAACTCTTGCTGAAAACATCTCTTTTAACACATTTGCATCCACACCCTCACAGTCCTCGATCGTATCATGCAGGATTGCTGCACTGATGATCTCCTCATCCTGTGTCATCGTGGATACTATCTTTCCTACTTCCATCGGATGTACAATATACGGTCTGTCGGTCCCCTTCCGATACTGACCTTCATGTACCTTGGTGGCAAAATCAATGGCTTTCTGTACCATGTTTTTCCTCCTCGCATCTGTATGACATTTTTTCAATATTTATCATAACACCAGCGTCTTTAAATCACAAGAAAATCAGTGTATAATATTGTCTGATTATGTAGAAAAAAATAACTGTAAAGTAATTCTTATAAATAGCAAAAGGAGTTTTTATAAATGAACAGAAAACAGATTCTTGTCACCGGCGCTTCCCGTGGAATCGGAAAAGCCTGCGCTATCCACTTTGCAAAAGAGGGATGGCATGTATTTTTAAACTGCAGCAAATCCATCAGTGAATTGCAGGCTACTGCTGATTTTATCACAAAGGAAACCTCCGGTTCCTGCGAAATCCTCCCAGGAGATGTAGGTGTTCCATCCGAAGTCGGACGTATCTTTGACCAGATTGAAATGTCCGGCTCCGGTCTTGACGTACTCATCAACAATGCCGGAATCGCATGGATGGGACTTCTGACGGATATGAGCATTGAAGAATGGAACCGAATGATTTCCACTAATCTTTCTTCCGCATTTTACTGCTGCCGCGCAGCACTTCCTTACATGATCCATCAGAAAGCGGGACGTATCATCAATATTTCTTCGATGTGGGGAACTGTCGGTGCTTCCTGTGAAGTCGCTTATTCTGCCACCAAATCCGGTCTGAACGGTCTTACCCGCGCACTTGCAAAGGAACTTGCGCCAAGCAATATCCAGGTCAATGCGATCGCCTGTGGTGTCATCGATACCGTAATGAACGATCTTCTGGATGCGGAAGAAAAAGCTGCCCTCGCAGAAGAAATCCCTGCCGGACGTTTCGGGACACCAGAAGAAGTCGCGCTTCTCGCATGGCAGCTTGCAAATGCCCCTGCCTATCTTACCGGGCAGATACTGGGTATGGACGGAGGATATATCTAACTCCTACTCCCAGATCTTGTCCCACTTCGCGTAAAGTGTGATACTGGATGCCGGGTATCTTTCGGATTCCCGGTTTTCCAGAAGCTTTGTCTGCTCCGTATATTTCTCATTCAGCTCATCTTCAAGAGTCCCATACTGCTCCTGTTTTGCAAGCTCTGCCAGTTCTTTTTCCTGCACAACTCCAGCATCAGTCCACGCATACCATCCTTCAAATCGATATCCGTCTTTCACTGCCGTTGGCATACATCCTTCACTTAACCGAAGGCTCTGCCCATACACAGTATAGTCTGCCGCAAATTTTCTTTTGTTCTTTCCTTTATTCTGCCCGGCTTCAAGCTCTTCACCATTTCCCCTTGTCGCAAACAGCCCTCTTCCGCCTGCTGTTGCCGTACCGTAATTCTCGATCTCACCACCTGCAGCATCATAATAAATAACCGTATAAGGTGCCCAGACATATGCCGTACCAAACTTTTCTGTCTCTGGTCCTGTCCCATTTCTGTCAAACCGGAATCCGTAATGGTATTCTTTTCCTTCATAAAAATAAGTGAAAAATCCTGGTATTCCTGCAGGGATCCCAACCTCCTGATTTACCGACTTGTGAAAATCAAACCGGATCAGCTCTGCTCCATCCGGTGTCTCCCCATCATCTGCGTAAACCGATATTCCTGCACTATTGCACGCCCAGACAATCACTCCACCAAACATCACCAGCAGCAAATACCGAACTATCATCGTCCAGATACTTCCAATCCGTTCCATACATGTCCCTCCTCATCCCAAAAGCTAAATTACCCATGTATATTTATATGCAGGCAGAATTTTATATATTCCCTCAAACAGAATCATCCACTATCCCTGAACAAAAAATTTCAAAAAAATAAACTGATCAGATTCCATCGCACAAAAGTGAATCTGATCAGTTTATTTTTTTACAATTTGATGTCGCAGCTTATCGATCTCACCCCTACTTAAAATCCAGTTCCACCGGACAGTGGTCAGACCCAAATACATTTGTCAGAATCTTCGCATCTTCCAATCTGCTTTCCAGTGCTTTTGATGTACAGAAGTAATCGATACGCCAACCTGCATTCTTTTCTCTTGCCTTAAACCGGTAGGACCACCAGGAATAAATTCCTTCTTTATCCGGATAGAAATAGCGGTAAGTATCAATGAATCCAGCATCCAGAAGTGCTGAGAATTTTGCTCGCTCTTCATCTGTAAATCCGGCATTCTTCCGGTTGGTCTTTGGATTCTTCAGATCAATTTCTTTGTGTGCCACATTCAAATCTCCACAGAAGATCACCGGTTTTGTCTCTTCCAGCTTTTTAAGATAAGCAAGAAACGCATCTTCCCAGGTCATACGGTAGTCAAGTCTTGCCAGTTCGCTCTGGGAGTTCGGTGTATACACGGTAATAAAATAAAAATCCTCAAATTCCAGTGTGATCACGCGCCCTTCCTGATCATGTTCTTCTATCCCAAGTCCGTAAGTAACCGATAACGGCTCTTTCTTTGTAAAAATTGCAGTCCCTGAGTATCCTTTTTTCACAGCCGAGTTCCAGTACTGGTGATATTCCGGCAGATCAAGTACAAGCTGCCCTTCCTGCATCTTTGTCTCCTGCAGACAGAAAATATCCGCATCTGCATCTTTAAAAAAATCCATAAATCCTTTCTGCACACATGCACGGATTCCATTTACATTCCATGAAATAAACTTCATCTCTTCTCTTTCCTCCATTTCTTTGGTTTTTATTTTTCGCTGATCTTCTGTACCGCTTTTTTAAGCTCCGCTTCTGTATAAAAAACACGGCCTAAAAACAGACCCTTCGCCGGTGCCGGAAAACCAGATTTCTTTCGGTCTTTCGCTTTCAGAATCTCCGGTATCTCTTCCGCTTTTATTTTCCCGATTCCCACATCCAGAAGCGTTCCGGTAAGTATCCGGACCATATGATATAAAAATCCATCTCCGATCCACGATAACGTAAGTGTATCCTTTTCATACACGATCCCGACCGCATAAATCGTCCGTACCGTATCTTTGTCCTCTTTCAAATCCGTAAAGGCGGAAAAATCGTGGGTTCCCATCAGATACTCTGCTGCTTTTTCCATCGCAGCGATATCGACCGGATGTGGAAAATGAAACCGGTATTTCCGATGAAATACTTCCATCTTGTCACGCAGATCAATCTGATACTCATAGCATTTCCCGACCGCACTCTTTCTTGCATGAAAATCCCGTTTTTCTCTGCTGATATCCAGCACTCTGATATCTTCCGGGAGAAGTGCATTTAACTGCTTCTTAAAACTGTCCATATCAATTTCTTGTTCCAGATACAGACTGCACTCCTGCCCTAACGCATGTACACCACTATCCGTTCTTCCTGAACCACTGACCACCGTCTTTTTCCCTGCAATTTCTGAAATCCGCCGTTCCAGAATTCCCTGTACAGTAAGTTCCGTATTCTCCTGTCTCTGCCATCCACGATACGCCGTTCCATCATAGGCAACTGTTATCCGGTAAGTATTCATCCTTTTATAAAAGGGGCGAAAACTTTATAAGTCCTCGTCCCTGTCACCTTTCTGTTATCTGTTTTTCCGGTAAATGATCAGAAGTCCTTTCAGGAGCAGATCGTCATCCAGTATGACCTCTCTCTTGCAGTACGGAACAATCTTCTTGGAAAGTCCACCTGTTGCGATTGCAGTCATCGGCTGTCCAATCGCTTCCTCAATCCGGTCAATAATTCCATCAATTGCCGCTGCACTGGAATAGAGAACACCACTCTTCATACATTCGATCGTATTCTTTCCGACAATCCGCTTCGGTGCTTCCAGACCGATTCCCTGAAGCTGGGATGCATTTTCCGTCAGGGCGTTCAGTGAAATATTCACTCCCGGATAGATCATGCCTCCGATATAATTTTTCTTTTCATCGATCACACTGACTGTTGTCGCCGTTCCCAGATCGAAAATCATCATCGGTGCTTTGTATTCTGCAATTCCGGCAACTGCATTTGCCACCAGATCACTTCCGAGCTGTGCCGGATTATCCATCAGGATATTGAGTCCGTTCTTCACGCCAGGTCCGATGACCAGTGTCTCTTTTTTCAGAATCTTTTCTGCCGCCTCTTTTACGACATATGTAATCTGCGGAACTACCGAGCTGATGATCGCTCCTTCCAGCTTCTCCGGTTTGATTCCGTGAATATCCAGAACCATCTTAATATCAATCGCATATTCCAGTTCCATCTTTGTCTTGATCGTGGAAAGTCTTTCGATAAAATAGGTTTTGTTGTCATCCACACATCCAAGTACAATATTTGTATTTCCTATATCAATCGCAAGTATCATTTTTTACACTCCTAATCTTTCCTGTACCCCTTTTTTCATCAGTGTTTTCCCAAGTACCAGCGTGATCACCGCCGCTACGATCGCCTCCGGAATCCCATTGATTCCGATAATGCTCAGAATAAATCCATATACCGCCTTTACGGTAATACCATTGGCTGCCGCATAATCATTTCTGAAAAATACAAAAATAAGATTCATGACAAGAAGCGTATTGGTCAGTGCTCCGGAAAGTCCTGCCGCAATCAGTCCAACAGAGGATACTCCATTATTCTTTGAAAGCTTCTTAACCAGACGGTAAACATAAAACGGTACTACACCGATCAAAATACGTGGCACAAAACAGATGATCAGACTTCCGATCCCTCCACTGTATTCACCCAAACTGTAAAATGGGGTAAATACGAATGATGTCAATGTCGGATTTATCGTATTATTGATAAAACTTGTAAAACCAAACACGCCTCCAAGCGCTGCGCCCTTCTTCGGTCCAAGCATCAGCGATCCCATGATCACCGGGATATGGATGATCGTCGCCCTTGTAAATCCCAATGGGATATATCCGATAAACGGGGTGAATGCCAGCACTACAATAAGTGCTGCGAAGATTGCCATCTGTACGAGTCCTTTTGTTTTGGACATGGATGTAGTACGTTCATTGCCTTGATTCATTTTTCTTTTCCTCCTGTTACTATTCTCTTTACGAGATACAATACATTTTGGCTTTTTTATTTATTCATACACTCCAGAATCTTGTCAAGAATACAAGCTGCTGTCTCTTCCTTGCTGATCATTGGAAGTGCAGTCTCATCTTCCTTCGTGATCAGCGTCATCTGATTTGTATCGCCCTGAAATCCTGCTCCGGCAACTTTAAGATTATTTGCCGCGATCATATCCAGCTTCTTCTTTTCAAGCTTCTTTCTGGAATTTTCAACCATATTCTCGGTTTCCATCGAAAATCCACACAGGAACTGTCCGTCTTTTCTGTGCTCTCCGAGATATTTCAGAATATCGTCTGTCTTTTCCAGTTCCAGACTCATCTCACTGTCCGATTTTTTCACCTTTTCATCCGCAATATGCTTTGGCCGGTAATCTGCAACCGCTGCTGCTTTACACACAATGTCTGCATCTGCTGCCTCTTCCTTTACCGCCTCGAACATTTCCTTTGCAGTCGTGACCGGAACAATCTTCACAAACATCGGCTTTTTGATCTCTGTCGGTCCGGTGACAAGCGTAACATCCGCTCCTCTTGCCACAGCAACGCGTGCAAGAGCATATCCCATCTTACCGGATGAGTGATTCGTAATGTAGCGCACCGGGTCGATTGCTTCTCTTGTCGGTCCTGCTGTGACAAGAATTTTCTTTCCGGTCAGATCTTTCTCATAAGCAGTATCCCGGTAAATATATTCATACAAAGTCTCCGCTTCCGGCATCTTCCCGGCTCCGTTATCTCCGCATGCCAGATGTCCACTTGCCGGCTGGATCACTTCATATCCATAATGCTCCAGAAGTTTTAAATTATCCTGTACGACCGGATTCTCATACATTCTTGTATTCATCGCCGGTGCAAGGATCTTCTTACATTCGGCACATGCCATCACAGTCGTAGTCAGCATATCATCTGCAATCCCGTGTGCCAGCTTGCCGATCACATTTGCCGTGGCAGGTGCGATCATCACAATATCTGCCCATTTTGCCAGTGTCACATGCTCCACACTGTACTCAAAATTGCGGTCAAATGTATCGATCAGGCACTTATGCTGTGTCAGCGTCTCAAATACCAGCGGATTGATAAAATTCGTTGCATTCTGTGTCATCACAACTTTCACATCGTATCCTGTCTTTACCAGCATACTTGCCAGTGTTGCAATCTTGTACGCCGCGATACCGCCGGTCACGCAGAGCAATACTGTCTTTTTCCGTTCCATTTGTCTTTCCCCTTTTATTCTAATATTTTCTTCAGTTCATCCATGAAGGTATTCACGTCTTTAAATTCCCTGTATACCGATGCAAAACGTACATAAGCAACCGGATCCAGCTTTTTCAGGCTTTCCATAACAATCTCACCGATCTGGCTGCTCGGAATTTCTTTCTCTTCCCGGCTGAAAATCGCTGTCTCGATCGAGTCGATCGTTGCCTGAATATCTGCTGCCGCTACCGGACGTTTATAGCACGCCCGGAGTACTCCGCCTTCCAGCTTAGTACGGTCATACTGCTCGCGGTTGTTGTCCTTCTTGATCACGATCAGCGGTATGGTCTCCACCTTCTCATAGGTTGTAAAACGCTTGTTGCACGCATCACAGGATCTTCTCCTTCTGATTGTCGTTCCGTCATCTGCCGGTCTTGAGTCGATGACTCTTGTATCAATGTTACCACAATATGGGCACTTCATCTTTTTTCCTCCTGCCTGGTTCTTGATTGATTCTACTGCCGAATCACGCACATTTTTAATGTCTATAGTATAAATCCTGTATACAGGGTTGTCAACAAATTCACACTTTATCAAAAGGCTATATAAGCCGGCTTTCCACCAGCTTCCATGCCTGTACGATCAGTGCCGCATGGTCACAGGCGATCCGGTCCGATTCTTTTACCTTATAATAAGTCTCTCTTACCAGTCCACTTCTTTCCTTTTTTTCAACGATCGCCGAAATTGTAAGCTCTGCTTCTTTATTTTCCAATGCCAGTCGATAAATGGTTCTCTTCCAATCTCCATCCTCCTTCACCGATTCTGTCTGACAATGAAGCTGCATCCACTTTGCATCCGCCGCATCGTCACCAGCCTGCACCTTTACCTGCCCTTCATCCACAACCGAAAGATATGCCGATGTAATAATCCGTGCCCTCGGATCACGGGTCGCATTCCCATAGACTGCAAACTGCTCCATCGGAAGATCCGCCACGCCGGTCTCTTCGGTCAGTTCTCTTCTTGCCGTATCTTCCAGATTCTCATGAAGTTCAATAAACCCACCCGGCAGCGCCCACCAGCCAATGCTCGGATGATTCCGCCTTTTCACCATCAGAACTTTCCATTCTCCGTCCACTACCTTTCTTTTGCAGGAGAATATAACTGCATCGGTTGTCACACAAGGATTCTTATATTTATAAGGATCATACTCTTCCAGAAATTCTTCCAGCGTCTGTCCCTTTTCATTTTCGTTTCCGTTTCCCCGGAATGGCTCGATTTCTTTAAAAAATGCTGTCATTTTTCTTCTCTCCTTTGTCTTTTTACTTGTTCTCATTTATTTCACTGAGCAGTCTGTACTCTTCTTCCTCTTTTACTATTCTTATTTACACGGCTTCAGACATTTGTCCTCTTTAATTTCCACAAGAATAATATCCTCTCCAATCCTGCGAATACACTCAAACGGAATAATATACTCCGCATCATACCCAAGAAATCCACAGATTCTTCCCGGTCCCGGTACGATTAATGCCTCCACACACCCTGAACAGATATTGATCTGCAGATCTGCAACAAACCCGAGCCGCTTGCAGTCACATATGTTGATGACCTCACGCTCTTTTAATCCGCAAAATCGAATCCGTTCCTCTTTCATACTGCACCATCCATCGGACTTCTTATTATATTATATGAACATCTCCCCTTGTTGTCAGCATGTTTTCTAAAAATCCCCGTCCTTGTGCCATTTAGCTTCTGCCCACCAGTAATTCCTTTTTATACTGTGCATTTTTGCCAACTAATGATTGCAATTTCCATAAAAAAATACTATAATTTTTATATATTTTTTATCGCTGTTGTCTGCGTTATATGTTTTTCATAGGCAGACAATTCAAATTCTGAGAAACAGAGGGATGTAATATGAAGAAAAAAGTTGTTGTTGCATTAGGACACCGCGCACTCGGAACCACACTTCCGGAGCAGAAGGTTGCCGTTAAAAAAACTGCAGTTTCCATTGCAGATCTTGTTGAAGAAGGATACCAGGTAGTAATCACACACAGTAATGGACCTCAGGTTGGTATGATCCATACTGCTATGAACGAATTCAGCACCAATCATCCGGATTATACCGCTTCTCCGATGTCAGTCTGCTCTGCTATGTCGCAGGGTTACATCGGATACGACCTGCAGAATGCGATTCGCGAAGAACTGATCGGACGCGGCATCTATCGCAGCGTATGCACCGTTATCACACAGGTAACTGTTGATCCATATGACGAAGCATTCTATACACCAACCAAGATTGTCGGACGTATCATGAGCGCAGAAGACGCTGCCGCTGAACGTAAAAAGGGCAATTATGTAGTAGAAGTTCCTGGTCAGGGCTTCCGCCGTGTCGTTGCTTCTCCAAACCCGGTTGATATCGTAGAAGTTGATGCCATCCGCACCCTTACCGATGCAGGACATATTGTAATCGCCTGCGGTGGTGGCGGAATCCCGGTACTCCAGCAGAACAATCATCTCAAAGGTGCCAGCGGAGTCATCGAAAAAGATCTTACTGCCGGCAAGCTTGCTGAACAGATTGATGCTGATGAACTCATCATCCTGACCAGTGTAGAAAAGGTATGCTTAAACCACGGAAAAGAAGATGAAGAAGAACTCGATACTATCTCCGTAGAACAGGCTAAGCAGTACATGGATGAAGGACACTTCGGAATCTACAATATGCTTCCAAAATTCCAGGCATCCGTAGGATTCATAGAAAAGAAAGAGGGAAGAAGTGCTCTGATTACTTCTTTTGATACTCTGAAAGATGCTCTGAAGGGTAAAACCGGAACTGTTATTGAATAAATGTACAAAAGGGACGACATAAAGGACTCCGTTTTCTGTGGGTAGAAATGGTGAAGAGTCCGTAGAGAAAAAATGCACCAGTAATTTGGATACCGGGCTGATTCGCGGAATAATCCTGATGATTATTCCACTCAGCAGCCCTCTGGATTTCGTGCTTGTAGCACGAAACCAGATCCGAATTACTGGTGCATTTTTTCTAACGGACTCTAGCACCGTTTCTAATCACAGAAAACGGAGCTCTTTATGTCTGTGCGCTGGCAAACTTTTAATTTTAAGAAGCTCCTCACCAAGTATCCTATTATTCCTACCGCCTGTCATCTCCTCCACTCGCACCCACCCCATAACGGGGGCAGCCTCCAGGCGTCCCCCCGTGGAATACAGCAAGGCAGGGACAAGTAAATTCTGTTTTTTTATGTTAGAAAGCGGCGATTAGAGTCCGTTGTAAAAAGGCAGCCGGTAATTTGGATCTGGTTTCGTGTTTCATACACGAAATCCAGAGGACTGCTGAGCCGAATAATCATCAAGATTATTCAGCGAATCAGTCCGGTATCCAAAATTACCGGCTGCCTTTTTACCTACGGACTCTTCGCCGCTTTCTCCTCATAAAAAAACAGAATCTACTTGTTCCGGCCTGTATGTCATCCACCAAATGCTTACCCCTGAACCTGTAACAGCTTCGCTTTCAGTTCAGCTTCGATGCGCTGCATTTCCACCTCTGCCTGCTGACGTTTCTGGCGGCCTTCCTGTTGAATCTGCATGACTTCATCGAAAGTTGCGATCAGCGATTCATTGGTTGCTTTTAAGGTTTCAATATCTACGATTCCACGCTCGGATTCTTTGGCAGTCTCTACAGTAGCAATCTTCAGCTTTTCTGCGTTCTTGCGCAGGAGTTCATTGGTCATATCGTTGACCTCTCTCTGGGCTGCGGCTGCCTGTGCGGAATGTTCTACACCAAGGGCGAGTACCATCTGACTTTTCCAGAGTGGGATCGTATTGACGAGTGTAGACTGGATTTTTTCTGCCATCATTGTGTCGTTTCCCTGTACCAGACGGATCTGTGGTGCGGTCTGCATGGCGATTGTCTTGGTCAGTTCCAGATCATGCAGTTTTTTCTCAAAACGTTCACATCTGGAATCCAGATCTTTTGCTGCCTGTGCATCCTCGGCAAGTCCACTTGCCATCGCTTTATTCTTCAGTTCCTGTAGCTCGCCGTTTCTTGTCTCGGCAAGCTTCTGCTTTCCGGCAAGCACATACATGGCCAATTCTTTATAATATGTCAGGTTCACTTCATACATCTTGTCCAGAAGCGCAATGTCTTTCATAAGCTGCACTTCGTGAGATTCCAGTGCTTTGACAATATTGTTTACATTGGTTTCTGCTTTTGCATATTTGGCTTTCATTGCCTGGATCTTGTTTCCGCCTTTTTTGAAAATTCCGAGGAATCCTTTTTCCTCTTCCTCATCAAATCCTTTCAGTTCTGTCACCACATCACTTAACAGTGTGCCAACCTCTCCAAGATCTTTTGTTTTTACATTTTCCAGTGCTTTTTCTGAAAAATCTGCGATCTTCTTCTGGGTTCCGGCTCCGTACTGAAGAATCATGTTCGAATTGGCGAGATCAATTTTTTCTGCAAATGCACTGACCATATTCTTTTCTTCCGGTGTCAGGACGATCTCCGGTGTTTCCGGTTCTGTCTCCTGATAAATCTGCGGAGTCTCTTTTTTTTCTTCCTGGAATGGATCCAGCGTCAGCTCCGGTGTCACATTAAATTCTTCAAAATCGTTCATACTCTTCTTCCTCCTGCGACTTTATTTTTTCATTCCGTCCTCTTTCAGACCTTCCTGTGCAAGCATGGTATTCAATACGGAAATATCCGATGAGACATCCCACATGGTATCCTGAAACAGGTCATCCAAAAGCTTCTCAAACGCCGTATTTAAAGTATCGAGCGTTGCCTCAATCTCACGTTTTGCAGTCTGGATATTTTCTCCATCAACCGGCTGTCTGTCAAGCTGTTCATATGCTTCCAGAAGCTTGATCGTCGTTGGAAGATAATATTCCATCAACTTACGGATATCCGAAACTGACTGTGGATTTTCTTCCACCCGGTCGAAGATCCGGTCTACCAGCATCTCCATCCGGCTGATCTTTGCGGAAATCTCTTCTCCCGGAATGGCTTCATTACACTCGTGGATCTTTCTGATAAAAGCATCCCCCTGGTCAATGATCTTCTGCACCTCCGGTGCCAGCTTTTCATTCTTTGCTTCTTTTTCTTTTGTATTTTCCTGTGTCTTCTCTTCTTTCTTTACCGGCTCTTCCGCTTTCGACTGCTGTCTGCGGGTTTCGATCTGTAAATATTCTTCATAAGCACGGTTTGACAGGATCAGGCATTTCTTCTCACCATCCATGTGCCCCTGACGGAACCAGCCTTTAGAAATCATTCTTTCCAGATCCTTTGTCACAAATTTTATGGATTTTCCGGAATTGCTTCCGATCTCCGAAATATTGCAATACTCTCTGCCTGCAATCCTGCGGCTGTAGTTCTTGAATCTTCCAACCTGTTTCAGAAGCTTAATGCCCCATCCTGTGATCATGCCACTTGCTGCCGTAAACAGTCCAAATACCGCTCGCATGATCCATAAAGCCCCCGGACTTTCCGGCAAAGAAGCAATACAAGATGCAAGGAACAGAATC
Source organism: Coprococcus sp. RTP21204st1_G4_RTP21204_210225 (assembly GCF_040915385.1). NCBI lineage: Bacteria > Bacillati > Bacillota > Clostridia > Lachnospirales > Lachnospiraceae > Coprococcus > Coprococcus sp. RTP21204st1_G4_RTP21204_210225. Next base: position 35,006 of record NZ_JBCPDP010000009.1, on the reverse strand, counting down.
AGAAATATAAGTGCTATGCTTCCGCCTGCTGCGATCATGACAATTCCGCCTGCCTTTGTTCCCGTCGTCGATCCATACAAGACAGGTGACTGCTGTGCATTGCTGTATCCATACCGGCTGCTGCCCTGTGATTCCGCCTTATAGTCCTGCATATCCGGATTCCATGCTCTTCCATTTCCATCCGTTCCGCTCCACCTGTAAGTTCCAAACGGAGGTACACCTCCTCCAGGCGTTCTTCCCCATCTGTCAGCCCCGCCCATCTGTCCATATCTTCCACGCGGTCCTCCCGGACCTCTTCCCATATTTCTCGTTGCCTGATCAAACGCATTTCCAAAAGAACGCATGCCCTGTTCCGCGCCATTTACTGCACCGTTCACTGCCCGGTTGATCGTATCTGTGATCGTCTGGTTCAGCTTCCGGTAATCCTGCGAGTCTACAGCATCCTGCACGGTTCGTCTGATTTCTTCTCCAAATCTTTCCCAATCCTGCATTTTCAGCTTCTCCTTTATTTTGAAAACTTGATTCTGTCGTCAATTCCGTGCGAAAGAACATACTCAAAAACGGTCTTTGGCACCAGATCATCCCACTTTTCATCTGCCAGGATCCTCTGCCGGATCTGGGAACCTGATACCCCTTTTTCCTCTTTGGTCCTTCTCCAGAGAACTTCCACCGGAATTCCAAGCTTCTCAAAACGTTTCTCATTGTTCGCAGTCCATTCATCACAGATACTCATAAAGCAGACCGCCCCCTCCGGCAGATACTGCCCCAGATATTCCACTCTGTCAATCGGAAATGGGATGATCTCAAACTCTTCTCTTGGCACTCCGAAACTGAGCAACGTATCACGAAGCATCTCATAACGCTCAATATAAGTCAGAGGATTAGCGCTCCGTCTTACCCGGTAATTGTCTTCCTCACCCCCTGATACGTGCAGATCATCCGACATAGTGATTCCTATATAAAGCCTTTTGCAGCGCATCTTTGCCGCCAGAATATATTCCACATGTTTGAGATGCAGAATCTGAAATCTTCCATATACCAGCCCTTTTTCTATCATTTATACGTCCCTTGCTTTCTGTAATTTTATCTTTTCAATGATGTTGAGGTCAAAAGGTATTTTAACCCTTTTGATACCAGATTGCTACGTGCTTTGCACTCTCGCAATCCTTTTCAATTAGTCTATCTGTATTCTACTACAGAACGGTCGTTCTTAGCAAGAAATACCTCTATATACGACAAAAAGATGACTTTCGTCACCTTTTTGTCTTTTTCTTCTATTCAACGATTTTATAATATTCTTTTGCTGTTATCACAAATACGATCACATAAAAGACGGCAAAGATTCCCACTGTACCGGCAGTGCATCCGAAGAACAGCTTTGTATTTTTCAGATAAAATACGGCTAAAAGCTTTGTGATCACCGGAAATGCAACTGCAATATGAATGATCGCCATCACAAGCGGCAAGAAGAATACCATCAGGATCTGGCTGCGTATCGAACTTTTGACCTCGCGTTTGCTCATCCCTACCTTCTGCATGATCTGATAGCGTTCTCTGTCATCAAAGCCTTCGGAAATCTGTTTGTAATAAATGATCAGCACCGTTGCCATCAGGAACAGGCTTCCAAGATACATCCCAATAAAAAACACACCGCCATACAGACCAAAGAAAGTCTCTTTTTCAAGATATCTTCCCTGTACACCAGTATTTTCAAATTCACTTTCTGCCTGTGCTTTCAGCTCTTTGACAGCTTTCAGCTTCTGATCTTCGCTGCCCCTTAAATTGAATGACTCCCTCCATTTTACCGGTTTGTCCTCTGCCTCGAGCTGGTATTTTTCCAGATAATCTTTCATAAACTCTTTTTCATCACTGACGATCATATAATATACATTTTCTGTATTAGAATCACTCTTCTTTCCAAAAGGTGCAGTATCCAGTTCCTTCTTAACCATCCATGTTTCCTCATCAATCCGGATCGTATCCTTTCCATAATTTTCCCCATTTGTAAAAAGAATGGCTTCCTTATCCCCAAGCTCCAACCTTTCGCCGGTCAGCTGATTATAATCTGCCAACCTAATCACATCAAAAAACACCACATCGAATGACGAATAATCCTTTATCATCGCAGAGGTATATTCTTCTCCGTTTTTTATCTTAACAAGCTCTGCCAGATGCCAGCTCTTCTCATCTGTGATCTCTACCTGATTATCTCGGCAGATCTTTTCCACCATGTCGTGCAGCTTCTGATTTTCCGCATCATCAGATACTGAATTTGTAATATACACTTCCTGTGGATACCTTGTTCTTAAGACATCCTCCTTTCCGATGTACAAAGATACGGTAGACGAAATGGTCACCAGAACCATAGTACTGAGCACACAGATATTTGACAGCCCGACTGCATTCTGTTTCATCCGGTAAAGCATGCCGGATACGGATATAAAATGCTTTGTTTTATAATAGAAATTTTTGTTTTTCCGAAGCAGCTTTAAAAAAGCTATACTCCCTGCTGTAAAAAGTGCATAGGTTCCGATAATGACACAGATTACTGCGACAAAGAAAAGTTGAAGCGCCTTAAGTGGTTCTTTTGTCGTAATCGCAATGTAATAACCGATCCCAAGGAAAATGATGCCAGCCACAGTCAGAAGCCATTTGGTTTTCGGCTCCCGCTCGCCCTGACTCCCCGCATGCAAAAGCTCGATCGGATTGGCAAGCCGGATCTGCAAAAGATTATAGATCAGAGTCAATGCAAAGATCAGCGTGAAAAAGAGAACGGTATTTCCGGCAATCTCCCATGACATCCGAAATGCCAGTTTATCGTCATAATGAATCATTCTTTTCAGAAGTGCATACATCAGCTTTGCAAGCGCAGTTCCGAAAAAGATTCCACCCAGAATACTGACCGCACCGGTTACAACCGTCTCAATCACCAGCATTTTCGCAAGCTGCGGTTTCCCCATTCCGAGAATGTGATACACTCCGATTTCTCTTTTCCTTCTTTTGATCAGAAAACTGTTGGTGTAAAATAGAAAGATCAGTGCAAATATTTCAATTACATGAACACTCAGACTTAAAATGATCTGTAATGCTTCCTGGTTCATTGGCGAATTTGCCGCCAGATTTGCCATCATATAATACATCATCACCGTTAAAATGGCCGTCAATACATAGGGAATATATGACTTCCGGTTATTTTTCAGATTGGAAATGGCAAGCTTTGTGTAAATCGATCTATTCACGGTGCTCACCTCCTGTTGTGAGAACCGTCAAGGTATCAGTGATCTTCTGGTACATCTCGTCACTGGTCAGATTGCCACGGTAAAGCTGATGGAAAACTTCCCCATCCTTGATGAAGAGGACTCTCTTTGCCGTGCTCGCTGCTTTGACACTGTGCGTTACCATGACAATCGTCTGCCCGTTATCGTTGATCGCATTAAAGAGTCCCAGAAGTTCATCCGTCGATCTGGAATCCAGCGCACCGGTCGGTTCATCGGCAAGGATCAGCTGCGGTTGTGTGATTAGAGCACGTGCAACGGCTGCTCTCTGCTTCTGCCCACCGGATACTTCATATGGATATTTGTTCAGAAGCTTACTGATCCCCAGCTGCTCTGCGATCGGCGCGATCCGGCTCTCCATTTCCGTGTATTTCTTTCCAGACAGGACCAGCGGAAGGAAAATATTATCCTTCAGGGTCAGTGTATCCAAAAGGTTGAAATCCTGAAAGACGAATCCAAGATTCTGCCGCCGGAATGCTGCCATCTCTTTTTCCCGGATCTTGCCGAGATCATTCCCTTTTAAGTAAACCTTTCCACCAGTCGGCTTATCAAGTGCCGCCAGGATATTCAGAAGTGTAGTTTTGCCGCTTCCGCTTTCTCCCATAATTGCTACATATTCGCCTGCTTCTACGGAAAAGCTGACGTTATGCAGCGCCTCTACCTGGTTTCCTCCGAAACGGGTTGTGTATATCTTTTTTACGTTCTTTACGTCAAGTAATGCCATGGTTTTTATGACCTGCCCTTCTTTTTTATTTGATAAAGTCATTATAAAAAAGTAAGGGATTTCCTTCCATCGAAGTAAATGACAATTTGTGTGGGGTTTCTTACATTTTTGTAAGGATCGGGTTGGAAAAGACTCATTTTGGTGAAAGAGACGCCGCCAGAAAAAATAAATATTCCAAATTCCTTTGTGCAAACCATTCCGATGAACCACTTAGGACGGGAATCATGTTCGGCAATGGCCTCCATGATTCCTGTGTTTCATCTCCATTGCACAAACATGGAATTTTCCATATTTATTTTTTCTGGCGGCTGTGTAGTTCAAATGGATGAGCATTTTCGATTGGTCGATCCCTGCCAAAAAGTAAATTATAGTTTGATTCCGTTGTTGAAGGTTTTCTAAATCTTTCACCGATTGAATTTTTTACTCTATCCGCCGATGTTCACGGTCAAAATTTAAGTATACTTTTGTTCCTTTTTCTGGTTTTGATTCAATCCAGATAGTATGATGGAGACGATCTATGATTGTCTTACAGAGATATAATCCTATTCCAGTGGACTTTTTATTTGCTCTTCCATTGTAACCGGTAAAGCCTTTTTCGAAGATTCTTGGGAGGTCCTCTTCGGCGATTCCGATTCCATCGTCAGCAATTACCAGAGTTTTGTCTTCTGTGTAGATTGATATTTCTCCGCCTCTTGCGTATTTAACTGCATTGGAGAGAATTTGTTCGATGACGAAGGTCAGCCACTTTTCATCGGTCAGGATCTTCTGATCCTGGATTTCAAGGTGAAGTCTTGTTCTGGTCATGATGAACATCTGGGAATATTTGCGGACTGCCTGGCGGACGATTTCTTCCAGGCTGCAGATCCGGAAGGCGTAATCGGAGGTTGCGGAACCCATTCTGAGATAGGTGAGTACCATATCCACATATTGTTCAATCCGGAACACCTCCATTTTCATGCTTCGGGTAAGTTCCTGTGCTTTCGGGCTTTCCTGTACTTCTTCCAGTTCTTCCCCGCTCTGGATCAGGACACCGAGTGCTGCAATTGGAGTCTTGATCTGATGAACCCACATGCTGTAATAATCAGACAGCTCCTGTTTTTCAATCTGCACAGAGGATTCCAGCTCTTTTTTCTCTTCGTAAAGCTGCCGGATCAATTCCTGGTACATTTCGCTTTCCCGGCTTTCTGCCTCCGGAAATCCTCCTGCCTCTGTCCGGATTTTTCCCTGATTTTCTTCCAGTATTCTTTGTCTTTTTTCATATCGTATGAAAACAAGTGTAAACCAGATCACATTCCATAAAATCACCAGAAGGAACGCATATCCTGCAATCTCCACCGGAATTTCATAGATCCAGAAGATGACTGCAAAGAGAATGCCCGAAACAAGAACCGCTATTCTCTCCGGTCTTTTTTCTTTCCAAAATGCCCTTAAAATCTCTGTCATACCAGCATGTACCCGATTCCTTTCTTGGTCCGGATCACATCATGCATTCCGGCTTCCTCCAGCTTTTTCCGAAGTCTCGCCACATTTACTGTAAGTGTATTATCATCGATGAATTCGTCACTTTCCCAGAGTCTGGTCATGATCGCATCTCTGGTCACAAATTTTCCTGCGCTCTCAAAAAACATCTGACAGATCTTGAACTCATTCTTGGTGAGTTCAATCTTCTGCCCGGCTATTGTAAGTGATGCATCTCCCAGATTCAGTAGCATTTCTCCATGCTCAATGATATTTGCCGTTCCCTGAAGTGCATATGCTCTTCTAAGCACCGCCTGCACCTTTGCTGTCACTACATTCAGATCAAACGGCTTCTCGATAAACTCATCTCCGCCCATGTTCATTGCCATCACGATATTCATGTTGTCATTCATCGATGACAGAAAGAGGATCGGCACATTGGACAGCTTTCGGATCTCCTGGCACCAGTAGAATCCATTGTAAAACGGAAGCCCAATATCCAGGATTACAAGCTGTGGATCTGTCTTTTTAAATTCTTCCATTACATTTTTGAAATCACGTACACATACTGTCTTATAATTCCACTTTTTCAAATGCGATGCCAGCCGCTCTGCGATCGTGTTATCGTCTTCAACAATCAGTATTTTATACATTTATTCCTGACTCTCCTAAACTCTCTTCTGGAAGTTTCCGTACACCTTAACCCCTTCATCTACCGTAGTAAATGCTTCCGGATCCAGTAAATACACCATGTTCAGGATATCTTCTACTTCAAATTTATTCACGATCGTCACCAGAACATAATTGTGTTCACTCGTAAATGCACCTTCACCATTCCACTGCGTAACACCACGTCCGGTTTCTTTCATGATTGCCTCTGCGATTCCCTTCTTCTTCGTGAAAATCAGCATTCTCACATTGATGTTCTGAAAATGCATCCTGTCCAGAGTTACCGTGTAGAAGAACAGGTAGACGACCGAATAAATCACCGTTGAGATATCAAAAACTAAAAGATAAATGGCATACAGTATCAGATTGAAGATGGTTCCCAGTTTTCCAACGGACATTCCCGCATATTTTTTCGCCATCCAGATACCGATAACCTCGATTCCACCACCGCTTCCTTTTGCCGTCAGCATGATTCCGATTCCGGCTCCGGTTACAACACCACCGATGATGATTCCAATGACCGGATCAGCGATCAATGCTGTTGCCGGAGTTGGTACGATTGAAGTAAATAAACTGATTCCTACCGTTCCAAGGATTGTATTTATAAAAAATGTCTTTCCGATTTTAAACCATGCAATAAATAAAATCGGAATGTTGAGCAGTAAATAAATGATACCATACAGGTTCAGACCTGCAATTTCCTTAATCCCGATCTGTCCTGCTCCATAACTTAACAGCTGTGCAAGACCGACTGCTCCCCCACTGTATAAATTCATAGGGATAATAAATACATTCAGACCAACTGCGTAGATCAGACAGCCCACTATGATCCAGACAACCTGCATTCCCCTCTTCTGTGGCAAAAAATTGTTCATACTTTTTCTTTCCTCCTTGCTTCCGTTTTGATACCAGATATTTCATAACTTTTCCATACAGTATATCACGCCGGCATCTGAATTTGTAGACTAAAGTACAAATCGGCTTATAATTTTCTGTTATATATTTTAATCATTTTTCAAATAACAAAAGATGCCGCTCTGTTATCTGTTTTGATAACTTTGCAGCATCTTTCTACTCTTCTTTTTTTATCCAACGTGACGCTCAAATCTCTTAAATCCAAGAATATTTTCAATCCGATCCATTGCATCCTTTTTTACTGATATACTCAGCGACTTCCTTCATAGCCTGATAATTATTAATCTGCACACTTCCCATATTACCACTCTTTTCAATCTTACGATCAATAAATACAACTGGGATTGATAAATCTGCAAGTAGCTTGTTACTGGTCGCATAATCCGAACTGACATAAATGATCCCATCTACCATTCTGGATTTTAACACATTCAAAAACTTTTCTTCCTGCACCGCATTATGATCCTTGATTTTTGTTTTGTCAATATTCTAATCAGCCTACACTTACTTTTACTCCGCCTTCACAGCCCAGCGCATCTTCGTAGATCTTGCACGCCCATTCTGTGCACACTCTTCTGCCGAAGGTCGGACTACATCTTTGGCATATTCGGAATAAACTCCCTCGCGATATCCTGCTTTTAAAGCTTTCTTCACCAGTTTGTCTTCTCCTGAATGGAATGTCAGAATTGCTACTCTTCCCCCCGGTTTCAAAGTGCCCGGCAGTTTTTCCATAAATTCATAGAGTACTTCAAATTCATGATTCACGTCAATTCGAAGTGCCTGGAAAGTCCGCTGACAGGTCTTCCTGATGATATCTTTTTTCTCCTTATTTTCCGGAAGGAAAGACAAGGTCTGTTCGATCACCTGACGTAGCTTTGTCGTAGTATCAATCCGGTGTCCTTTCCGGATTTCTTCGGTGATTGCCTTTGCCAGTTCTTCACAGTACGGCTCATCCGAATTTTCATATAACATCCCGGCAAGTTCTTCTCTTGAAATTGTATCCAGTCTCTCGGCTGCACTGATCCCTTTTTCCTGATTCAGTCGCAGATCCAGAGGTCCGTCCACTTTGAAAGAAAATCCTCTCTTCGGGTTGTCAATCTGCATGGAAGACACACCCAGATCAGCCAAAATAAAATCAAATCCCCCAACTTCTTTTGCAATCTCATCGATAGTACAAAAGTTTTGAAGACGGATTGTTAAAATATCCTCCCCAAATCCCTGTTCTTCCAGACGTTTTTTTGTCTTTGCAGATTCTTCCGGATCTACATCTGTCGCGTAAATGTGCCCCTTTCCTTCCAGACATTTCAGCATCGCTTTTGTATGTCCACCATAGCCAAGCGTTGCATCAAATCCCACCTCTCCCGGCTGGATCTTCAAGAAGTCAAGAATTTCCTGCACCATGATCGAAATGTGCATTCCAGCAGGTGTATTTCCTTTCTGAATGACATGGGCAATCATGTCCTGATATTTCTCCGGCTGTAATTCTTTGTATTTTTCTTCAAATTTTCGTGGATATTTCCCCTTGTACCTTGTGCGGCGCTTGTGAACACCTTGTTCAGTGTTCTTTTCCTGTTCTGACATGCATTGTCTCCTTACTTGTTAATTTATTTTTGGTTTTTTCGAATCTCTGGTCAACTCCATCGATTTTGTTGACTCATTGCCATTTTCTCAACGTTTTCCACATTTTTCTTAATATTATTTTGTTCGACTGTAACTTGAACAGCTGCTACTTTTAACTGACCATCCATTTTGCCTTCTTTCTTCAAAATATTAATTTGTTTAAACTCACTATACTCTATCACTCTATCAGCGTAAAGCATTTTTTACAAATCGTCCTATTTTTGTGCATATACAGTTTTGAGTTGTGCATGTTGCATAATTTTTCTTTTTACCTATTAACTGAACAAATTTAAGGTTAACAACTGAATAAAGATATGTTTTCAGGTTGTTTTTCGAGGTGTTATTATAAATATAACATTTTAATCTGGCAGGCTTCTCTCCAAACAGAGTCGTCCATATCCCACCTCACGGTTCGGATACTTTCCAAATCCCGGCAACTCTCTCGCCCCGCGCCGGAGATACGCCTTCACCTTCTCCCCATACAAAAACGGATCATTTCCTCTTACGATCCCCCATTCCATCAAAAGTGCCGATGCTCCTGTCACAAACGGCGTTGCGAAAGAAGTTCCACTCACCACTGTCACCCCTCCGCCAACTGCTGTCGTCCTTACGTTCACTCCCGGTGCCACAAGATCCGGTTTCGTCCTTTCATCCTGCCAGGTATATCCTCTTCCTGAAAAAGATGCATAGGAAAAAGTAAGCGCATCATACGCCCCAACCGATATCACTTTATCTGCAGTCGAAGGAATCGTTAAGGTCACTTCTTCATCCGGATACAAAAATCCTGTCCCCCGGTTCAATACATTCTCACTTGGCAACCACAGATCATACTGCCCTTCCACAACCCTTGTCGGATTCAAAATGATCTGCCAGACTCCCGACGTAATATAATCTGTCACCGGAATCATATCAATATAAATCTCCTGCGCGACATTATACGGGCTCGGTTTTCCATAATATAATAAAATCTCCGTTTCCCCGATCCGGAATCTCTGCGAACCGAGAACAGATTGTATTGGACCGATCCGCGTCCCCGCAGGAGATACAAATGAAATTTCCACTTCGTCCGTATACGCTTTCCAGATCTGAATATTCAATGTTGGTTCATCTGCCTGTACTGCGAGCTGTATTCTTTCTTCTTTTCTTTTCTGCAGCACTCCAGAAGTATGCCCGGCACTTGCTGCTTCATTTCCGGTCCCCACACAGATCACACTCTTCCAGAAATTCGACAGATCATCAATATACCGTTCTACCAGACTCCTGCCGTCATGAGAACCATATGTATTTCCAAAACTCAGATTGATCGCCACCGGCATCCGAAATTCCAGTGCTTTCCTCACCACATAATCCATCGCCTGCATCAGTTCTGTCGTCCGTGGAAATCCGTCTGGCATAGGCGACCCCATTTTTACCACAATCAGCTCACTCTCCGGTGCCACACCGGCATACAGATTTCCGCTTCCTCGCCCATTTCCGGCAGCAATCCCTGCAACTGCAGTCCCATGACCGGATATATCCTGACTTGGTACCATTCTTCTCCTTTCCTCTGACGAGTCAGTCTCAAGTGCCCTGTTAATCTGCTCCTTGGTAAATTCCACTCCCATCCGATACCCTTTTGGTGGATTCTTCTCTTCATCCGCATTCGGTCTTAATGACTGATCCCACATCACCCGTATTCTCGTCGTTCCATCTGCATTCCGAAAATCTTCATTCGCATAATCAATCCCCGAATCAATTATCGCCACAAGGACACCCTGTCCACGCAGATCAAGAAAGCGGGTATCCTGCACCTCATTGATACAGGATACCCGCTTCCCATTTGCTATTTGAAAAAATAAACGTTTCGGTTTCTCTATATATTCTACCTCAGGAATATCTGAAAGTAAATCAATCCTGGACTGGCTGATCCGAATGATCGCGTACTCATTCTGAAGTTCAACCACCTGGATTGCCAGGGCTCTTACCTGATCCAGATTGCCCGAATATTTAATAATCAATTCCCATTCCCTGTCAATCGGATGATACCCGACATCCAGGTTCAATGATTTTTCTCTTTCTTCTTCCGTCGCTCCAAGTGCCAGATTTAAAAGATTTTCCAGTTTCTGATCTTCCATATCTTCTTACGCCCTGTAAGTTATTCCTGATATTTTATGATGACCATTCCGAAATTATTTCTGTATTTTATGCTACATTTTCTGCAGCCTGCTTTTTATTTGCAGGCTTTCCTGCTTTTCTCTTATCATATGCTGCAAATAATCCTGCGAGAAGTGTTCCTGAAATAGAATGCCATGTACAGGATACAGCACAGATAATTGCGGATTCCGGTGCCACCGCAAACTGTGCCGTTGTGGTTGCAAGGTTGGTAGCAAGTCCGGCGTTCTGCATTCCAACTTCGATGGAGATTGTTCTCTTCTTTGCAGTATTCATACCAGTCAGTCTTCCTGCGCCGTATCCCAGCAGATATCCAAGTCCATTATGAAGAAATACTGCCACAAAAATTACAACTCCTGATTCAAAGAATTTGTCTCCCTGCGAAGAAACCACTCCGCCAACTACACATGCAAGTCCAAGTACTGCAACTCCAGGCATCACTTTCTGAAGCTCTGTAAATGTTTTTTTCTTTCCAAACAGATAATTCAGTAAAAATCCAAAAGCTACCGGAACAATAACGGTCTCAACAATAGATACAAACATCGGAAGTCCTTTGATCGTAATATGCGTTCCGCTTGCAAGAAGTGAAACCATAAGCGGTGTCATAACCGGTGAAATGATTGTGGATACCGTAGTCATTCCTACGGAAAATGCCACATCTCCGCCACACAGATAAGACATGATATTGGAGGATACACCACCCGGACAACAGCCTACAAGGATCAGACCAAGTGCAATTCCATCCGGAAGCTGAAGTACTTTCGTCAGTGCAAATGCAAGAAATGGCATGATCAGATACTGCGCGATTGCGCCGATACAGATATCAAAAGGTCTCTGTGCCAGAATCTTAAAATCTTCGGTTGTCAGTGTCAGTCCCATGCTGAACATGATGATTCCGATGATGATCGACTGACAGGTGAACTTGTTGGATACCGGATCAACGAACAATGGGTTATTTACCCATCCCATCATTGCCGGTACAAAGAATGTGACTACTGCAATAGCGATTACCACCAATGATGTATAGTCTGATAAAAATTTGCTTGCTTTTTGTAATGCTTTCATTACAGTTTCCTCCTTTTTCTTTTCGTCCACGCAAAACTGTTCTTCTAATCTTTCGATAACAAAATTCACAGGATTTTTTTGTATACACAGCAACAAAAAAGTCCCTTTCCAGAATCAATCTGAAAAGGGACGAATAAAATCCGCGTTACCACCCTAATTCCACAGATAATAATCTGCGGCACTTCACATACCAACATATGCTATCCATATAACGGTGGATCCCGGCAAAGTCTACTTGCAGATACTTTTTCTGCTTTGGACCCGCTTCTTAGAGAGGATATCCTTATCCGGTTATTACCTGTTCACACCATCCACAGGCTCTCTGAAAATAATGACGGATACGACTTTGTTCTCATCAACGAATTTTGGTGAACCATATTTTCTTTAACAGTTATTATAGTCTTCTCTTCGGAAATGTCAAGAACGAATTTTAATTAAATCCGACAATTCTTCTCGCCACAATGTACGCCAGAGACGAAATCTTTCTTCCTGATCTGCCCGGAAGATTCATGGTCTGTCCAAGGATTCCGTAACGGATCTTCCAATAAGTTCCGTAGTGATTCTTCTTCAGATACTGCCACAGCTCCCGTTTCTTTTCCAGATTCTCTGCATTTTTGGAACGAATCAGAAGAATCGAAGACACCGTCATCATAATTGCAAGATAATTAGTCATATAGGTCCGCAGTTTTTTATTAGAAATCTTGCGCATATCATACATATCAATCATGCTCTTTGTGACAAAGATCTGCTGATCCACACGACTGATCATCACCTTTTCATTGACAGACTGATCTTCTCTTCCAATGTAATAACGATAAAAATCCACATCCATGTAATACATCTTACGCACATGCGGAAGTGGATAGTAAACATAAATATTGTCCACATAGAACGTATGCTTCGGCAGCCTGAGCTGACATAATTTCAGGAAATCTGTCCGGTAAATAACAGAATGCATCAGAATATACTGTCCCAGATGGAAATGTTTCACATCATTCCAGCCAAAAATCTCTTCCTGTGGAAGCACATTCTTGTACTCAATCACTTTCTTGTGCTCCATTCCTTCTTTTTCGTATACATAATTGGCAAGCAGCATATCCACCTGCTTTTCTTCCTCTTCAAACGTTTTCAGAACATCCAGAATCTTGTACAGTGCTTCTTCATCTACCCAGTCATCACTGTCCACAACTTTAAAATATTTTCCCTCTGCGTGGTCAAGACCTGCATTGACCGCATCTCCGTGTCCACCATTTTCCTTATCAACTGCACGGACGATCGTTGGATACTTTTCTTCATACTCATGTGCAATCTTTGAAGTATCATCCTTTGATCCGTCATTAACTATGATGATCTCTACATCTTCTCCACCTTTTAAAATAGATTCCACTGCCCGGTCCATATAAGCTGCCGAGTTATAACACGGAATCGCAAACGATATATATTTCATGTGTATTCTCCTTCTCAATTTAAAGCTCACGTTCCTAGTATAGCCTAATTTTTTTTGTTTTCCAACTGATATTGTAAATTTCACATTTTTCAGCTATAGTTAAAGCTATATGATTACTATGAATAAAGAGGAGGATTTCAACTATGAATCACAATTTACTGGTCGGACAATCAGGTGGTCCTACTGCTGTAATCAACGGAAGTCTCTATGGTGTTGTCTCAGAAGGTCTGGCAAATCCGGAGATTGATAATGTCATCGGTATGGTCAACGGTATCGAAGGTTTTCTTGCCGATCACACAATAGACATGGCACCTTTAAAAGAAAATGGCGAACTGGAACGTATCCGCACCACACCGGGTTCATATCTTGGTTCCTGCCGTTATAAATTACCGGAAGATCTTTCCGATCCGGTTTATCCTGAACTTTTCCAGAAATTTACCGAAAAAGAAATCAGCTATTTCTTCTATATTGGCGGAAATGATTCTATGGATACCGTAAGTAAATTATCCCGCTACGCAGCAACAGTCGGAAGTGATATCCGCATTATCGGAGTTCCAAAAACCATCGACAACGATCTGGTTCTGACCGATCATACCCCGGGCTACGGAAGTGCTGCCAAATATGTTGCTTCTACAGTACGCGAAATTGCAATTGATGCCTCTGTCTATGATAATAAACCATCTGTCACCATCGTCGAGATCATGGGGCGCCATGCCGGCTGGCTGACCGCCGCAAGCGTTCTTGCCCGCAAATTTGAAGGCGATAATCCGGTTCTTATTTATCTTCCGGAAGTTGCTTTCTCCCCGGATACATTTATCGAAAAGGTAAAAGAAAAGCTTACTAAAACTTCTAATCTCGTTGTCTGCATTTCCGAAGGAATCAACGATGGTAACGGAACCTTTGTCTGCGAGCTTGCAAGTGATGTCGGCACAGATACTTTCGGTCATAAAATGCTGACTGGCTCCGGAAAGTATCTTGAAAATCTCGTAAAAGAAAAGCTTGGTATCAAAGTACGCTCTGTGGAACTCAATGTCTGCCAGAGATGCTCTTCCTCCTGTTTATCTGCCACAGATCTGGACGAAGCCGCTGCTTCCGGCCGTTTTGCTGTAAGTGCCGCTTTAGATGGTGAAACAGGAAAGATGATCAATTTTATCCGTAAGAGTGATGACCCATACATCCTTGAATTCGGAACTGCAGACGTAAACGAAATCTGCAATAAAGAAAAAGCTGTTCCTGAAGAATGGATCACAAAAGACGGTTCCGACATCGGAGATGAATTCATCGCTTATGCCCGTCCACTGATCCGGGGAAGTGTAGAAGTACCTATGAAAGATGGACTTCCATACTTCGCATTCCGCAAATAGTCTTGTTCACAATTTGTTCATTTATCTTTCAAAAAACCTTCATTTGTTAAACACTCTTTCTTCACAAGTGTTTTATATACTAGAATCATCAAATGAAGAACATAAAAGATAAAAGATTTCAAACAAATCATTTAATAAGACGTGCAGAAGTTAATAATAGAATAACTTTTTCATAATACATGCCGGGGGCTTTTAAGTCACCCGGCATCCTCCCTTTTATGGGACTTTTTCAAAAATTTCTTTCAGCGTTTTATTCTCCAACCCGGATATTTTCTCCATCGATCACAATTTTATATTTTCCCTGAAGCTGTTTAAACGCTTCTGATTCTGCAAGCTCAGGAACTGCCTGGATGGCCTTTTTTACTGCTTCTGCACATAATTCTCTTTCCATTTCCGGATTCTCACAATAACGCTCCAGATAGTTCATCCACAACCTTTCTGAATCCGGTAATACTTCAACCGCCTCTCTGCTGATCTCCCACACTTTCTCATATTCCTGCGCTTCTTCATAAATCAACTGCAGCTTTTCATAAATCTCTTCTAATTCTTCTTCATTCGATTCTAATTTTCTGATCTGTTCATATTGTTCAGCTGCTTTTAAATTCTCACCAAGTTTAAAATAGCTTTCTGCAAGATATTTTCTGACTTCACACTCCTTTTCTCCATTTGTATCCCACCGGTACCACGCCTGTCTTCTAATCATCTCCTCACCAATTCTCTTTGTCAGCCTGTGCCATTTTTCACTCTCTTCCAGAACACTTACCTTCAATAGCGGGTATTGGTACAAATACACTTTCATCTGTATTTTTTCTGCACGTTTCTCCAATTCATCTAATATTTTTTTTACTGCATCTTCTGCGTTTAATCCATCCTCCTGCTGTATACTCCCTTCTTCCAGACTCGCTATGACTACCCGGTATGCATCGGAAAACTCTGTCTCCTGCATTTCCTTATCGAGACTATCCAGGCTATTCACATAATCTTCCCACGCTACATAATAAATAAGTCCCATTTCCAGATAAGGACTGTCCCCATTTTGTTCCACAACCTCTTTTGTCTCCTTTTTCTCCTTTACTCCTTCCTGAACTCCCGCCTCTGGCTGATCCTGATCCGCTGCAATCGCTTTTGTTTCCGGCTTTTTCACTGTCCCTCCGATGATTGCTGCACTCATGATACAAACCGCCAGAATTGCAAGCAAAATCTTTTTTGCCGAAACATTATCCCTCGGTCTTTCCATTTCCCTTTCCAGAAAACCAATTTCTTTTTGCATATTTTTTAATACTTTTATGGCATTTTTCCCACTGCTATAACACTTTCCAAGCATTCTTTTCCAGACTCGCTCTTCTTTCCGTGTAAATGCCTTTGGATCCAGACATTTTTCTACTGTAAATTCCATTATCTTTGCCAGACCATACAGATCATCCGACCGTTCTGTCTTCTGCGAAAGAACCCTTTCTTTCCTTACAAAAAGCATACGAAGCTTTTTCTTCTTCATCTGCTTTAAAAGTTCCTCGTTTTCCGGTTCATTGATATCCAGAAGACAAAGCATTCCGTCTCCGGTTATGATCACTGCATATGGGTTCACATATCCATACGCCGCATCCTCATTTCCACAACGATAATACTGTTCCAGCTGTTTTGAAAGCTGTCTGATCCAATCAAATACTGTTTCTTTTTCCACCCGGATCCCCTGTTTGATATACTCCATCAAAGAACAGCCTTTTGCATAGTCATTTACCATATAACTCCAGCCATTCTGATCCACAAAACGGAGTACCGCATAGTCTCTTCTTTCTTCCATCCTGTTCCTCCCTGTGTCTGTTCATTCATATTAACTTGTCCTGAAAATGCCACATCGAATCATGTGTCTGATATCATATACTTTTCTTGTGATCTGTTGCAAAGCAGAGAATGTCACCCGGTGTATCTTCAGAGTATTTCATTATACCGGATGCAATTTCCTATAAAATAAAATTAGAATCGAATTAGAGTGACTTCACTATACACTGACATCTGCCACTTTACAAGCAGAACTTTTTTTAATAATTCACAAACTTTTTGTTCCAAAATCAGTCACTGATCTTTTTATTTTCTATAATCCTCTGACAGTCACAAGGATTCCCTGTCTTGTGCATTCTGCCAGACTGGTTACTGTTCACAGTACCTGTGACCAGCAACGCATCTCGCCATTTTAAATCGCCTTTGGCGATGGGCGAGATGCCATTCAAGATAAAACGTGCATCCTCCGTGCCAATCAGCGTAGTGATTGACACGGGAGTGAACAGGAACCCGGACTGTACTTTTTCCCACTTGATTTTCACTCCCGTATCGCTTATCCTTTTATTGAATATATTTATGAAAGAAGGCATACCTATGGCTCAATCTTCACATGTACTTCACGAAATCCATCCTGTATTTAACACAGACTCCCGCATTCTGATCCTTGGGAGCTTCCCTTCTGTAAAATCACGGGAAAGTCAGTTTTTCTACGGGCATCCAAGAAACCGTTTCTGGGATCTTCTTGCCACACTTACAGGTGAACCACTTCCTGCCGGCATAGAAGAGAAAAAATCACTGCTCCTTGCACACCACATTGCCGTCTGGGATGTGATCGCCTCTTGTGATATCGAAGGCTCCAGTGACAGCAGTATCCACAATGTCGTTCCCAATGACCTTTCAGAGATTCTTCAGACGGCATCCATCCGGCAGATTTTCACCAACGGTGGCACTGCATACCGCTTATATAAAAAATACTGTTTTCCACAAACTCAGCAAAAAGCAATCTGTCTGCCATCCACAAGTCCGGCAAATGCAGCCTGGTCAAAGAAACGCCTGCTTACCAAATGGAATCAGATCTGTCCTTATCTCGAATAAGAACCAGCAAACCGGCTTTCATCGCCCCGTTCAAAAATGAGGTCAAGATTTTTTGAACTTTTTTCATTTTAATACTTGACATATTATTTTTTCTGATGTATACTTGATTTTGTTGTTGAGCAACACAGTTCAACACACGATATAAATGTGCGTTTAGCTCAGCTGGATAGAGCGTTTGGCTACGGACCAAAAGGTCGGGGGTTCGAATCCTCTAACGCACGCTGTAAGAGGTCTTTCGTGAGAAAGACCTCTTTTTTATATTTGCCAAGCTGGGCACATATAAAAAGTGCCCAGATAATTTTCATACCAGAACACATTCATTTCATTTCTTTTCGCTTTTCCACTCTGCATTCTATCCAAGTGCCACATCCAGCGTCGTTCCAATAAAAGGGATCATGATCCCGGTAAATAAATTCATGCTTTAAACTGCTGCTCCTGCTTCCTGTGTTAAAATCTCTGTCAGAGCCGCACCACTGCTTGTATGACTGCGAACCACCTTCGCATTGCTTCTTTTTGCCTCATCAAGCGCGGTTTTTACCATCTTGTGCGATACTGTATTTGTAAAAAGTACAAACAGGTCAGGCTGTCCAAGCTGCTTATTCAGATCGGCAGACATATGCGTAAATACTTTAGCTTTACATTTAAACTGTTTGCATATTTTTTTATACTGACAGACCATTCTGTCATGACCTCCTACAATTACAACGCTCATTCTTATCCATCTCCTTAATTCATTCTAATAACGATTGTGATTTTTTTGTATGCCGCCCCGCAGAAACGGAGCGGCTCTTTTTTGATGATTATTTAGCTTTTAATTTTTGATTTTTATTTGTTTTTGATTTGATTATAATTTTATTTGATTATTTAGCTTTTTCGGTTTTCTGTTTTATTTAAAAGGTATTCGTATTTCTTATAAGCCAGCCACCTCCCTGCCGAGTGACTCACACTCATCTATTGCATCTGCTCCCGGTGTTCCGTGGCAGATAAGTCCTTCTCCGCCGACGATCTGTGCGCCAGCCTGTTCCATTCTTTCAGCCCATGTACGCATCCATTCACCGTCTCCCCAGTCATAGGATCCAAACAGGGCAACCTTTTTTCCTGATGCAAATCCTTCCAGTTCAGATACAAACGGTTCTACCGTTCCGTCTTCCAGTTCTTCAGCTCCCATTGCAGGGCATCCAAGTACCCAGACATCCTGATCTTTTAAATCAGCAGGCGAAATAGTTTCCATCGGTACTACATCAGCACTTTTCCCTGCTGCTGTAATTCCTGCTCCAATTGCCTGTGCCATTGCTTCTGTATTTCCTGTTCCGCTCCAGTATGCTACACAAATATCACTCATTTTTAAATTCTTCCTTTCTTTTTTCTTTCTATCATCTACCAGGTTTTATTCCTTTATGCAGGCTGTATGTCAAATGGCTGTCTCACGCTTCTTGCTGCATGCCACAGATCCTTCCCTGCCTGCATTTCCCTGATAAATTCCTCTTTTACAACGTTGTAGATAGAAAACATTTTCTTGCGTTCTTCTACGTTCTCATACACTTTCCAGTATCCCTGATAAAGGAAATCTTTTCCGTTATGCTCAATAAACCCTTTCACATCTGCAAGTGGATATCCGAGGAAAATTCCAAGTTCATGTGGAAATTCTGCACTTCCATGCTGATATCCTTCAAATCTCAGATTCATGATCTGAAGCATCTGCGGAAACTCAAATCCCCGATAGCCAAGTGTATCAAGAAATTCGCTGTATTCTTTTTTTCCAAGGATTTCAAGAATCTCTTCTTCTCTGTAGATCAGCCATACTTTTCGGACTCCGCTGTCGCAAAGCATGCTGTATGAAATTCCCATCTCTTTCAGACTTTCCGCAACTTCCTTTTCACTTACATTTTTCAAGGTCAGAATATTGGATGGCTTTACACCGGTCAATACCGGAGCACACTGCCATGCAATTTCCATCTGAGCAGATGTCTGTACATCTTTCTGCATCCAGTTCATGTTGTTTTCCTCTTGTATGAGTTTGTTTAAATTTATTTTAGTTAGCTTTTTCTAACTATTTATAGTCTACTATATTAGTGGGATTTTGTCTATAGGAATTTTTGAGAAGTTTTCTCATTAACCCGTAATTTATGTTTTTACAACATACATTCTATCTGTCCTGGAAATATATCTTACTGTAATTTTGTAATCATTTCTGCAAAAAAAAGTGTATCAAAGTTTTTCAACCTTGATACACTGTATTTTTACAATTAACAGTCTTCCGCAATCTTATCAATCAGTCTCACTGTATCTTCCCATCCAATACACGGATCCGTAATCGATTTACCGTATACCATATTTCCGCCGATATCCTGTCTTCCTTCTACCAAGTAGCTTTCTACCATTACACCTTTGATCAGTTTTTTCAGCTTTGAATCATAATTTCTTGTGTGCAGCACTTCGCTTACGATTCTGAGCTGTTCTTTGTACTGCTTGTTAGAATTGGAATGATTGGCATCAATGATCGCTGCAGGATTCTTCAAATTCTTCTGCTCATACATATCCAGAAGTCTCTTGCAATCCTCATAATGGTAGTTTGGAATCGTTGTGCCATATTTATCCACGCCGCCCCGCAGGATCACATGTGCCAGATCATTCCCACCTGTCGTCACATCTTGCCCACGATAAATGAAGCGGTGCGGTCCCTGTGCTGCAACAACAGAATTGAGCATTACCGATAAATCTCCACTTGTCGGATTCTTCATCCCAATCGGGATATCCATTCCGCTCGCAGTCAAACGGTGCTGCTGGTTCTCAACCGAACGCGCACCAATCGCTTCATAAGAAAGAATATCATCCAGATAACTTCTGTTCTCCGGATAAAGCATCTCATCTGCTGCTGTCAGATAAGTCTCCTGCATGGCTCTGATATGCATTTTACGGATTGCAATGATTCCGGCAAGCAGATCCGGTGCCTGCTCCGGATCCGGCTGATGCAGCATTCCCTTGTATCCCTCTCCGGTTGTACGTGGCTTGTTCGTGTAGATTCTTGGAATGATCATCAGCTTATCCGATACTCTGTCATTTAACTTTGCAAGCCTGTTCACGTACTCACATACCGAATCTTCATTGTCCGCCGAACATGGTCCGATGATCACCACGAATTTGTCTGATTTCCCTGTAAAAATATCACGGATCTCCTCATCCCGCTTCGCCTTGATAGCTTTTAATTTATCCGATAACGGATATTCGTTTTTCAGGTCTGCCGGTAATGGCAGCTCTGCGTTCACTCTCATTCCCATTGTATTATCCTCCTGCATGTATTTTTCTAGTCCTGATAATATCTTACCATATCTCTTGTAATTTCTGAAACAGAATGTGCACCGCACATCTGCATGGCATCTTTGAGTTCTGCTCCCAGCTTATCAATGTAAAGCTTCACACCTTCTTCTCCACCGCCATAGACCGCTACAACGAACGGCCGGCAGATCAGTACACCGTCAGCACCAAGTGCAAGTGCCTTGAAAATGTCTGTACCGGAGCGAATCCCTCCGTCAACCAGAATCTTCATAGAACCGTTCACTTCTTTTACAATCTCTTCCAGCACTTCTGCAGTTGCCGGACACTGATCCAGCACTCTTCCTCCGTGATTAGATACGATGATCGCATCGGCACCTGCTTCTTTTGCTTTTCTCGCGCCTTTCGCTGTCATCACGCCTTTGACGATAAATGGTCTTCCAGCCATCTTCACAATCTCGGAAAGCTCCTGTACATTCTTGCTTCCTGCCGGCGGATTCATATTTTTCAGAAACGGAAGTCCTGCCGCATCAATATCCATCGCTACTGCAAATGCTCCTGACTTCTTCACCAGTTCCATCTTCTCCCGGACAGTATCCAGATTCCAAGGCTTTACTGTAGGTATCCCGCATCCATCATTTTCACGGATTGCCTCCGTTGCAGCCTCCATTACCTTTGCATTCACTCCATCTCCGGTAAATGCGGCAATTCCGGCATCTGCACAGGCTGATACCAGTACATTATTATAAGAAACATCATCATACCTGTCACTGTAGTGCAGATTCACGGCTCCAACCGGTCCTGCAAAGAACGGCATCTTAAATTCCTTTCCAAATAAATTCACAGAAGTGTCTGCCTCTCCGCCATCACAGATCGTATCCATGTTCACGCGGATCTCCTGCCACTTTTTATAATTTCTGATCGCAGTATCACCAACACCTTTTGCGCCCGGTCCCGGTATCTGGTTTTTACATGCTCTTCCATCACAAACCGGACAGGCTTTGCAGTAAAGCCCCATAGATAATTTTGCGTTTTCCATCATTTCCTGATATGTCATATCATTCCCTGCTTTCTTTTGTTTTCCTGTATCTGACAGCTTCGACTTTCTGCCACGTTACTTAGTCAGTATGATATCACTTTTCTGTCTGTTCGACAAGAATACCTCCTTGTTTTTGACAGGATTTTCCCCTATAATAAAAACAGAACACTTGAATCATAAAGGAGACTTAACTTAGAATGAAATGCCCTGTATGCGGTCACAAAGTCCGCCCCAGCAAAAAATATCCCGGCAAATATCTCTGTGATACCTGCCGTAAAAGATTTCCGGCATCCGCTGTAATTCCGGATGATACAGATACCCGAAGTGCCAGATCTTCTGCTCATAAGCATGGATCTGTTTCCGGAAAAAAGCGCCCGGCTGCCAGACAGCAGGCTTTTTTCGACGATCCCCTGAACGGACCGGAGATCTACCACAGCACAGCTGCTGCCATGCGCAGCATGCGTAAAAATGTTCCGGATGTAGAAGAAGCAGAAGCTCAGAAGAAAGCCACTGAAAAAAAAGAGACTGAAAAAGTTTCTACAGACAAACCCTTTTCCGGAAATGAATCCTCCGTACAGGAGCATGCTCCAGTTCCAGAACCAGTTATCAGCTCCGGTCAGGCAGATGAACCTGCTGCTAAACCAGCGCCAGTTTCCAAAAACGATACTGCAGGCACAAAGTCCGATGTATCTTCTGATGATGTAACTTCACCAGACCAGCTAACACCCCCCAAAAAGAAACACAAAAAAAGTCTGCCGTTTATCATCCTGATTCTCATCCTGATCATTATTGCGGTTATATTCCTTTTTTCCAAAATGCACACTTCTTCTGACAATTCTTCCGGCACTTCAACACCGAAGAAGACAGCTGATGCCACCAAAGAGATCTATAAGCAAAATGAGACCGCCGCATACAATGGCATTGAGATCACGATGGACAGCTACGTAGAATCCGAAGGAGATGACTGGTCTGTCCCGACAGAAGGCAATGAATTTATGTTTGTCCATATGACAATTGTCAATCAGACATCTGATGATCTGGTCATCAGCAGTATGGCAAGCTTTGAAAATTATTGTAACGATACCAAACTTGACTACAGTGCAGCTGCATTTACTGCTCTTGCAACCACAAGCGACCAGCCAAAGCTCGATGGAACGATCGCTCCCGGCGAAACCCTGGAAGGATATCTTTCTCTGGAAGTCCCACTGAACTGGTCTACCATCGAAATCCGATATACCGATAAGATCTGGTCTGATGATGCCGTTCATTTTCAGATCAAGCGCCAGGAGTAAACTACTACCTGCAGATACATGGATGACAAAAACAAGCTTCTTCGGAATTCTCTGTCAAATAAAAAAAGGATGCAGCTCTAAGACTGTATCCTTTTTTATTTCAGAATCTTAAAGATTCACTCCGCGCATTTTTTCTTTCTTACTGCCCCTGCGATCACAATCAGAACGCCAAGACCTGTCAGTATCTTTCCTGCTGTCACTCCAGGCGCATGATACAAAATTCTGATTTTATGTTTTCCTGCTTCCAGATGAAATCCCAGAAACGCTTTATTCACTTTTTCACATTTCACCTTTACGCCATCTATCGTCATTTCAAACCCTTTATCAAACGGAATGGACGTAATGAACATTCCATCCTTCTGACTTTTAATTCTCCCCTGGATCAGATTCCCTTTCGTCTGCTCTTTATCCACCCTGAATACACTCTGATAAAGGCCGGTATCTTCATTTAATACGCCGTTATATGCACTCATATCTTTAATCGTATACTCTCCTTTTCCAAGAGATAAACGGACCGTTTTCTGCCCCTTTTCCAGTCCTACTGCATAGGTAAATACGGTATTTCTGTTATAATACACATGCTGGATTGACGAAAGTTTATTGCGCTCTCCTTCCAGGGATATTTCGATATCCTCTTTCGGTTTTTTATTTTCGATTCGAAACTGTACAAACAGAACTCCATCTTTCTCTTCCTGTTCCGGGACAGCCACTTCGAATTCCTGTTCCTTTTTCATTTTCACCTGATATCCGTTTTCAGTCGGGACAACCAGTGAAATCCCGTTATTCTTTTCCGGAATCCGAAAATCACATTTCTCTATGTCTTCTGCCAGTTTTTCTTTCACCTGTCCTGCCGATACAGTTCCGTCCTTTGTCACAGCATATCTGGTAAATACCAGCTGATTATATGGGAAATCCAGTCTGTCATATTCCGCTTCCGACATCGTCTGATCCGTCTCATAGGCAATCGGTGCTGCATTTTCATTACAGTACACATCCCCTCCCCCGGTCATCCACTTTTTCTCATATCCCGGTATATTCTGACTGGAGATCAGATATTTCACTCCCATCAGCTGTCTGAATACCGGATTCTGCGAAACCGACTGCATCAGAAAATTTCGGTACGGCTGCTCTACCTGAAAATCATTTTTACGGAAATTCTGATAATCAGCATTATAGGAAGACGAATACAGGGATGTAATATATTGTTCACTGTTCCACACACGATTCAGATTTTCCGCATTTTCCTCTTCATTTCCAACCTGCTCGACCCGGTAGAATCCACTATCTGATGTAATTGCCTTGTCCACAGCTTTCCCGATAGACCGGCTAGTATCTTCCTCATATGCTTTCCTGCTCTCCAGATTTCCACTCTTTTCCCAGGAATAGCTTCCGGTAACAATAAGGCTCAGGATCACCGGTCCCAGAACGGCTACTGTCAGATACTTCCGAATCCATGCACTATACGCTTGTGCCACGCAGATCAACAGTGTTATGACCGCATCCAGCAAAAGTAGTTTCCAAAGGACTTCGCTTTTCACATCATCCTTCTTCAGATAAATATATATGATAATTGCCAGACATGGAAGAAGCATCCAGATTCTCGCTATTTTCTGATTTTTCAGCTTCTCCAGATATTTTGCCGTAAGATAGCACAGAAGCGGCAAAAACGGGATCAGCGACTTCGGTCTGATATAAAGTGCACCATTGAGCAGATACGAAAAAAACGGAACTGTCAGCACCACCAGACAACCAAGCGACAGGATCTTCTCATAAGCCTTTTTATAAAAAAGTCCGGTCAGCAAAATAATCAGCATCAGACAGCTAAGTCCCGGTCCATATGCCCCATACAGAAATTTTTCCAAATTGATCTGCGGTGTCAGAAGCTGCCAGATATCTGTTTTTTCTCCCTTGCTTCCGCTTCTCCCGAGAAGAGCCATCGCAGTCGGCACAAGAAGAACTCCTGCAAGCATGATCGCCGTCAGAATCCTTCCTGCAAACCGCAGTCCGTCACCTAGAAATCCTTTTACCGTAATCATCTCTTCTGCCCGCTCTTTTGTCCTTGCATACCGGTAAATTCCATATAGACCAAGCGCCAGTATTCCACCGATGCTGAAATAAAAGCTTGTCATGATCATCAGAAAGGTTCCGCCGATCAGCAGACCAGATTTTTTCTGTTCAAAATATCGGTCGATTCCGCAAAATGTCAGACAAAGAAATGGCATATAATTTACAAACATAATCTGATGCGACGACTGATAGATCATAGGTCCTGCGAAAAGAAACATCAGCGCTGTCATCCCGCTTACCGCAGCTGTAAATTCCCGGCTTTTCAGCCACCGGTACAAAATTATAACCGCTGCTGCCAGACAGACAATACTTGCCACCATCATATAATCCGACATCTTCACATTCGGCAGAAGATAACCGATCAAAACGACCGGACTAAACAATCCATAATAAGAAAAATTGTAAATATTCTGACCACCGCCAATATTTAATGCAAACTCAGGAAAAAACTGCCCTGTACGATAAAACTGCTGTCGAAAATATTCCGGGAACACACTGTGCTGACTGCTCCAGTCCACCTTTGCCCCGAAAATATTTCCTGCGCCTGTAGAGTACAGACAGGCGGCAACCGTAAGCAGGATCAGTGCCATTTCCCATAGCAGACCTTTTCTACGTTCTTTCATGCTTCTGCTCCTTATCATCGCTGGAATCCTTTAAAATAAAAATCGGACGTTTCTTCGTCTCAAGATAAGTCTTTGACAGATACTCCCCTACAATTCCGGTACAGAGAAGCTGTACTCCGCTGACCATGAAAATAATACAGGCAAGTGACGGCCAGCCAGATACCGGATCTCCCCAGACCAGCGTCCTTACTACGATCACTGCGATCATAATAAAGGAAAGCACGCAGAACAGTACACCCACTACCGACGCCAGTGAGAGCGGTGCCACTGAAAATCCGGTAATTCCCTCCACCGAATATTTAAACAGCTTCCACATGGACCACTTGGTTTTTCCGGCAGAGCGCTCAATATTATCGTACTGCAGCCATTTTGTACGGAATCCAACCCAGCCGAAGATTCCCTTTGAAAAACGATTATACTCGCTCATTTCCAGAACTGCCTGCACCATCTTCCGCTTCATCAGCCGGTAATCTCTCGCTCCATCTACAATCTCTGTCTTTGAAATAGCATTGACAAATTTGTAAAAGCTTTCTGACAGGAAAGAACGGATACGTGGCTCTCCGGTTCTTGTGACCCTTTTTGTCGCTACATTGTCGTATCCATCCTCCTGCAAGATCTCATACATCTCAGGTAATAGCGTCGGTGGATCCTGAAGATCTACATCCATAAGTGCAACATAATCGCCTTCCGATGCTTTCAGTCCTGCATAAATCGCAGCTTCCTTTCCAAAGTTTCTGGAAAATGAAAGATATCTGCACCTGCTATCCTTTTCATTCAGGTCTTTCATGATACCAAGCGTCGCATCTGATGAACCATCATCTACAAAAATCAGTTCAAATACAACATCCTTCATCTCGTCCATTACACGGCACATTTCTTTATAATAAACAGGCAATGCCTCTTCTTCGTTATAACATGGTACTACTACCGAAATCTTATCCATATTCTTCACCTCGAAAGTAGAGTTTACTCTCTTTTTATTAAATATGCACATCCATTTTCCTTAATATTTTCTGAAAAATTTCTAAACAGAAAATTACACTTTGAAAAAAGTGTGCTCCGGCATTTTCCAGTCCCAGGGCACACACATTTTCCATACCTTTATTCAACAATTGTATACTGAAGTAATTCATAATGAAGGCGGCTTCCTTCCCGGATCTCTTCCGGAAGAAGTGCTCTTGCTACCATCTTTGCCTCTTCCTCCGGCAGATTGGTCCGCTTCAGCATCGCATAATCTCCATCGATTCTCTCTACAATATAATCACAAACCAGCATCTTGTTCCTCCTCTTTTTTCTTCTATCTTAGCTCGCCACCGCTCTTTTTTCAACTACAAGCTCAGGAGTTACATTCTGATGCCGGTAAATACTCAGCAAAATTCCCATCAATACTGCTGAAACCATCTGGCCACTTCGTCCATATCCGAAGAACAGACACCAGGCTCCCTGACCGAACCTGGATACCCCAATGTTCGCCAGCAGTGATAACAGAAACTGAATTGCCAGAACCATCACACAGCCAAATCCCATCATCATACCAAGCTGGTTCTTCTGCTTCAGCGCGCTTCTTAAAAACCAGCACAGCAAACCGGCAATTATTGCAATACAAAGAACCATCACAAGAATTCCACAATACCCCGCAATTCCAAGCATCATATAATCCGCGGAACTGATACGGTCCCCAGTCCAAAAGTCCTCTACTCCGGTGGCACGTCCAACTGCCATACATTTCGACAGCAGTTCCCGTACTGCCCCAAGCGTTGTTCCTTCCATCATTTGTGACTTATTCACTGCAAACATCGCCAGGATACGGCTTTTCTGATATTCCGCACCAAAGAAGAAAAAATATGCCAGTATGCCAACCGGAACTCCAACAACACTGATACCTATTCCGGTCATCACCTTTGTAACCGCAACCTGATACCATCCCTTTTCCAGTGCCAGCATCAGCATAAAGACACAGGAAAGTCCAACCGTCCCTGCCATCACAAGATCCGGACAGGTGATCAGGATCCCTGCGATAAGCAGCATCCAGACTATGGCTTTAAGAACAGCACCATATCCTTCTCCCCGGTACCTATACAACACTGCACCATACAATGGAAGAAACAGCCAGCTCATCAGCGAAAGACTTACAATGAAGCCGCCGACTCCAATCCATCTTACTGCACCGTTAATCTGAAGGGCAAAAAAATGTCTCATCAGAACCATAAACAACAGATAACTTCCTGCCAAAAGCCTTGCGTGCTTCCCGATCCAGCTGTAATCCATATAACACACCAGGATCATAACCGAAAATGCCATCGCAAGCCGGAATATCTGCCGGATTCCTGCGATATATCCATAACTTTCATTCTGTTTCAAAAAGAAAGCTGCAAACATTCCACTTAAAATCTGCATCAGAGCGATTACAAAAATTGCTTTCCATGGCATCTTCGGTCTGTGGATCTGATCCATCTCCACTCCGACTTCCACCGGATCACCCATCTCCTCCACAGCTGCCTTCTCAGCTTCTTCTTCCTTCATCCCTTCTGCCATAAAAGCCTGCTTTTGATCTTCAATATGATCTTCTACTTCCTTTGTAATAACCGGACACATTTTCTTGCAGCGGATCTGACCGGTCATCAATTCCAGATAATCACGCCGTTCCAAAACACACACCTCCGATCACCTGTAAAATAGCCTCCGAATACTCTTTCCACTCTTTCTTTTTTGCCTGATACTGCTTTTTCCCATCTCTGGTAATCCGGTAATACTTCCTCATCTTTCCGCCGGCTTCCTGCTCATATACGCTAAGCCATCCTTTTTCTTCCATAGAATGCAGTAGCGGATATAAGGTTCCCGCTTTTAGTTCAAATACATTGTTTGACTTTCCTTTCAACGTATCGATCATCTCATATCCATACATATCCTTCTCTTCCAGAAGGCTTAAGATCAAAAGAGTCGTACTCCCTGATATCAGACTTTTATCAACTGCCATTTCTTTCTCCCTCCTTATATCGATTACCTATATACTTTGTACCTTCATATTATATCGATAATCTATATACGTCAACTGTTTTGCTGAAATTTATCTCTTCTTCAGAAGTTTTTAAGATATTTCAGGATTTCTTTATCCGCCCGTCACATTCTTTCCATAATTTCCCGTTATACTAAATGCATAAAGTTAAGGGACGCCGGTAATCCTATATGATATAAACTCTGTAAGATTATCAGGATGTCCGCCTAAAAAATCAGGCATATGTCTTTGACCTATACCTTTTATATATATCTTCTCTCTACTCTGCCGATACAGTTTTGTATCGGCTCTTTTTTTCAGCTTATGAATTTTCAGCTTTCCGACACAGATATTCCTCATTTTCTCCTTAAGCTAAAAATTCAGCCGAAAAATTTTATTTTTTTCAAAAAAACACTTGTCAAAATCATATAGTTATGCTATTATAATTTTCGGTCACTGTTATAAAACAGTTCACCAAAATAGTTTTGGCTCCGTGGTCAAGCGGTTAAGACATCGCCCTTTCACGGCGGTAACACGGGTTCGATTCCCGTCGGAGTCACTTGGTTTAAGCCAATTGTATATACACAGCAATATGCCGATGTGGCTCAATTGGCAGAGCAGCTGATTTGTAATCAGCAGGTTATCGGTTCGAGTCCGATCATCGGCTTTTGTCCTTAGTGGGACGTATTTAATTTGGACCTTTAGCTCAGCTGGTTAGAGCAATCGGCTCATAACCGATCGGTCCCGGGTTCGAGTCCCTGAAGGTCCACTTTTTTAACAATTTCATATGGCCCGATGGCTCAGTTGGTTAGAGCGCCGCCCTGTCACGGCGGAGGTCGTGGGTTCGAGTCCCATTCGGGTCGCTTAACTGATTATTCAGTTTTCGGGATCATAGCTCAGCTGGGAGAGCATCTGCCTTACAAGCAGAGGGTCATAGGTTCGAGCCCTATTGGTCCCATTTTCATTATAATTTCATAATGATATGCCGCAGTGGCGGAACTGGCAGACGCCCGGGACTTAAAATCCCGTGGGTAGTGATACCCGTACCGGTTCGATTCCGGTCTGCGGCATTAGTTAAAAATGGGAGAAACGTTGAATTTACAGCGTTTCTCTTATTTTTTTGTTTTAAAATGTTTGAACACCTTTGAACACTTTATGATGAAATACCAAGATTCTGAAAAGCAAGCCTGTCATTCTTCCTCTTATTGACATTCCGCAAGTAATGCAATGTTGTAGCTGTCTCACTATGTCCCATTAAATAACTAAGGGTTGTAAGATTATTTCCGTCAAAAGCTGTTGAAGCATTGTAAAAGCGGATTTTATGACTGGAATGATAAGGAACACCGGCTTCTTTGCAATATTTCTTCAAACGGCGATTAAAGCTGTCTGTTGTCATAATCTCGCCGTTGGGTTCAAAGACATATATTCCATTTGGATTTAATTCCTTTGCTTTGTGAAGAATTTTAAGTGCTTCGTCTGTAAGGAACTGTTTACGGAATCCATTTCAAAGACTGGACGCAAATTTAATCTGTAAACTATGCAACTATTTTGAATGTGAAATTGGTGAGTTAATTCGATATGTAAAAGAATAAAGTGATAAAAGGGTATGCGAAAATAAAAAATATTCGCATACCTTTTTAATTGAATATTTTATAAAATGGAATTATACTGTGTATAACATGAAACAGACAAATCGGTATTTGGGGAGAATAATGAATGGCAACATGGAGTGGTATAAGAAAAAAGTTGGAAACGGAATATCTGGCTCAAAGTCTGCAAGGTCATATTCAGTATTATGTAACATCATATAGTAAGAGTCCCGACCATGAGGGACGGGCGGCAATAAGATATGATGGAAAAGAAATCATCAAAGGATGCTATTGGAACAATTGGTCGAAAGCAGGCATGTTTCCCCAAGACGAAAAATATGAGAAACGCATAAAAGTAGAAAATGCGTATATGGACGATGTAGCTATAAAATTGGGAATTTTTGACCAACGCTGTTTTTATAATGCATTTGCAGAGTTTGATAATCAAGATATTGAAACAAGCCTTAAAAGTGAAAATTTAATCGTAAAAATATTTGCTGTATTGGATAGACGAGTTGGTAAACGGAGATTAAAAATTATGAAAGAAACAATAATGGACGAACCAGATACATTCCAAGAGTTTTATGCAATTCGGGTAAAAGCAGAAGGACTGTTATAAATTTCAGTTTATCGAATTAAGAAAAACGGAATTTAAGGAGGTGCTTATAAATGAAATTAGTAGATTTAGCAACAGGTTCTGATTGGATAGTGTGGATTGTCTTTGTGATATTTGCTGTATTTTCTATTATTTTACTTTCTGGACACGGGAGTTGGTTTATTTCCGGATATAATACGGCTTCAAAAGAAGAAAAGGAAAAATATGATGAAAAGAAGTTATGCAGAACAATGGGAATTGGAATGTCTATTATAGCAATTCTTGCATTGACAATGGGCTTGCTTGAAAATATTTTGCCTGCATTTTTTGTATATATTGCATTGGGGATTATTTTGGTTGATGTCGTAGTAATTATCATTTTAGGAAATACACTATGCAGAAAGTAACAACTTTTTAGTTTGTATGCGACAAACGTTTGAACACTTTTTGAACACCGCAACCGTGATGAAGTCTCCAAAGCCCCTTTCTATCAGTATTTTTGATTACTTAAAACGGTTCGATTCCGGTCTGCGGCATTAGTAAAAAGTAGGAGAAACGTTGAATTTACAGCGTTTCTCTTTTTTTCGCAACAAAACGGGAGCGCAAAATCCCCATGCTCTCCCATCTTTCAGTTCATCCATTCTTATTCTTCAACAGCCCATTTCTCAATCTGTTTCATAAATTTCTCATCTTCTGAAATAACTTTTACCGGCTTCTTATAATCAATTGCCATAAGTCCCAGTAGTCCAAATCGGGTTAATCTTTCTTTGTTTATTGCAAAATTCATAACTCTTCGTTGACACATGTAAGCGATTCGACTACCTGTGTATGCCGTAATCCAAGCTGTATCCTTATCAACTCCGAGTTTTATCAAATTCTTTATACAATTCTGTGGGGTTTTCCATTGCTTCCAGATACACATATGCAGCCTATAACAAATTCTTGCATCTAGTTCTTTACTACAGCTTCCTTCAGATTCCACCTCACAATGGACACCCCTGCTGTTCAGCTATATACTTCCTTGTTACCTAGGCGTATTCGGGACTTTCACCCGTTAGAGCGCGCCCATGGCGCGCAAACTACAAAAAGGATGTGCCTTGGCACATCCTTAGATAACTTATTCTATATTCTGCTTACCGAATCAGCTGTTCCAGCTCACTCTTTTCCTGAACTCCTAAAGTTCTCTCTGCGACCTTTCCATCTTTGAATACGAGAAATGTCGGAATTGACATTACCTTATATTCTCTGGCAAGCGCCATCTGCTCATCCACATTCACCTTACCTACCTTTACATCTGTAAGCTCCTGTGCGAGTTCATCAACAACCGGTCCCATTGTCTGGCATGGTCCACACCATGTTGCCCAGAAATCTACCAGTACTGGTTCTTTTGCATTTAATACTTCTTCTTCAAAATTCTCTGTTGTTAAATTGATTACTGACATGATAGACATCCTCCTGTTTCATTATCTTTTTCTTCTTTAAGGGCAGTAAGCCGTTCCTCTACTTTCTGGATCGTGATTCTTTCCAGATAATCATTACAGCTCCTGTTCATCCCTGTTACAAGTTCGTCCATAACTACAGACATCCCACTTGCAACCAAACACTTTTTATCCGGGTTTCCTGAACGCCAGGATGCTTTTACAAGCGTATTCTCCAGCGCATCACTGATCTGCCTCAGCGTAATATCCGAATTTGCTTTTGCGATCCGGTAACCGCCTCCCATGCCTTCTCTTGTCTCGATCAGACCGGCTTTTTTTAGTTTTCCCATCACTCTGCGTATGCATACAGGATTTGTACATACATTATCTGCGAGTTCTTCACTTGCGATAGTAGCATTGCTGCGATCCAGAAATACAAGTGCATGAACCGCTATTGCAAATTCACTTGTCACGCTTCTCCCCTCATTTCTTATATATTGAACTGTATTTTTTTTAATTACAGTTTATACTGTAACAATATCACATACAGTTTGCCATGTCAACCTCTTTGTCTGGATTTTGTTATGATTTTTTATCTCTGTTGACATTTGCGAGGAAATATGATAGTTTTTTGTGAAAATTTTGTTTATTTATGAGGATTATCTGCTATGAATAAATTATTACATAACAATACACTTTTTACACTCACACTACTTGGCATCGCGACCGCACTTGCCTTTCTTTTTTTCTCGTTCGTTTCTGAAAATACTGCAAACATCGCATTACTTTATATTATTGCCCAAATCTTGATTGCACGATATACGAACGGATACCTGCACGGGCTCTTTTCTTCTGTTTTCTCCGTAATCTGTATCAATTTCTTCTTTACCTATCCGTTTTTCCGACTGAATTTCACATTGAGCGGCTATCCGGTCACATTTATCGGAATGTTGATCATTACATTGCTCACCACAGCAACCACTTCCCGTCTGAAGAAACAGACAGAAATTCTTGCAAAGCAGGAAAAACAAGTACAGATTGCACGTCAGGAATCCCTTCGTGCTAACCTGCTCCGTGCAGTTTCCCATGATCTGCGTACACCACTGACCAGCATTATTGGAACCACTTCCTCTCTTCTGTCTGATGGTTCCATCTTATCAGATGCAGAAAAAAGAGAACTTCTTGAAAATATTGAAAATGACTCCAGCTGGCTCCTCAATATGGTTGAAAATCTTCTCAGTGTAACAAGAATCAATGATACGGTTACACATCAGGTTAACAAAACGCCTGAAATTGTAGAAGAAGTTGTTGCTGAAGCTGTACAACGTCTGAAAAAAAGATTTCCTTCAGCCAGTATTATTGTCCATGTTCCAACCGATTATCTACTGATTCCAATGGACGCAATTCTGATTGAACAGGTTCTAATCAACCTTCTTGAAAACGCTTTGATCCATTCTGGAAGCAGCCATTCTCTGGAGCTTACCGTCACTGATCATCCAGACCACGTAACCTTCTGTGCCAAAGATTTCGGACATGGTCTGAACCCGAACGTTATTCCGGATATTTTCAGTGGCATCTGCCACAATACTGGTTCCGTTGACTCCCACAAGGGTATGGGAATCGGCTTATCAATCTGCAAAACGATCATTGACGCACACAATGGTTATATCGAAGCCAAAAACCACACCAATGGTGCTTTATTTCTGTTTACATTACCAAAAGAAGAGGAGGAAAACATTCCATGCAGCCAAAAGTAAATATCCTTTTTATAGAAGACGAACAAAATATCCTTACTTTTGTTACAAAGCTGTTATATGGGCACAATTATAAAGTAACAACCGCCATAACCGGTACTGAAGGTCTTCAGCTGATAAATTCTATCTGTCCAGATCTCATTCTCCTTGATCTTGGGCTCCCGGATATGGATGGTCAGACAATCATCCGGCAGGTTCGTGAATGGTCCGACTGTCCAATCATCGTCATCTCTGCCCGTACAAATGAACATGAAAAGGTAAAAGCTCTCGATCTTGGCGCGGATGATTATATCACCAAGCCATTCGGTTCCGCCGAACTCCTTGCACGTATCCGCACCTCACTCAGACACAGTACCCGGATGAATACCTCTTCAGATCAACTCTTCCACCCTTACAAATGTGGTGAGCTAATACTCGATTTTGAAAAACGTACCCTGACTATCAGTGGAAATATCGTTCATTTGACTCCAATCTCTTTTCAAATTACATATTTTCTCATAAAATGACTTTATCAAAAGAAATACAAAGAACTGGAGTGAGAGAGGCATGAATATTGGAATGTTACTTTTGGTTATAATTGGAGGCTTTGCAGGTCTTTTTTCTACACTTTATATTTGTATCAGTCTTCCATTCACCATTATATGGAAGATTTATCGCCGGGTTGCAAAAGGCATCCCGATTATGAAATAGCTGTTTCGTTTAACATCCTAATTCCAAATAAGAAGGGGCTGTGAAATAAGTTCCTAAAAGAAATAGGACCATTCGTTCATGCGAAAGGTCCTATTTTTGTGGTAAAATT
>NZ_JBCPDP010000008.1:0-147550 GCF_040915385.1 Coprococcus sp. RTP21204st1_G4_RTP21204_210225 | reverse complement strand
CTTACTCTTTCTGAACATGAAAATACCCCCATATAGGACTTTTATATTTCATTGTCCTATATGAGGGTAGCATATCAAAATCTCTTACATAGCATGAGCGTTTCTTTTGGATTTTATCACAAATCATTGGATTTATTTACAGAGTTCTCCCATATAATAGAAGCCTTTTGCCTCTTTTAAGTAAACTGTCACGATCTTACCGATCATGCTTTCATCTCCTGGGAAATGTACCAGGAGGTTGTTGCTCATTCGTCCTGTCACCAATGACGGATCATGATCATTGACACTTTCTACCAGCACATCCTGTGTGGTTCCCTGATGTACAGAGCATACTTCCGCCGAAATCTGTTGCACCTCTTTTAAAAGACGTTCAAAACGGTCTTTTACCACGTCGTCAGGAACCTGATCTTCCATTGCTGCCGCAGGGGTTCCTGTT
Source organism: Coprococcus sp. RTP21204st1_G4_RTP21204_210225 (assembly GCF_040915385.1). Lineage (NCBI taxonomy): Bacteria > Bacillati > Bacillota > Clostridia > Lachnospirales > Lachnospiraceae > Coprococcus > Coprococcus sp. RTP21204st1_G4_RTP21204_210225. The sequence goes on along the minus strand of NZ_JBCPDP010000008.1, from coordinate 147,114 downwards.
CTCTTGGAATAGATAAAAGTAAAGGCACTGTCATAACGCACCTGTCTTACAATATCCAGAGTATCCTGGAAATCTTCCTCTGTCTCCCCAGGGAATCCGACGATAATATCCGTTGTAAGAGAAATATCCGGCACTGCTTCGCGGATCTTTCTTACCACCTCAAGATAATGCTCCTTGGTGTAATGGCGGTTCATCTTCTGCAGGATCCTGCTGCTTCCTGACTGAACCGGAAGATGCAGATGCTTGCAGATTTTCTTGGAATGTGCCATTACATCAATCAGTTCATCTGATAAATCCTTTGGATGGGAAGTCATAAAGCGGATTCTCTCCAGTCCTTCAATCTTCTCAATCTCCTGAAGAAGCTGTGCAAATGTCATCGGCTCTTCCAGATTCTTTCCATAAGAGTTTACATTCTGACCAAGGAGCATAACTTCTACCACACCATCTGCCACAAGTCCTTCAATCTCGCGAATGATATCTTTTGGATTACGGCTTCTCTCACGTCCACGCACATACGGTACGATACAGTAGCTGCAGAAATTGTTACATCCGAACATGATGTTAACACCGGATTTGAAGGAAAATTTACGTTCGCTCGGAAGATCCTCCACAATCTTATCGGTATCCTTCCAGATATCGATCACCATTCTCTCAGATTCAAATCTTGTCACAATCAGTTCTGCAAATTTATAAATATTGTGAGTTCCAAAGATCAGGTCAACAAACCGATAGCTCTTCTTGATCTTCTCTACAACAGTCGGTTCCTGCATCATACATCCGCAGAGTCCGATGAACATATGCGGATTCTTTTTCTTCTTTGCACCAAGCTGTCCCAGACGTCCGTAAACACGCAGATTCGCATTTTCACGGACAGTACAGGTGTTGTAGATAACGAAGTCTGCTTTCTCTTCATCCGGCTCTTCCTTGTATCCGATCAGTTCCAGAACTCCGACCAGCTTTTCGGAGTCACGAGCGTTCATCTGACAACCGAAAGTCGTCACGCAAAAAGTCAGATCTCTTCCGATCTCCTGTGCTTTTTCGCTTACATACTTCCGCGCTTTGGCAATGTAATAGTACTGTCTCTCCGGCTCAGTGACCGGAGCTTCTTTGGTAAGATCTATTGCATCAAAATCAATATTATTCATATGTTATTAACCTCTCTATACAAACTGGTTCAGCCCTGCATCATATTCATAATCAATGGATGCCAGTTTCTCTGTCAGTTCTTTTTTCTCAATCTGCATCTCCTGGCAAAGAGTATCCAGATCTGTATAAAAATCCCGTAATTTTGTATTGACCACACTCAGAAGGATCATTGGATCCTTTGGTAAATCTGCCATGTTTTTATCCTCTTTTTCTAATAATCTCTCGTTTTCAACACGGTATTCCGGATATAATCAAAAGTTTTCTCTTCCCCATCTGCCGCGAGCATATAGAGAAGTTCTTCCAGAAGTGCCCTGGTATCCTTATGCATCCAGTCCCCTGCAATACCGTGAAGATAATATTCAAGCGGTGACGTATCCGTATATTTATCTTTCATATAAATCTTGGATGCTGCGATCCGGTCCATTAACATCTCGACCACATACTTTTTGGGCATCTTCATCCCGGTAAGCATTGGTTCCCCTTCCAGTCCGTAGTCAATCCAGTATTCATAATGATGTTTATTGCGCCCTTTATGGTGCAGCCATGCCGAAGAATAACCCTTTTCTTCTCTTTCTGCGTTATTCGGACTCCGGTTTCCCTGGAAATACCTGCACCCAACCCAGAACTCCGCCGGAGAGTACTTCGACATATCATGCAAAAGTCCCTGTCTGTAAAGTCCTACCTTAAAGCAGTTCTTCATAACCAGATATTTGTGATGTGTTATGGTGCAAAAATGTTTCCAGATTTTCATTCTTTAGCCTGCCTTCCAACAAAAACTTTGATCGTTCGCTCCTCCAGCTGAACCTTCTTATCTTTTACCGGAACTGCTTCTTTTTCATCCAGGACTCCTTCTTTTGTCCCTGCTATGCACACCCATTCCATTCCTTTTGGAAGGGAAGGAAGTGCAAATGAATGCGAAAGCCAGTGCATATTATATGCAATATAAAAGTCCTTCTCTCTACTTTCTTCATGATAGAATACACCAAGCTGTCTGCTTGCACGCCCTGCCGGCATCTGCCACGCATCCTCCCCATGATAGGAAATCTGAGGGATTCCGCTTCTGCCCATCGTGTCTTCTGATTTTTTCGCTGTCTGCTTCATACAGGCTTTGCGAAGTGCAATCAGTCGACATACAAATGTATATAATTCTTCCTGTCTGGAAAGCTGGTTCCAGTCAAGCCATGATATCAGATTATCCTGACAGTATGCATTATTATTTCCTTTCTGGGTATTCATAAATTCATCCCCGGAAAGGATACACGGCATTCCCTGTGCAAATAAAAGTAAAAAGAACGCATTAAATATCTGATTCTTCCGCAACTCGTTAACCGCCTTTTTCCGGCTGTTCCCTTCTGCCCCACAGTTCCAGCTGTAATTGTAATCCGGACCATCCAGATTATTCTCACCATTTGCTTCATTGTGCTTTCCATCATAGGAAACTACATCACAGAGCGTAAATCCGTTGTGGCTTGCAATATAATTATACAGCTGTGTATCCTGATTCTTCAACTGGCAGATCACATCCCGGATCATGCCCTCATCTCCCTTTAAGAAACGGCGCATCACATTCTGGAATCCGTCTTCTTTTTTGAGGATCTTACTTTTCGCAAGCACAGGATCCTTTGCAAGTTCATCCGGATTGCAGATATATGGATTCACAATAAATCCATCCACATGATACTGCATCACCCAGTAACGCAGGCAATCTAAAATCAGAGAAAACGTAGTTCCCTCTGTGAAAGGCATCTCAAGAATAACTTCAATCCCTGCAAGATGCATCTGACGAACAAGTGACTTCATCTCATTCACCGGATCTCCTGCCGCATATGATGCTTTTGGTGCAAAGAAATATGCTTTTCCATATCCCCAGTAATTCACATGCCTCTGATTCTCATCAAATTCATAAACCGGCATCAGATGGATCTGGTTAATCCCCAATTTTTGAAGATAGGGCAGTTTCTCCGTAACTCCGTCAAACGTTCCTTTGTGTGCGACTCCGGACGAACTGTGTTTTGTAAATCCACGGACATGAAGACTGTAGGCGATCACATCTTCCTTTTTCAGATGCGGAAATTGCGACTTTCCCCAGTCAAATGTATCTGTTACGATCCGGGTACGCAGTTTTCTCTTTTCCTTTCCCTTTGACACAGACCAGTGTTCTCTGCCTGAAAATGCTTTTCCATATGGATCCGGAACTATCTTTCCACCGATTTTATAACAATATTCATAATCTTCCGGTTGTTCCAGCACAACGGAGAGAAAGTGCAGATTTCCTGCCACATCAGAGTATGGCATCTCCTGTGAAAATGCTGAAGCCCTGGCACCTTTTTTATAAATGATCAGTTCACATGTCTGTCCTTCCGGAACTGCTACCGAAAAATTCACTGTCTGTCCTTCCACAGTACATCCCTGTGGAAACGGAAATCCCACTGCTGTCTTCATATCCACTGTTCCCCCTGTTACTGCCATCCATCAACTCCATACATATCTACATTCGAGGCATCAATAAAAAATACATCCAGATACGTTGTCTTTTCATAATCATCCCCGTTTAAAATAGCAAAACCGATTTTGGCCGATTCTTTTCCGAGTTTGATCGGTGATTGCGCACTTGTTCCGCGAATCAGGGAATCCGTCTTCTGAAGTTCTTTTTTCAGATCCGGAGAACCATCTACCCCGTAAATCTTTACATCAGTAAGACCGGCTGTTCTTGCTGCAACCAGTGCCCCAAGCGCAATCTGGTCGTTCCCGCACATTACTGCCGTAACATCCTTATTCTCTGCAAAAATCTTGTTAGCTGCTTCTCTTGCCTCGTTCAAATCTCCACTGACATCTGCTCTTCCTACAATCTCAAATCCCTTTCCGGCAATTGCTTCCTCAAAGCCTGTAATTCTCTCTACAATAGAATTCTGTGTAAGACCTTCAAGAATTACAATCTTTCCACCATCCGGACTCTGCTGTATCAGATCTTCTCCACAAAGCTGTCCGGCAGCTTTATTATCCGAACCAATATAGGCATCAATATAATCCGTATCCTTAACTTCCGTATCAATATTGATGATCTTAACATCGGCTTCCTTAAGCTCTTCCAGAGCAGGTGTGATCGCATCTCTTGATACCGGACACAGAAAAATGGCATCCAGTCCGTCTTTGATCATCTGATGGATCTGCTCGATCTGGGTGTCTACATTCAGTGCCGGATCTTTTGTCACCAGCGTACTTCCCTGTGCTTCGACTGCTTCTCTCAGTGCCTGCTCAAGTGTAATATAGTATGGATTTTCCATGGTAATACAACTAAATCCAAAACGATAGCTTTTTGCCTCTTCCTTGCTGTCATCGTCCTCTTCTGCTATTGCATTGTCCTGGCTTGTCCCAACATTCTTCTTACAGCCTGCAGTCATGCCAATACAGAGAACCATCACAAGAAAGATAGAAAAAATCTTTTTCTTCATATAGATAAACCTCCCTGAAACCTTTCTTTTATTGTATCTTTTTTACCGCTAATGTCAATACTTTTCCCCTTGCAAATATCCCCATACTCTGTTAGAGTGATAGTATCAGATTGAAAGGAGAACTGAACAATGGAAAAGGAACATAATCTGCTTGAATCCGATGTTGTCACACTGACACTTGATGACGATGTGGAAATCGAATGCGCCATTATCACAACTTTTAATATGGATTCTACCGAATACATTGCACTTCTTCCGCTTGATGAAGACGGTGGAAATGAGGACGGAGACGTATGGATCTATCGCTTTATCCGTGATACCACAGGCGGCTCCGATCATGATCTTCAGAATATCGAAGATGATGATGAGTATGACCGCGCTGCGGATAAGTTTGATGAATGGCTTGATACACAGGAATTTGAAGGCTTTGATATTGAAGAATAATTATTTTATTCTCTGACCTAAAAGCTCTTCCACAAAACGGGACGGTTTGATACTGTTCCCGTTTTTTTGTGTAATATAGGAAATACAGAGATTATTCTTCGCACGGGTTAATGCTACATAAAAAAGTCTTCTCTCTTCTTCAATCTCGTCTTTCTTTTCTGCCTTCTGATGCGGAATCTCACCCTCATTGGCATGGATCACAAATACATCCTCAAATTCCAGTCCTTTCGATGAATGGATTGTCATCAGCTGTACCTTATTTTCCCGCTCTCCTTTGATCTTCCTTGCCTTTGCCTGCTGTTCTTCCAGCTCCTGCGTATATTTTGCAATATGGATTTCCCATTCATCATAGGATTTGAAGTTTTTACTCCTCTCCTCAAGCTCTGCCATCACATCCATCAACTGCTTCCACGAAATCTGATGTTTTTCGGCATATTCTTTCAGGAAATCATCATATCCGATCTTTTTTCGGATATACTGGATTGCCGCATAAGGTGCCATATTCTTCATCATACGGACATCCACATCAAACTGGTCAATAATATCCAGCATCCAGTCCTTATCGCAATAAAATTTACGCAGCTCCTCAAAATTTACCTGCCGGTTCTCCATACTGTTCCGTGCCAGATACCTGAGTGGTCGGTTACAGATCGTCAGGAAAAGCGACCTGTCCCGCTTTCCTGCTGCCAACTGCAGATATGCCATCATATCTTTTACAATAAAATGCCTGTAAAAATTGGTCACATAATCTCGCATTTCAAACGGGATACGGTGTTCGCTTAATATTTCCGAAATCATTCGCGCCTGGACTGCTGCCCGGAAAAGTACAGCAATTTCTCCCGGCTTTATTCCCTGATCCAGTTTTTTCTGGATCTCTTCCGTTACATACTGCGCCTCTTCCTGTTCATCCAGGACTTCCTGCACATGAACATTCTGTCCTCTTCCCCGAAATGACTGTACACGCTTGTAAAAACGGGTATCATTATGCAAAATCACTCTTGCCGCTGCTCCGGTAATAAATTCGGTAGAACGATAATTCACCGTCAGCGAAATGGTCCGAAGTGACGGGAATTCCTGCTTCATATAAAGCATCAGCTCCGGCTTTGCTCCACGAAATCCATAAATGGACTGATCATCATCCCCGACTACAAACAAATTGTACTTCGGTGCTGCAAGCATCCGGATCACTTCATACTGCACACGGTTGATATCCTGGAATTCATCGATCAGGATATACTGAAAACGCTTCTGCCATCCTTGCAGAATCTCCGGCTTTTTCCGGAAAAGTGCATAACACTGTACCAGCATATCATCAAAATCAAATTTTTTCAGTTCTTTTTTCTGATGCTCATAGCTGCGGAACACTTCTGCAAACTCATCTTGTGTAAGATACTTACTGTGAAAATCTTTCAGATGACAAAGTCCGTTCTTTACCATGCCGACTTCCCGCAGAAGTTCTCTCACCAGTTCCTCTTCATCTTCTACTTCAGGTGTTGATTCGATATTGGTCTGGTCTAAGACCTCCTGTAAAAGTACAGAGGACTCTTTTTCAGACATCAGATTATTCGCACCAATCCCATAGGCACATTTTAGAATCCCATAAAAAATACTGTGAAAGGTTCCAAACGTTACCGGATAATTTTTTCCGGCAGTCAGCCTTTCAAAACGTTCTTTCATTTCACGTGCTGCATATCTTGTAAAAGTAATTACAAGAATCTGATCCGGGCGTACTCCACTCTCCTCGATCAGATAACGGATACGTTCTGTGACAATAAGCGTCTTTCCCGAACCCGGAGGTGCCAGCACCATACACGGTCCATTCCCGTGCTTTATCGCTTCATCCTGTCCTCTGTTTAGTTTCATGAACTCCCCTTCTCATATGTAATACAACAGAACGGATTCCTCTTCCGCATTACGCGAAAAAAGAAATCCGTCCCCCATGCATACTTTTATATCTGTATATTATCTGCTTAATAATTCTATTGCATTCTTGATTCTTTCTACAGATTCTGCCTTACCAAGAACTTCCATGATCTCAGTCGCTCCACCCGGAGTATTCTGCTTTCCTGAAACTGCAGTTCTTACCGGCCACATCACATATCCGTTCTTATAACCTTTTTCTTCTGCAAATCCCTTCAGCAGCCCGAATAATGCGTCATTACTGTAATCATCCCATGCTTCCAGTCTTGGAAGAATTTCTTTTAATACTTCCAGAGAAGTCTCTTCGTTAGTCTTCATCTTCTTATGGCAATACATTGCAGTATCATATTCCGGAACAGCTTCAAAGAAATCAATCTGGTCTTTGATATCCGGAAGGATTTCGATACGGCTCTTGATCAGAGACGCAATCTTTTTCAGATCATAATCCTTTGTGATCACTTTCTTGATATACGGCTCTGCAAGTTCATAGAATTTATCAAAATCCATAGCCTTCAGATATTCCCCGTTCATCCACTTCAGCTTATTGATATCAAATACAGCCGGTGATTTGCTCATATGATGATAGTCAAATGCTTCAACAAGTTCCGGCAGTGAAAAGATCTCTCTGTTATCCTGCGGACACCATCCAAGAAGTGCCACATAATTTACAATTGCTTCACTTACAAATCCCTGATCCAGAAGATCTTCGTAAGAAGAATGTCCACATCTCTTGCTGAGCTTTTTGTGGTTCTCATCTGTAATCAGCGGGCAATGTACATAGACCGGTACTTCCCATCCAAATGCTTCGTAAAGACGGTTGTACTTCGGTGCTGAAGAAAGATATTCATTTCCTCGGACAACGTGTGTAATATTCATCAAATGATCATCAATAACGTTCGCAAAATTATAGGTCGGATATCCGTCTGATTTGATCAGGATCATATCATCCAGTTCCTCATTCGGAACGGTAATATCTCCATAAATTTCATCATGGAAAGTTGTGGTTCCCTCTGTCGGCATATTGATACGGACAACATATGGCTTTCCGGCTGCAAGGTTTGCTTCTATCTCTTCTTTACTCAGATGCAGACAATGCTTGTCATAATTCACAATCTGTGTTCCATCCTCTGATACAGAAGTCTTCAAAGATTCCAGACGTTCTTTATCACAGAAACAGTAGTATGCATCTCCCTGTTCAATTAACTGCTTAGCATACTTCATGTAAATTCCTGAAGCCTGTCTTTCACTCTGAACGTATGGTCCGACACCGCCATCTTTATCTGGTCCTTCATCATGAACAAGGCCTGTCTTCTCCAGTGTTCTGTAAATAATATCCAATGCACCTTCTACATATCTTTCCTGATCTGTATCTTCAATACGGAGCATAAAATCTCCGCCTTCATGTTTTGCGATCAGGTATGCATATAATGCAGTACGCAAATTACCGACATGCATTCTACCTGTCGGACTAGGTGCAAATCTTGTTCTGACTTTTTTCATTTTAGTGTTCCTCTCTTTAACTTCTGTTTTATTTTCACTGTGAAAATAGACTATTCACAGTTCTCTATGACATTCTAATATATGTTCATCTTTATAATACTAACACATTCCCTTTTTTACTTCAAGCATTCCGAAGCCACTATTTTTCCCGTTTTTCTGTATTTTGCGGTTCCTCAGCTCCAGGAACGATCTTACGGACGTACTTCATGGAATTCTGCTTCCACTCACTCTTCTGAAAAGCCTGGAAAAAGGTATCCACGACAAAAATTGCAAGAGAGATCACGCCTGCGATCTCCAATGTCTGGATCAGATAAAATTCGGACATCGCCTCGTTCCCGTCGATCAGATAATGAACCGTCTGGTACATCTCGTTTCCGGGAACAGTCGGAAGAACCCCGGCAATCAGAAACAACGTAACCGGTGTCTTATAAACTCTCGCAAAAATATGCGAAACAACCGCAGCTGCAACTGCTGAATATAAAGATGCCATCACATCTCCTCTGCCAAAATGTATTGCAAGCAGATAAACAAATCCACCAATTGCTCCTACAATACCAGCCTGAAGAACAAAGCGGCGCGGAACCTGAAGGAGAACCGCAAAACTGTAAATAGATAAAAACGCTCCAAATACCCGGATGATCATTTCAAAAACAGTACTGTTCATTTTTTACTCTCCTTCCTGCTAAAAAATCTTTGTGCAAAGCGCCAGCCCAATACCAATTCCAATTGCAATCCCAAGTGCTTTTAAGAAAGCTTCCATCACTCTTGCACCACCGGAAAGATAATCCCCCCGCAAGGTATCCCTGACAGCATTGGTGATTGCCATTCCCGGTACAAGAGGCATGAAACTTCCTATCATAACAGTATCCATATTCATCTGATCACCCAGACCTTCTTTTAGAAGGCAGCAGGCAAATGCAACACCAAATCCTGCGAAAATATCCTGAATAAATGGGTGAAATTTCAGATCCTGTCCCGCTGATACAAAGGCAACAAGAAAAAGTCCTACAACGATGGCTGCCCCGGTATCTGCAATGGATCCACCAAAAAAAATTGTAAATCCCACACCAACCCCTATCATTGCCAGGTTGGTTGTCTTGCGGCTGAACTCGAACTGTTTTAACATCGAAAGCTTCTCATATGCCTGCTCTAGTGTCAGATCATCTCCACAATACTGCCTGGAAATCTCATTAACATCTACGACGAGCTTTAGATTGGTATCCCGTTCTTCTACTCTCTTTGTAACAGTAACTGCCTTTTCGTTCTCCAGTTTGATCGTCGCGGAAATTCCGGTCATGATCACCAGAACTTCTGCCATCTCGATGTGATCCGCCGTCTTCAGTATATGATGCATGGTATCTTCCACACGATACGTTTCCGCTCCGCTTCGCAGCATTATTTCACCGGCAAGCATCGCCGTTTTCAGTAATAATTGCGTATCCATGACTTTCTCCCTCTCACTTTTTCGGATTTATAACTGTCATGATACTATTTCCTATTCTAAAAATCAACCAAAAATTTTTCCGTACACAAAACAGTTCAATCATTACTGTTCACAGTATCTGTGACAAATAATGTATAATCTTTCTGCAAAAACAGTTTTTCGCAAGGAAAAAGGCTTCCCGGTCTTATGACCGGAAAGCCCATCTTCCTGAATTAGAGTGAGAGTGTTTATAAAAAGGCAGATTTAATTAGTTAATATATCCGCTCTTTTTCAGTTCTTCCTCAGCTTTTGCAAGGTTAGCGTCAGATACACGAATGATTGGTCCGGTGCATCCCATTCCGCTTTCTGCATAGATGCCGAGTTTCCACAGTACTTTAACTGCGTCTTCCAGATCCATAACTTCAATACCTGGAATCTGTGCTGTAACGACTTCCTTCGGTGGCTCTTTTACTTCTTCTTCAGCCGCTGCCGGTTTCTGAGAAGCTTTGTGCTCATCAAGGATTTCTTTTAATCCAGCTTTCTTAACAGCTGCAAATTCTTCTTTCGCTACTTCAAATACTTTTCCTCTTACCAGCTGTGCTGCGTAACGGATTGCATTTGCAATAACCGGTGCTCCGGATGCTCTGGATACGATCATGACAAGCTGTTCATATCCTTCTCCGATTCCTGGTCCATATCCAAATCCTGTAGCTTCAAAGCTTCCGCCTGTTGTGAAAGAAGAAAGCATTTTCACCATGATATTTCCTGTGAGGGAATCTGTTACCATGATGTCCGGGGATGCCTGAAGGACGTCATTTCCTCTCATAACGCATCCGCCATCTGCTCTTCCTGATTCTGCAAATTCGATCGGATACCCGTTCTCCTGCAGTTTCTTCAGAGCTTTCTCTGTCTGACGTGCACCGTCTACATTCAGGATACCAACGGTCGGATTCTTCTTGCCACAAGCTTTTGCAGCGATGATTCCGTAGATCGCATTTTTGATCATTCCTTCAATACGGTCTGTGCTGGATGTTCCTGTTGTATTAGCGATGAACATTTCTTTTGCAGTTGCCGGTGTTACACAGCGTCCTACTGTAGATACACCGATCGGGAATGGGAAGTGCATGGTTACTGCTGCATCTACTTCTCCATTCTTCAGCATTTCTTCCATCTTATCATGACCTTCTTCATCGTTAGCCACTTTAACAGTTGTAACGCCTTCTGCTTCTAATGTTCCGATATAATATACATCAATTCCGTCTTTTGCCGCTTCAATTGCCGCTGCCATAGAGTTTTCTTCTCCATGTTCGCTTCCCATTCCGGTCAGTGCAACTTTCGGGCGCTTTCCGAAGCTTCCTGTCTCCAGTCCCTGCGCCATCTCCATAAAGGTGTCGGCAATCATTCTTTCAATACTATTTGCCATTTTGTTTGTCCACCTTTCTTATTCTTCTGTTGCCATGAGTGATGCTGCAAAATCTTTCATTGCTTTTGCAATCAGTCCTTTTACTTCTTCTTCTGATACACCACTGTTATCTTCTGCACCGGTATTTGCCTGGATTACGAAAGATACACCATCGAAGAGGTTGGTCATACGTCCAAGGAACAGACTTCCTTTTCCGATGATCATGACTTTATTGATCTTTCCAGCAAGGATATCTTCTCTTGCAAATCCGATGTACGGTACACCTGAAGGAATATGTCCCTGAGTCGGAGCCCATCCTGTCAGTCCGTGTTCTCCTGCGAAGCTTGCAAGTTCTTTTCTATCAAGTTCGCCTCTCTTAACTGCGAGAGCTGCGATCATCTTGTAGTTAGCAAGCGGTACATCTCCGGCTCCTGCCGGTTTTGTGATATCCGGGTTCTGCATTTCCGGAGAGAATTTATCGATATCTGTGATCTTAAGTCCTGCTCTTTCCAGTGGATCAGCTACAAGGCTTCCTATTACGTTCTGCGGAGCACTTCCTGTTCCTACTGTATGGCGTCCAAGGATATCCAGGTTGATTTCCGGGTTTACACCATCGTTTTCTGCGATGATTACACAGAATCCGCCAAGGCAGTCTTCCAGGATCGGAAGACCTTTCTTTACATGGTCTTTACCGTTCATACCAAGTTTTGCTGTACAACCACCAGCTGTTACAGCTACACATTTGTATGCGCCTGATTTTACGAGAGCTGCTGCTTCGATCAGTGCGTGAGATGGTCCGGCACAGAATCCACGGGAGTCAGAACCTGTTGCGTTCAAAAGTCCTGCAACTTCAGCTGCTGCTTTCGCAAAGTTACCACCACCACGCTGGTTCATATCACCACAAGCTTCTTCTGCACAGTCGATGACATACTCAACGTCTGTCTTTTCGATTCCTGCGTTTCTTACACCATAGAGGAGGGCGAGCACGCTGGATGCCTTACTCATAATGTTTTCATGCATAACATGAGCTGAAAGGTTTGCATCAATGTCATGCGCTCTCTTTACACAGCCTACCAGTTTGTTTTCATGATACAGACCTTCAGCATGCTCTTCATTTACAAAGTGTTCGATTTCTGAGATTTCAAATCCCTCGATTACTTTTTCTACGATATCATCTGTGATGATCGGATCTGCTGCAAATTTTTCTTTTGTAGCTGCTACAAATCCTTTTTCAAGCATAACAACTTCAAACATGTCGCATGCCTGAGCTAAAAGAAGGAATTCGTCTTCCGGCATGATTTCACCGTATTTTCCGTAACGCTCTGCACCTTCTTTTACTTTATCGTAGTAAGGAAATTCAACCTGGGCAAGGTCGTCCGGTGTTGCATTTCCAATATATACCTGATTCGGCCAATAATTTACACATGTATCATATGACCGAAGATGATCTCTAAGTTCTTTTAAATATTCTGATTCCGGATTAACAACTCTTTCTGTTGTCTGTGTTGTTCCGTTGTAAACTACCATTTCCGGGGTATGTACGAGTACATATCCTGCTCCTTTAATTACACTGTTCATCGCTGGTTTCCACCTTTCCTGACATTCTCTTTTTACGAATGTCACCATCATTCATTTCTCCGTGATATGCGCGTATAATCTACCTGTCCTGATTTAAAAGATTTTGGGCAGAATGCGCTAAACAAGCTTTTATCAGAAGCGCATCACTGGCACGCTTCCGAGATGCTAGGCAATTCACTAATGCAATACCAGCATGTTCCCGATATGCCTGGCAATAAAACAGGCGACAGGAAGAATCCTGCCGCCTGTACCTCTATCTCAGATATTCCGCTTCGAAGGATAAATCCCTCTTTATCTTAGAGGTATTTGCAATATTCGTTGCGGATTGCTGACATTTCGTCTACGATATCATCAACATCAAGGACCATTTCCATCATGCCTACCTGTTCATCGTAAACAGCCGGGTCAAATTCTTTTTTTAACTCTGGTTCACATACGTGATAAGTTGTGAGTCCAAGCTGGACCCCTGTCAACGGACCTGCGAATGTCGGGTCTCCTGCTGTAACGGTTTCTGCAGCAAGTCCTGCTGCTTCTCCTTCAGCTGCGCCTACGATTACGACTACGTTTTCCGGGCCGTACTCCTCAGCAAATTCTTTTACCCTTTTCTGATTCTCCAGATCCATTGCGCCTGCGCTAGTTCAGACGAAACATTCTGTTGAAGAAAAAACTACATCTCCGCCAGCTGTCTTAACGCATTCTGCGATTGCTGGTCCCGGTACACCGTCACGGTCACCGATAATAACAACTTTTTTATCTTTTAAAATTGCCATGATGTCTTTTCCTCCTTCCTTTCTTTTAAAATTTTGTTTTGATAATAGTTTTACACGCTTTACGCGATTATATATTGTGAGCACACAGCCGGATCTCTGCCGGCTGTGCGCGGCTCACCTAATTAAATAATGATTAGATATATTTCTTAATCATTGCTTCGATGCTTTCCTGTGTAGCATCGTCTTTTACTACTTCTTCAACTTTTTCGCCATCTTTGTAAATAGCCATAACCGGAAGTCCAAGGATCTTCTGTCCGATAGCAAGACGACGAGCTTTTGTTGTATTCAGAGATGTGAATTTGATCTTATCTCCGTATTTATCTGCCATTTCGTGTACGAACGGCATCAGAGCCTGGCACGGAACACATCCATCACCAAAGAAATCTACGAATACATAACCTTCTGCTTTTAAGACTTCGTCTTCGAATGTTTTCTTATCTACTTCTAACATGTCAAATGTCCTCCTCACTCTATTAAAAAGTGTTTATTATTTTAATTCGTTAATATACTTTTCTGCCTGTGTAGCTGCGATTGCTCCATCAGCTGCAGCTGTAACAACCTGTCTTAAGCTCTTAACGCGGATATCGCCTGCTGCGAATACGCCTGGGATATTAGTGTGCATATCTGCATCTGTCGGAATATATCCTCTTTCATCCATCTCAAGACCTGTTCCTTCATAGATCTTTGAGTTTGGAAGTGTTCCGATAAATCCGAATACACCAAACATTCCGTCATCTTCATCAGCTACGATCTTAGTGAGTTCACCTGTTTTCACATTTTTAACAGTCATCTCAGAAAGGATTCCGTCACCGCCAACTTCTTCTACAACCGTATCCCACATAAAGTGAAGTTTTTCGTTCTTGAAAGCTTTTTCCTGGATGGATTTTGCTGCACGAAGCTCATCACGTCTGTGAATAATGGTAACTTTTCTTGCAAATTTTGTAAGGTACATAGCTTCTTCTACAGCAGAGTCTCCTCCACCTACTACGTATACTTCAAAATCTTCAAAGAAGTTTGCATCACAGGTAGCGCAGTAAGAAACGCCCTTGCCCATGAACTCTTTTTCACCTTTGCATCCGATCGGTCTTGCAAAAGCTCCGGTTGCGATGATAACCGTCTTTGACTGATATTCAGCCTTCGCACTCTTCAGTACTTTGATATCGCCGTCCAGGTGTACTTCGTTAATTACATCTGAGGCTCTCTCAACGCCGAATTTTTCACACTGCTGTGTCATTCTTGCGATAAGAGAAGGACCGCTTTCCCCTTCTACGATCTGTCCAGGATAATTTTCGATGTCATCTGTGATTGCGATCTGTCCGCCATCTTTACCTTTCTCAATAACCAGTGTTGAAAGACGGCTTCTTCCTGCGTACAGACCTGCAGCTAAGCCTGCAGGTCCCGCACCCAGGACGATCACGTCATAAACTTTGCTCATAACGTTCTCTCCTTTTTTAATAAAATTACATGACCTTCTAACTATGATTTAGTTGTCAAAGATTGTCTGTCCGTCTACTTCTGTTGTAAGAGCTTTCAGAGCTTTTTCAACAAGACCCTTACGAAGAGCATACTCTTCATCTTTTTCAAGAGCCGGATTTCCAAGTGGATGAGGAATAGCAATCGTAGGAACGATTCTGTTCGCACCAACTGTCATGGAAATCGGAGTTACTGTACACATATGAACTACCGGGAGTCCAGCTGCTTCAATTGCTTTTACCATTGTTGCACCGCAACGTGTACAGGTACCTCAAGTAGAGGTCATGATAACTGCGTCAACACCGTCTGCTATAAGTTTCTGAGCATATTCCTCAGCGAAAGCTTTTGCAGAAGCTACGGCTGTACCGTTACCAACTGTTGTATAGAATTTGTTGTGAAGTTTTCCGATAACGCCTTCTTTTTCGAATTCACGCATAACGTCTACAGGAAGTACACGGTCTGGATCTTCGTTTGCATATACCGGGTCATATCCACCATGAGCTGTTTCGTATGTCTCTTCTGTAAGATCCATAACACCTGTGATGTCATATTCTCCGTAATGTGAGGCATTTGAACTTTCGATGTGGTCCGGATTTCCTTTCGGAACGATTCCACCTGAAGTGCAAAGTGCGATTGTAGCCTTGCTGAGATCTTTGATAGCTGGCTGTGGATCAACACGGTCGAATGTTGGCATTGGATACTCTGTCTCAAACGGCTTATCTGCCAGTTTCTTAAGGAGCATCTTAACAGCTCTCTTAGATCCACGTTCTTTTTCGAAGAAGTTTACACGAACTCCGTTCGGCATGTAACCTTCCTGGCAAGAAGCACCGATTTTTTCGCCTTTAGCGATCTTAAGAGCAAGAGGAGCAAGTTTCTTAACTGCGTCTCTCATACCAGCTGCGCTGTTCTTTGTAGATACTGTGTAAACTTTGTTCTTGAACATATCAGCACCTGGGTTTTCAACGTACATACCAGTTACTGCCGGGATTCCGAGTTCTTCCTGTACTGCATCACAGATAGTTCCGCATGCAACACCGTAACGTCCAGCATTGAAAGCAGGTCCAGCGATGAAGATATCAGGATTCTGGCTCTTAACCATTTCAAGAATATCAGCTTTTGCTTTGTCAAGGTTTTCATTGAAGTAAGAGTCACCGCAAACGATTGTAGCTATGATCTCTGCTTCTTCTCCAAACTGCTGTGTCAGAGCCTGTCCAGGTCCAACGATTTCGCCTACGCGAAGTTCAGCAGGATAATCAGCTTTTTCTTCTCCACCAATCTGAGCGAAGAACTGATTGATATAATGTACAACTTTAATTTTACTCATTATCTTTACGTCCTCCATTCCTAGCGTGCACTCAGATATCCAAATCCGGTTTCATTTGTAGCACCGGTAATGGCCTGAATTTCAACTTCGATTGTTCCATCTTCACGACGAGAATGTTCATTACCACCAGCAATGGTTGTAACAAAATCTTCTGTTCCGATTACTTTATCCATCTTAGGAAGTACGATTACCTGGTTAGCATTTCCACCGGTTACAACTGCGTCTGCAGCCGGATCAGCATCTGCCAGTGACTGAGATTTTCCGTCACGTCCGGCATATTCGTCTGTAATGATTACAGTCTTAACGCCTTCAGCTTCGATCTTCTTGCAGTTCATGATAAGGTCAGTATCCGGGTTACCGAATCCTTCCTGAGATACGATAACTGCATCAAGGTCTAACAGACGGCACATCTTAGCTGTCCAGTCAGATGAACGCATCTTATCAGCAAGGTATACGTTTTCGTTTGTAAGAATCTGACAAACGAAGTTGATTGTTTTTCCGTGTTCTTCGAACAGGTCATGTACAACCGGGTTGTTTTCATGAACATATGTTGGGTTCTTATCGCAAGCGGATACACAGTTACCAGATACGATAGCTCCGTCCATAACTTCTGTCGGGTTCATGATTGTAGAGAGTGTTCTCTTAGCATCAACACCGTATACATATGTGTCATGGAGAAGTCCCTGGCTCTGAAGCATCTGTACATAAGCAACTCTCGGAAGGTTCGGGAATTTTTCTTTTCCTTCCATGATTCCGTATGTCTCATATGTCTTTGTCTCGTCTGGTGTGAGTTCACGAGCAAGTTCTCCAAGGTAAACTGCTACTCTGAATCCAGCAAGACGAACAGCTTTTTCATATTCATGCTGTTTGATTCCTTCAACTGGTTCGCAAACAACTACTAAGTTGTTAAGTTTAGAGAATGGTGTATATTCTGCACCCGGGCCAGACATATCAATGATACCTTCCTGGAATCCCACGATCTTACCAGCTGTTACAACAGCCATTCCTTTTAATGCATATGTCTTACCACTACCTACAGTGTCAACTTTTGCGATAACGCCTGGGAAGACTCCCCCTCTTCCTTCAACTTTAACACGTGGTTCAATAACATCTTTAACCGGAGTGATACGAACGCTTTCACCTGGTTTTGCGATATCAAATTTAACATCTTTGATTTTTTCGTCCTCAAGAACGATTGCCTTTACAGCTTCTTCGTCAACATACAGAACACCATTTTCGATCTTTGATTCAGATGCGAACTGAATGTCGTTAATAAAAATGTGACCTACTTCTAATTTCACTGTAAATTCCCTCCTTTTTTGAATGTGTTTGTTGTATGCTCAAAAGTACACTAAACCGCATGTACTTCTACAGCCTTTTTTTAGCGCCAGCTTTCTGCCGACGGAAGTGCGCTTGAGATCAACGTGTAATCTACAAGCTGAAAGTCTGCATAAACCTGAGGTTTATAAAGATCAGACTTAAACTGAAATTTACCGCACGCCTGAATGGCGCTTGCAATGATCTGCATCGCCTGTGCATCCAGGCCTTCCGGCGTTTCTGAGAGCATAACCGACTTATATGGAGTCTCATTCGGTTTTACGCTTCCGGACAGCGGATGTGTCAAAAGCCGGTATCCCTGGAAAATCATCTTCTGAACTTTTTTAAGTGTGTCCTCATAAGAAAGTTCTTCGTATTCCACATGATAATCTTCCCCCAGTTTTTCTTTTACCAGTGGATTATTTGTGATAATCATAAATCCAGTATTCATAGCCGCTTCTTCCTTTCGTCCCCTGTCCGTTTATGCGGTCTTTTTTGACTCCCTGTGTCTGAAATACTCCAGATAATTTTTAACATATATCTGGTATCAAAAAAGGACGCCAAAACAATTTCTCTGTTTTAAACGTCCTTTCTGTCTCCTTGTAAATTCGGTAATTCCGGATTCAGAGTGTAGTACCTTTCCCGTTCCTTTTGCCTGAAAGTTTCACCATTCAACGAGCTTTACTGCTCTACGGTTTGCATCTTCGGCGACCATTTATCAAATATCTTTATAAATGATTCTCTCGCAGGAAATATCAACCTACTATCTAATTGACTGCATCTTTTTATTCATTTTGCAGCATCTTTCTTGCTGACATGATTACTATAACACACATTTATACAAAATGCTAGTCTTTTTATAGATTTTTTTGTATATTTCTTATTGTTTTTTTCTATAACTATTTTTCAGTTATTATACAAATTATCTATTTGCCTTTTTTCTGATTTGGCAGGAAATTATTATAGTAATCGTCATGCGTCTTCTTAACAAGACCACTGAGTGCTACCAGTGCAATCGCATTCGGGATAACCATCATACTGTTAAAGCAGTCTGCCATATTCCATACAAGTTCTACTTCCTGAAGTGATCCAAGTGCTACGCAGATACATACAATGATTGAGTAAATTTTAACAGCTTTTGCTCCAAACAGGTAACGGATGTTTGCTTCACCGAAGAAATACCATCCGATGATCGTTGAGAATGCGAAGAATAACATACAGATCGCGATAAAGATCTCACCGAACTTACCATATAATGTAGAGAAAGCATACTGGCTCAGCTGTGCACCTGTAAGACCAGTCGTTCTTGAACCGGTTGTGATAATAACAAGTGCTGTCAGGTTAAGAATTACGAATGTATCAATGAACACACCGATCATAGCTACAAAGCCCTGTTCAACCGGATGTTTTACTTTTGCTACTGCATGTGCGTGTGGTGTAGAACCCATACCAGCTTCATTGGAGAAGAGACCTCTTGCCACACCTTTCTGTACTGCAAGCTTCAAGGTTGCGCCCATTGCACCACCTGCTACTGCTGCCGGTTTAAACGCACCGACAATAATGTCATGGAATGCTGCCGGGATTGCTGTAACGTTTGCAAAAATTACGATCAAAGAACCTACTATATAAAATGCTGCCATGATCGGCACGATCAGTTCAGTAACTTTTGCGATTCGCTTCATACCACCTGTGAATACAAACAGAGAAACAACTGCTACAAAAATACCCATTGCAATCTTCGGAATTCCGAATGCAGTGTTCCATGATGCTGCGATTGAGTTAGACTGAACTGCATTGCCCATGAATCCAAGTGCAAAGATAATCAGGACTGCAAAAATAGCTGCCAGAACTTTTCCGAACGTTCCTTTAAATGCTCCTCGTATGTAATATACCGGACCACCGGTTACGGTTCCGTCATCACTGACCTGCTTGAACTTCTGAGCCATAACCGCTTCTGCGAAGATCGTTGACATTCCGAGGAATGCGCTGATCCACATCCAGAAGATTGCTCCCGGACCACCGACTGCAATTGCAGTTGCAGCTCCGGCGATATTACCGGTACCAACCTGAGCAGCAATCGCTGTTGCAAGTGCTTGGAAAGAAGACATTCCGTCTTTTCCGGCATCCCCTTTCTTGCTAAAAAGTCCGCCAAAAGTTCTGTTCCATCCATCTTTAAAACCACGGATTTGGATAAATCCAAGCTTAAATGTGAACAGCAAGCCAATACCTACAAGTGCTATGATCAGCACCGATCCTGTTAGGACATCATTTACCTTTAATACTAAATCGTTAATACTCATACGGTAACCCTCCTTTTTAATAGACATCCCTTATAGTTTTTATCTGTTGAATCTATAATAACCTATTTATAGTTTTTATGCAATATTTTCAGTTAACTTATTTATTTTTTGTGTATTATCACCATGTTATTACGATAACATAATAAATTTGCTCTAAATAAGTGCGTTTTTTCGCGCTTTTCTGTGTTTGTCAAAAACTCAGTTTTCATATTTTTCGTCAAATTGTCTAATTAATGACGATTTAATATCTATGCATTTCCATGGGATTTATAGATTCTTTCAGATGAACGCATTAATTCTTTACTATATTGATATTTCAAAGAAGTTATTTTCAGACCATGAAACATAAATAAAAAGCAGGGAGCAATCTTCCGTCTTACCCAGAAATCTGCTTCCTGCTCTTCCATTCTGTTTATTCAGTTATTCTATACATTGATCTCTGCTTTTACACCAAGCAGCTCTTTATTTTCATCCAGGATCGGCCGGATCACATTCTTAAGGAATGCTTCGACCTGTTCTTTGGAACGTCCTACATATTTGGATGGATCCATTGTTTTCTGAAGATCTTCCAGACTCAGATTAAATGCATCATCTGACGCGATCAGTTCAAGAAGGTTGTTGTCCAGACCTTTTTCTTTAACATTCTTTCCTGCTTCCATCGAAAGTTCACGGATTCTTTCATGCAGTTCCTGACGGTCTCCACCAGCTTTTACTGCATCCATCATAATATTCTCTGTTGCCATGAACGGAAGTTCAGACATCAGACGTTTTTCAATTACTTTTGGATATACAACCAGTCCGTCAACGACATTCAGGCACAGATCCAGAATACCGTCAATCGCAAGAAAACCTTCCGGTACACTCAGGCGCTTGTTCGCAGAGTCATCCAGAGTACGTTCAAACCACTGTGTAGCAGAAGTGATCGCCGGGTTCAGTGCATCAATCATCACGTAACGGGACAGAGATGCGATTCGTTCGCTTCTCATTGGATTTCTCTTATATGCCATTGCAGAAGATCCGATCTGTGTCTTTTCAAACGGCTCTTCCACTTCTTTCAGATGCTGGAGAAGACGGATGTCATTGGAGAATTTGTGTGCACTTGCTGCAATTCCGGCAAGAACATTCACAACTCTTGTATCCACTTTACGGGAATAGGTCTGTCCGGATACCGGATAGCATGCTTCAAATCCCATCTTCTTAGCAATCATTGGATCGATCTTATCAATGGTCTCCTGATCTCCCTCAAACAGTTCCAGGAAGCTTGCCTGTGTACCGGTTGTTCCTTTTGATCCAAGAAGTTTCAGGCTTCCAAGCACATAATCAAGATCTGCAAGATCCATAGAAAATTCCTGCATCCACAGAGTTGCTCTCTTTCCAACCGTTGTCGGCTGTGCTGGCTGGAAATGAGTAAATGCAAGTGTCGGAAGATCTTTATACCGATCTGCGAACTTTGAAAGTTCATCCAGAACATTAACCAGCTTTTTCTTAACAAGTTTCAGAGCCTCTGCCATGATAATGATATCGGTATTATCACCTACATAACAGGAAGTTGCTCCCAGATGAATGATCCCTTTTGCTTTCGGGCACTGCTGTCCATATGCATATACATGAGACATCACATCATGGCGCACTACTTTTTCACGCGCTTTTGCGACATCGTAATTGATATCCTCTGCATGCTCTTTCAGTTCTGCGATCTGTTCATCTGTAATATTGAGCCCCAGCTCTTTTTCTGTCTCTGCAAGTGCGATCCAGAGTTTTCTCCATGTCTTAAATTTCATGTCCGGAGAAAAAATATACTGCATCTCCTTGCTGGCATACCGCTCTGAAAGCGGACTTACATACTTGTCGTATCCCATAGTCTTATCCTCCCTATTCTTCTGACTCAAACGCGTGGGAAATATCTTTTCCCGGAACGCGCATCGGGTAATTTCCTGTAAAACATGCATCGCAGTATCCAAGATCTCCAACCATGTCTTTCAGCTTATCTATTTCCATATATCCAAGAGAATCTGCTCCGATCATTTCACGGATCTGCTCCGTTGTATGTGAATGAGCAATGAGCTGATCATTCGACGGTACATCTGTACCAAAATAACAAGGATGTAAAAACGGTGGCGAACTGATTCTTACATGAACTTCTTTTGCTCCTGCTTTTTTGAGCATCTTGATGATATTTGCACAGGTCGTTCCACGGACGATGGAATCATCTACCATAACAATACGCTTGCCCCGTACAACCTCTTCAATAACATTCAGTTTGATCTTCACACTGGACTCTCTCTGACTCTGTTTCGGCTTGATAAAGGTTCTTCCTACATAACTGTTCTTGTGGAATGCCATACCGTAAGGGATTCCGGAATATTCCGAATATCCTTTTGCCGCAACCAGTCCGGAATCCGGCACACCGACAACCAGATCAGCCTCTACCGGATAAGACTGTGCAAGAGCCTTTCCTGCAACAATCCTTGCATGATATACATTGATGTTGTCGATTACGCTGTCCATACGTGCAAAATAAATGTACTCAAAAATACAACGTGCCTGCTTTTCAGGTGGAATCTGCATACTTTTGTCCGAAGATACTCCATGCTTTGTAAAGCTGACAATCTCTCCCGGTTCCACGTCACGGATAAAGTCTGCACCAACTGCTGCAAGGGCACAGCTTTCCGATGCCAGGAACCAAGTATTATCTCGCTTGCCGATACAGAGTGGTTTGAGACCAAATGGATCTCTCGCTCCGATCATCTTACGCGGGCTTGATACAACCAGTGCATATGCGCCTTCAATTTTCTTCATTGCATTCCTGACCGCATCCTCTGCCTTTGAAACCTTCAGACGCTCTCTTGCAATATGATAGGCAATCACTTCCGAATCAATCGTTGTCTGGAAGATTGCTCCGGTATATTCCAATTCATGACGAAGCTCGATCGCATTCGTCAGATTACCATTATGGGCAATCACCAATGTACCTTTCACATAATTCAGAACCAGTGGCTGTGCATTTTCCGCACGAGTTCCCCCTGCTGTCGAATACCGCACATGTCCGACGCCAAGGTTTCCCTTTAATTTGCCAAGTTCTTCCTCATCGAATACTTCATTGACTAGTCCTAGTCCCTTTCTGAAATGAACTTTCCGCTTGCCATAGGTATCTGTCACTGCAATTCCGCAGCTTTCCTGCCCTCTGTGCTGAAGGGCAAACAAACCATAGTACACTGACGGCGCAACATCGCCACCATCCATATCATAGGCACCGAATACACCACATTCTTCACCTAAACCAGTCTCTACTCTTTCAAGTTCGCTCATCGTTTTGTCTTCTCCTATTTGTTGTATCCGCTTAATTTTTACATAGAGAGTATAATACATGATTTTCCGAAAATCAATACACAGCCTTGAACTTTCTCCCGTACACTATGCTCTTCTGTACTCTTTTTTCCATTCTTCAAACAGTTCCTTTGACGGTTCGATGTTGATATTTTCTCTCACTTTTTCTATCTTTTCTGTAAGTTTGTTGTCAATTTCCAAAAGGATTTCATTGCCCATGACCATCTTCTGATATTCATCCTGCGGCATGTATCTGGAACTTGCATACAGGTAACCTTCGAGCATTTTATTATCTTCACAGATCTTATACGCCTTCTCATACATTCTCGCCGACTCTTCATACAGAAATGCTCTCCCATATGCTCCGGCAAGACACGCAGACACGCGACCATAAAAACGCTTATCTACCGAATCATCCTTTTCTCCGTTGACGATCGACATGTAAACCAGGATTGCCGATTCCAGTTCTCCACTTTCCATCAGCTTATCTGCTTTGTATTTCTGACGTTCTACTTCTTTCTGGTTCTTGAGTTTCTCCAGAACATTCTGGATGTGTGCCATTTCACCCGGTGTGTAGATTCTGGATTCATGTAGCACAAGAACCACAAATTTCTCCACGGAACCATGATTCCGGATCAGTTCCACCAGCTTTACTGCAAGATCCTGCATTTCCAGTTCATCTGCGATCCATCTGCAGAGCTGCTCATTCATGATCGTATAATCGATCAGATACAGATTGTTGCACAGATAATAACACAGCTCTTCCAGTGTACTGATCCTTGTATGGATCCTCGAAATTTCATAGGGATGTTTTGCCTTTTTCTTATGACAAAGAATTAAACTGCCCATTGCTGCCTCCTAATTCAATGATCTTCTCCAACCGGAATCCTGATGGCGCAAAAAATTCGCCAAATCCCATATCTTCAAAAATAATATGACAGGTCTTTTCATCCGAGAAGAATGTACTAATTTTCAGACGAAGCGCATAGTTTTTCCGGTCCGGCATACCTTTCAGAGAAACCGACTCCACAAGATGCCTGCCGGTCACCAGAGAATCTACATGGATCTCAATATCCTCTGTATCACCAAGAAGCACCTCGAACTGTCTGTCTGATTCGTACCAGTGATTGCCCCAGGATACCAGTGGGTACCAGCCTTCTTCTCCATTCACGCGCATCCGCACGGAAATCTGCTCGGTCAGTTTTGTCTCATCCAGGTAGACTGGTGCATCTGACTGTTCCTCTTTTCTGCGCTGCGCTGTATAACACGCTCCTTTACTGTACAGATTATTTCCCATAAACGCACGGCGTCCGTTACAGAGAACGCGCAGAGAATTCGGATACCAGTTATTTTCAAATCCATCTCCTGTCAAAAAGACAGAAGAGATCATCTTCTTGTTGAATACACTCTGGATAAAACGTTTAAAATGCTCATCTGCCGCTTTTGCCTTCTCAACATGCAGCACCGGATAAACTGCTTCCAGTTCTTCCATACGTGCATCTGCCACCTTGTCCACCGTCACAAAGCTTTCTCTGCTTTTCTGCGAACTGTTCTTCAGTTCCCGCAACATATATGCCCGGATCACATCCTCGTCACAGTAAAAAAGTGCCGCTTCATACTGCCATAATTCTTTCGGCTGGTTAAACATATAATGACAGAAGCTTTCCTTGTAGTCCTGAACATAAATATTTTCCTTTGCCACTCCGAGTTTCTGTCCGATTCCCTTCAGCAAGACGCGGATGTCTTCGTTTTTCTCCGGGACTGTAAACGTGATGCTTTCAATTTCTTCAAATCCGTTCAACGTGTACTTTACAAAATCCGCCAGCAGCTGGACGCCTTCATATTCCTGTCCGTCTACCTCAATTTTCCTATTGCCAAGCGCACACTCCCAGATCCCTTCCACGCAGATACTGTCCCTTACCGTAGACATCCTTCTTGCCTGTCTTCCGTAAGTCCAGGTCTCTTTATAATAGTTCATCACCAGAGGAATCTGATTGTTCTCTTTTTCAATTCCGGTATCCACCGTCTCCGGTTCCTGTGTTTTTTCATTATAATAACTGATCTGACACATCTTTGCATTGATGTCATATCCTATAATACTTCCATGTGTCATGAAGTATTTCCTCCTTTAGTAAGCAACAAAAATATCCTCAGCAAGCTGTTTTTCTGTTGCAAATTCCTTCATCGCGATTGCCAGTGCTTCATTCTTCAGTGATGTCATATCATTCAGTCTTCCAAATTTTCCGATTGGTCTCACCTCACGCGGCTTATAGTCACTTTTTTCCGTAACCGTCACCTTATCCTTATTCGTCTCTGTAAAATAATAACGCAGAGATTCATCACCAAACAAAATAAAGCTCTTGATATAAGTGTCTTCATATGCCGGAAGCAGTATTTCTTCCTGATAATTCATATTATCACTTTCGCCTTTCCGTATCTGGTAGGAAATTGCCACTTTGCTTCCAGGTTTTGCGTGATATTCGATCATCGTCTTATCATAAAGCTGCACTTCTCTGAGCCAGTTCTCCGGATACTTCAAATAGAAAGAAAAATACAGCTGTTTTTCACACATTTCGCGCAGGAATTCCCGTAGCATCGGTTCCAGTTCCTGATGCACTTCCCTGCTGGAATAATATTTTAGCAGGGCGATCTTACAGATATCCGGAAGATCTTCCTCTTTGCGGTATTCATTTGCGATGATTACAAAAATACATCCTTTTACCTGGCGTCCGTTCACCACATATTCTCTTGAAACATAAGCAAGATATGCTCTCTTTAAACGGAAATACGTTCTTCCTTCATAATAATCCGCAAAAATTTCTTCCTCACCAAACATAGTTTCCGAGAAAAGCATCTGCGTAATGATTCTTTCTGAAAGCTTGTAGGTTGTAATATCATAATCTCTTGCCACATGCCAGAGTTTCTTCATATTACGGGTCGATCCACAATAATACTCAGCAAGATAAGACAGCGTCTGCTTATCATACTGATCTTTCAGAAACAGTTCAAAGCATAATGCCAGAAGAAAATCATCCTCCTCCGTACCTTCTTCACGCAGGCGCATACTGCACATTTTAAACACTTCTTTTTCATCTGCCATCTCCAGCCCGTGCTCTCTAAGCATATCCCAGGTCAGTTCTTTTTTCTCTTTCTTCCGTTCCTCTTCCTCATGCTCTTCCTGATATTTTTTGCAGATTTCCATATACCGGTTCTCATAGAACATCCTCATAGTCTCATATGGAATGGAATCAATGTAATGGCGGCCGTCTTTTGATTCCCAGACAATCCGTGCGTCTTTATTGTATAAATATACAATCACTCCATCCGCACTGTACTGTACTTTCTGACTGATCGTTCCGTCAGGCTCGATCACCATGACAAACGCCATGTTCTTTACCGTTGTCTTAATCTCATAAGCATGGCAGATATCATAAACTGCCCGGATTCTTTCCGGTGTCATATCCCGCTCAGTACAGCAGCGTTTGTAAATAATATGCAGAATATCATTGATCCTTCGATTCTCAAGCTGCATCCAGGCAAACCGCTCCATCTGCTCTCTGTAAGCACTGTAAAGCTCACTGCTTTCTTCCTCACAGTTAATCAGATTTGCATACAACACCGCTGCTTTTTTATATTCCAGTGTATTTCCATGCCGGAAGTAAAGTAATACGGATTTTGGAAACTGTCTGTCCAGATATTTGTCATCCACAGTCATCATATAATATTCAAAAAGCTGCGCAATCTTCAGATCTTCTTTTACTGCCAAGGCATACCACTTGAAGCATTCCGGTGTTGTCCGATTGCCACGGATCAGATGGGTACAAATTGCTGTCAGAATCTGTGGATCCGGGAAAATCCGATAAACCTTCTGCATCACAACATCCAGATTCTTATCATAAGTCCGCTGTTGGGATGCAAGGTTCGCCATATAAAGCGCAATTTCCTTTGTCAGAACTCCGTGCTTCTGCGCAAAATTGAGAATCTGTACTTCAAATGCCGAGAGCTTTTTCAGACAGGTTGGCTTCTCCAGAAAACACCGGTATGCCTGCCAGTACAGAATTACCTGGTTCGCACCGTTGCTGCAGTGGCGTTCCAGAACCTGTAATTTTTTGCTGTAGTTTTTATATTCCGGATCAATGTCAATCAGCATACACACAAGCTCCCATGAAGTTGGTTCTTTCATATATGCCTTATTCAGTTCTTCAATTGCTTTGTTAACCTGGCTGCCTGATTTTCTCAAAAGCGCAGTCAGATACAGATAATACGATGAAATGACCGAATCCTTATTCACTGAGAAACGGCTGTAATTGTAATCATCCAGAATACCACTGGCCTTGTCCGGCTCCTTACAGAGCAGGTTAAGATGTGCATCAAACAGTGGATAAACATCTCCGTCTTCTGAATATATATCCAGTCCCTTCAGTTTTTCTCTTGTTGCGTCCGCCCAGGCTGTCAGATCCTTTCCTTCCGCATTACACGCAAGGAAATCCTTTATGATTGATGCAATCGTCTTATCTGCCACACGTCTGTTCTCTGCATGATCCTTGTGATTGGCCAACATTACCTCATAGGTCAGCGATTCATACGGACTTTCAAAAACAATCTGTCCATAATTATTTCCCGCATGAGCCTTTTCCGGATGAATGATATAACTGAAATCAAACAGATTTCCCACAAAATCGTCCGTTGTAAAGTTATCCCTTCCAATCTGGATAAAATCACCGCTCACATGCACCTTCACCGGCATAAATCCCCAAGTATTCTTTGTAAAATGAATAATCTCACGGGTTGCTTCTTTTAAATTGCGGAAAGTTCTCTGATTCCGTCCCATTGTCAGGAAAATACATTCTTTCTGTTTGATTCCGACCAGAAATTCTTCCATCGCCTGCTCACCGAGAGACCATTTCCTAATATTATCATAAAGTGCCTTTATCCTTGGCTCTTCATACTTTATCACGTCATAAAAATCGCGTGATCTGAAAAGACGGTGTGCCTCGATAAAGTTCTCCATCGCCAGCCTTTTAAAATCACGGATATTCTGTACTCTTCCACAGGAAGTCTCGACTGATGGTTTTTCAATGATCGCAGTAAAGTTTACCTCAAATTCTCCACCATTACATACAATCGTAAACTTTCCCTGTTCAACATGCCCGGGAGCAAGTCCGCTTCCATCATAAGTAAAACGGAGCTCCACCGGGTTGCCCTCAAATCCCTGTTCTTCTAAATGTATACGAAAAGAAGAAGAATATACAAGTCCTCTGATATCTCCTTCTTTCCTGTTCTTCAAAATGAAACTTCCCTGGCAGGACTCTCCTTCCCCGATCGTCATCTCAAGATTCGTTACCGGCAGTACAATCTCCGGATGAACAGTTCGAAAATCTCCTTTGGAAAATTTTTTTATTTTATTCTTCAAGCTTGCCACCTACTTCTGCATTGCATTTTTTCAAAAAGACATTATAATAAATTATAACATTATTCTACATATCAGGCAATGCGGAATACCCGATTTTTTTAATTCACAGATTTTTGTTATACACAAAGGAGAATACTATTTATGGAAGCAAAACCGCAGTTTCATGGAAGTGACACCGCTGCTGTCGCCGCATTTTATCATGTACCGGTGGACGAGATCGTCTGCTTTGGAGCCAATGTCAACCCACTTGGATTATCCAAAAACCTGAAAAAAGATCTTGCTGCACATCTGGATCTTCTCAGTAGTTATCCGGACCGAAATTACACTACTTTGAAGAAAGTGATTGCCGATTACTGCCAGATTTTACCGGAACATGTAATCGTCGGAAATGGTTCTACCGAGCTGATCTCTCTCCTGATCCAGACACGGAAACCACAAAAAACGCTGGTTCTTGGACCAACTTATTCCGAGTATGGACGTGAACTGGATCTGGTGGGAAGTTCCATCCATACTTACCTGTTAAAAGAGTCAGATCAGTTCCATCTTGATATCCATGCCTTCTGCGAAGAAATCAGGAAGGGCTATGATCTGGTGATATTATGTAACCCGAACAATCCGACTTCGTCCGCTCTCAAAATGCCTGAGATCCAGACCATTCTGGACTGCTGCCGGGAGGCTGGCTCTTTCTTGATGATCGATGAGACTTACGTTGAATTTGCACCGGATATTAATGAAATTTCTTCCATGTCTCTGATCAGCAGTTTTGATAATCTGATGATTCTCCGTGGCGTATCCAAATTTTATGCCGCACCTGGTCTCCGCCTCGGCTACGGTGCAACCAGTAACAGCCAGTTTCTTCAGGATCTTCTGCTGATGCAAAACCCATGGAGTCTGAACAGCCTCGGCGCTTACGCTGGTGAGAAAATGCTCCAGGATCAGGAGTATATCCGGAAAACACGGGATCTGATCCTCTCCGAGCGAGACAAAATGTGCACTGAAATCTCCAAAATCAATGTGCTGACTGTGTATCCTGCTTATGCGAATTTTGTACTGGTAAAGATTGAAAAAGAGGGAGTTACTTCTGCGGATGTGTTTGAATTTCTGATCAAGCAGGGTCTGATGGTGAGAGACTGCTCCAGCTTCAAAGAACTGGGCGGGGAATACTTCCGGTTCTGCATTATGGCTCCGGAAGATAATAAGAGACTGCTTCAGGGAATACAGGATTTCTTTGCATAATGTTTCCTATCCCCACAAGAAGACCATTCACTAAATCGCCAACTCTTATTTCTAAAAATTTTGAGCAGCACAGGATCCCGGCGCAAATGATATTGAATCGTTGCGACTAAGAGCGCACAAAAATAGGGGTGGTGTCCGTGTTTACACGAACATCATCCCCTTTTTTGTACAAGCTTCAGAGTTGCCATGCATCCGTATGAAACTGCCAGTGACAGTTTCATAGGTGACGATCAATATCATTTGCGCCAGGATCCGTCCCTCTTCACACTATTCTTTCAAAATAAGCGCCACAAACACAAGATCTTCTTCCCCCGCATTCTTGATGCCATGTCCATTTCCGTCTGCACAGAAAGTCACATCACCAACTTCTACCGGATATTCTTTGCCATTATCATTGTAAATGCCTGCCCCTTTTGTCAGATAGTAAGTCTCAGTCTCTCCATGATGCTCATGATATCCGATCTCACATCCAGGTTTTAACGTTACTTCATTGAACATCTTGCAGTACGCACCGAGCTGTTCACCTTTGATCAGTTCTTCCTTCAGGATATAGCCTGCGCCACCCGCTACATTTTCTGCTTTGATTGGTTGTCTTTCTGATTTCTTTGTCATGACTCTTTTCCTCCTGTCTGATCAGATTTCTTTATCTGTCATTGTGACACGATTATTGAATTGCGTCAAGTGCCGCAGAAATATCTGCGATCAGATCCTCTTTATCTTCAAGTCCCAGACTGATGCGAATCAGTTCTGCCGGAACCCCTGCTTCTTTTAACTGCTCATCATTCATCTGGCGATGTGTGGATGTTGCCGGGTTCAGGCAACAGGTTCTCGCATCTGCCACATGGGTTTCAATCGCTCCAAGCTTCAGATTCTGCATGAATACGGAAGCAGCTTCTCTTCCACCTTTCAATCCGAAAGATACCACTCCACAGCCCCCGTCTGGCATGTATTTCTTTGCTCTTTCATAGTATTTGTTAGATGGAAGTCCCGGATAATTGACATAAGCAACCTTTGGGTGCTGCTCCAGAAATTCTGCCACAGCCTGTCCGTTCTCCACGTGCCTTGGCATACGCACATGAAGAGATTCCAGTCCGAGATTCAGGATAAATGCATTCTGTGGTGCCTGGATCGATCCGAGATCACGCATCAACTGAGAAGTACATTTTGTGATAAATGCGCCTTCTTTTCCGAATTTCTCAGCATAGGTAATTCCATGATAGCTTTCATCCGGTGTGCAAAGTCCGGGATATTTATCTGCATGAGCCATCCAGTCAAATTTACCACTGTCTACGATTGCTCCACCGACTGCTGCTCCATGTCCGTCCATATATTTTGTAGTCGAATGTGTCACAATATCTGCTCCCCATTCGATCGGACGACAGTTGACCGGTGTCGGGAAGGTATTATCCACGATCAGCGGTACACTATGCGCATGCGCAACCTTTGCAAAAAGCTCAATATCCAGAACAGTAAGTGCCGGATTGGCAATCGTCTCACCAAACATCAGCTTTGTATTTGGCTGGAATGCCGCATTTAATTCTTCTTCTGTTGCATCCGGAGAAACAAATGTTGCGTCAATTCCCATTTTCTTCATTGTCACACTGATCAGATTGAAGGTTCCACCATAAATCGAAGAGGAAGCCACAATATGATCTCCTGCTTCACAGATATTGAACATAGCAAAGAAATTCGCTGCCTGTCCGGAAGAAGTCAACATTGCAGCTGTTCCGCCTTCCATCGCCGCGATCTTTGCCGCTACGTGGTCGTTAGTCGGATTCTGCAGACGGGTGTAGAAATATCCGGATGCCTCCAGATCAAATAATTTTCCCATATCTTCACTTGTATTGTATTTGAATGTCGTAGACTGAATGATCGGAACCTGTCTCGGCTCTCCATTTCCAGGTGTATATCCTCCCTGCACGCATTTTGTTCCCATATGATAAGTATTCATGAGAAAGTTCCTCCTTTTTCTTTTACACATTTCCTCTAATGTATATTCATTAAGTATGTTTTCTATTATAGCAGAAAACGGGAGATTTTGTTTAAAAATCTCCCGTTTGTTTTATATTTTTTGCAGAATATGCAGTTTTTCTTTTATTTTCCTCTTACGGTTTACATCTCCCACACGGGCTATACCCCTCTTTAGTCAGTTCTTCTCTTGAACCTGTAAATGTTTTTTTATTTCCTTCTTTGATATCTTTTACTCCTGAGCACTCCGGCGTATGGAACTTCTTTGTATTTTCATTCAACACATACATCTTTTTCTCTGTATTTCCACTGGTTTTTCCCGTACCCGCTGACGCATCCGTATCGGAAAGCACTGCCTTTCCCGTTGCATAATCAATCGTAATTCCCGGCTGTACATTATAGACATACACATTAAATTTCACACCTTCTCCATGATCCTCCACTGATTCTGCTTCCATTAAAACTCCGGATGCAACCAGATTCCCCCCTTCAAATACCGGTGTGACACGATACATTACATGATTATCTGTCTCTTTGATGTAGTCGGCAACCATATTTTCAAATGGCAGCATCCCATCCACATTCATATAGCGGGTTCCTGTAATCAGATTCTTTTCGTTTGCATTTTCTGCCGTCAGCTGATAGCCTATCAGATGACAACGGTTGTAAAGATATTTTCCATCCACATTGTCAAATTTTATTGTCTGCCACCCGGACGGTTTCACCTGTCCAATCTTTCCTCTTTTCCCGGTCGGCATCAGATCTGTCCCAATGTTGGACGCGGCAACGCCGCATCGTCCCAGCTCATCCAGATCACTGTAGCTTTCATAAGACTGATCTGTCAGCTCATCTTCGGTAAAATCCGGTTCATTATCGTCAATCACTACATACGGTGTTCCGCTGTATGCCGGAATATTATCCAATGTAGCGCTCACCGGATCCTGGCTGCCACCTGCTGTCGATTCATTTTCTCCGCTACCCGACTGCCTTTCAACTACTGCTGCCTGACTGTTTCCATATGATGCACTTTGCGCATCTGCTCCACCTGTGCCACACGCTGTCAGAAACAATGCAAACGTCAGAAGCAGCACACCTCTCATTTTCCCAATTTTCTTCTTCATAGCAATCCCTGCCTGTTGTAAATTTCTTTTGTAATCTTCTCATGGGAGTAACCGGAAAAATCTTTTCTCTCTTCCAGTCTCCACTTGCTTAAATCTACCTCAAAAAATACATCTGCCGGATAATCCCGGTTCCATTTATACAGAACAATCTCTGTAATCTTCCCCTCATATCCAGCCAGATTCTCCCCCTCAACAAAACAGAAATCCTCTTCTTCTGCCTTTTCCAGAAAATTCCGGTCAACCTTCCACATTTTTTCATCCTCCAGTCGCCCTGCGTCCTGTATTTTCTTCCCAGTCCCAATTTCCCGGCATACCTCTTCTTTTGCTTTAAAGACTTCTTTAAAAAGCTTATCTGCCTCCGGCGCCATCCAGAGCACATTCCCTCTCGTCATCTCAAGAATATCCTCTGACACCATCCGGTCCCGGCTCACTCTCCTGCCATTAAAACATATCCCCATCCGGTTATCCACACATACAATAGTTTTCACACTATAAAACTCCTTCCCCGCAATTCCAGCCAATATCCGAAATCCTCTACACAGCTTCACATTCTTTTGCCACTGTAGCGTCCGTCTCGTCCCTGCATTTTCCATAACACAAACAGGCAGAGAATCCAATCCCTGCCTGTCCGTATTCATAACATCTTATTCAACTTTCGCAATATCAATCAGTGTAAGCTGACGGATATCTGTATTTTCCAGACTTGTCACAAGTGCTCTTGCCGTATCCATAGCTGTCAGTACATTAACACCTGTCTCGATTGCATTACGACGGATTACAAATCCATCTCGTGCATGATCTGCTCCCTGTGGAGGAGTATCAATTACAAGGTCGATCTCGTGTCCAAGGATCAGATCCATCAGGTTCGGTGATTCCTGCTCAATCTTATTGACCGGAATTGCTTTTACGCCGCCTTCTTTTAATGCATCAGCTGTACCGCGTGTTGCAAAGATGCGGTAGCCAAGTGCCTCAAATCTGCGTCCGATCTCGACAGCTTCTCCCTTATCCTCATCACGAACAGTCATGATCATGTTCTTATATTTTGGAAGGTTGATTCCAGCTCCAAGGAACGCTTTGTAAAGTGCCTCGTTAAATGTAGTTGCAATTCCCAGACACTCACCTGTAGACTTCATTTCCGGTCCAAGGCTGATATCTGCACCACGGATCTTCTCAAATGAGAATACCGGCATCTTGATTGCAATATAATCAGCTTCTTTCTGAAGTCCCGGTGTGTAACCCATTTCTCTGATCTTATGTCCGATGATCGCTCTTGTAGCAAGCGGAACGATCGGGATACCTGTTACCTTACTGATATAAGGAACGGTACGACTTGAACGTGGGTTTACTTCGATGACATAAACATCTTCGCCACATACGATGAACTGGATGTTGATCATACCAATTACGTGAAGGGCTTTTGCAAGACGCTTTGTATATTCTTCAATTTTACGCTTTGTCACTTCAGAAATGCTCTGCGCAGGATATACAGAAATACTGTCACCAGAATGGATTCCGGCACGCTCAATATGTTCCATAATACCAGGGATCAGAATGTCTGTTCCATCACATACTGCATCGACCTCAATTTCTTTACCGACCAAATATTTATCAACCAGAATCGGGTGATCCTGTGCAATACGGTTGATGATTCCGATAAATTCATCAATATCATGATCGTTGATTGCAATCTGCATTCCCTGTCCGCCAAGTACATAAGAAGGACGAACCAGTACCGGATATCCGAGACGGTTGGCAACCTCTTTTGCTTCTTCAGCGGTAAATACTGTATCTCCCTTCGGACGTGGAATATTGCACTGTGCAAGGATCTCGTCAAAGAGCTCTCTGTCCTCTGCGGCATCTACATCTTCTGCGGAAGTTCCAAGAATCGGCACTCCCATCTTCATCAGGGATTCTGTTAATTTGATCGCAGTCTGTCCACCAAACTGAACAACTGCTCCGTCCGGTTTTTCCAGGTCTACAATGCTCTCTACATCTTCCGGAGTAAGTGGTTCGAAATACAGCTTATCTGCGATATCGAAATCGGTACTTACAGTTTCCGGGTTGTTATTTACGATAATAGTCTCGTATCCTTCTTTTGCAAATGCCCATGTACAATGTACAGAACAGAAGTCGAACTCGATACCCTGTCCGATACGGATCGGTCCTGATCCAAGTACTAGAACTTTCTTTTTGCCAGAAGTCTCTTCTACTTCGTTCTGGCTTCCGAATACAGAATAATAATATGGGGTCTCTGCTGCGAACTCAGCCGCACAGGTATCAACCATCTTGTATGCTGCAACGATTCCGTTTGCATGACGCATATCGTGGATTTCTCTCTCATCTTTTCCGGTCAGTCGTGCAATAACATTATCCGGGAATTCAATACGTTTTGCTTCTTTCAGAAGTTCCGGTGTGAGTTCCTGTGTCTTCAGAGCCTGTTCCATCTCAACAAGGATTGCGATCTTGTCGATGAACCATTTGTCGATCTTTGTGATCGCATGGATCTCGTCATAAGAGATTCCTTTGCGGAGTGCTTCTGCGATCATCCAGATTCTGCGGTCATCTACGATTTCCAGTTTTTCCAGAATTTCTTCTTTGGAAAGTGCTGAGAAATCATAAGAAAGCAGGCAGTCTACATGCTGCTCCAGAGAACGGATTGCTTTCATAAGAGCTCCTTCAAAATTATCGCAAATACTCATAACTTCTCCGGTAGCTTTCATCTGTGTCGTCAACGTTCTCTTTGCACTGATAAATTTATCGAACGGAAGTCTCGGCATCTTAACAACACAGTAGTCAAGCATTGGCTCGAAGCTTGCATAAGTTTTCTT
The DNA here is from genome assembly GCF_040915385.1 of Coprococcus sp. RTP21204st1_G4_RTP21204_210225. Classification (NCBI taxonomy): domain Bacteria; kingdom Bacillati; phylum Bacillota; class Clostridia; order Lachnospirales; family Lachnospiraceae; genus Coprococcus; species Coprococcus sp. RTP21204st1_G4_RTP21204_210225. The sequence continues at coordinate 111,172 of NZ_JBCPDP010000008.1, read as the reverse complement.
TGTAACTGCATTCTTGATCTCGTCCAGTGTATATCCAAGGGCAATCTTTGCAGCAACTTTTGCGATCGGGTATCCTGTCGCTTTGGAAGCCAGTGCAGAAGAACGGCTTACACGCGGGTTTACCTCAATTACACAATATTCAAAAGAGTCTGGATGTAATGCATATTGTACGTTACATCCACCAGTAATATTCAGTTCTGTAATGATATTCAGTGCCGAAGTACGCAGCATCTGATATTCTTTATCTCCAAGAGTCTGGGAAGGTGCAACAACGATACTGTCACCGGTATGAACTCCGACCGGATCGATATTTTCCATATTACATACAGTAATACAGTTTCCAGCACTGTCTCGCATTACTTCGTACTCGATTTCTTTCCATCCTGCAATGCAGCGTTCTACAAGAACCTGTCCTACACGTGACAAACGGAGTCCATTCTCAAGGATTTCTTCCAATTGTTCCTGATCATGTGCGATACCACCACCGCTTCCGCCGAGGGTATATGCCGGACGAAGAACAACAGGATATCCGATCTTATCTGCAAACGCGACACCATCTTCTATATTTTCAACGACCAGTGAAGCTGCAACCGGCTCACCGATCTTTTCCATGGTATCTTTAAATTCCAGACGGTCTTCTGCTTTCTTGATGGTTTCCGCCGTTGTACCGATCAGTCTCACATTATGTTCCTTAAGGAATCCTGCTTCTTCCAGCTCCATTGCAAGGTTCAGTCCGGCCTGGCCTCCAAGGGTAGGAAGTACGCTGTCCGGTTTTTCTTTAAGGATCAGCTGTTCTACAACTTCTACCGTAAGTGGTTCGATATAAACGCGGTCTGCAATATCTTTGTCTGTCATGATCGTTGCCGGATTCGAATTCAGAAGTACAACTTCAAGTCCTTCTTCCTTCAGTGAACGGCATGCCTGTGTTCCGGCATAGTCAAATTCTGCTGCCTGTCCGATTACGATTGGACCGGAACCAATAACTAATACTTTCTTTATGTCTTTATTTCTTGGCATTATTTTGTTCCTCCCATCATATCCATAAATCTGTCAAACAAGTAACCAGAATCCTGTGGTCCCGGGCAAGCTTCCGGATGGAACTGTACTGTAAAAATATTCTTTCCAACGTATGACATTCCTTCGTTTGTCTTGTCATTGACGTTCACAAATGCAGGTACTGCAACGCTTTCCGGAATACTATCAGCATCTACAGCATACCCATGGTTCTGGGAAGAAATATAAACTCTTCCTGTCTGCAGATCTTTTACCGGATGGTTCCCGCCCCTGTGTCCGTATTTCAACTTATAGGTCTTACCACCGTTGGCGAGTGCCATCAGCTGATGTCCCAGACAGATTGCAAAGATCGGGATATCTGAGTCGTATAATTTTCTGATTTCTTTAATAATGGAAGTGCAATCCGCCGGATCGCCAGGTCCGTTCGACAGCATGATACCGTCCGGATTTGCGGAAATGATCTCTTCTGCAGGTGTATTTGCCGGGTAAACGGTAACTTCACATCCACGATCATTTAAAGACCTTGCAATGTTGTTCTTAGCACCAAAGTCCATCAATGCAACTTTTGGTCCATTGCCTTCTAAAACATATTTTTCACTGCAAGTTACTTTGGAAACTACATCTCCTACTTTGTATGCATGAAGTTTCGGAAGTACCTCGTCCAGATTGTAATTTTCATTCGTTGTGATCATACCATTCATTGTACCCTTTTCGCGGAGGATTTTGGTAAGTGCTCTGGTATCAATTCCTGCAATTCCCGGAATATCCTGTTCTTTCAGGAAATCCTGAATTGTACCTTCACAACGGAAGTTGCTTGGCATTCTGGACAATTCTCTTACAATATAACCATCCGGCCACGCCTTCTTGGACTCCATATCCGGTGTAATACCATAGTTTCCGATCAGCGGATATGTCATGACAACGGCCTGTCCGGCGTAAGAAGGGTCTGTCAGCACCTCTAAGTATCCAGTCATTGAAGTATTGAATACAATCTCACTAATCATATCTTTTGTTGAGCCGATGCTTGTGCCTTCAAACACAGTTCCGTCTTCTAAAATTAGAAACGCTTTCATATGTTCACCTTATCCCTTCGTAATACTCTTTTATTCTCAAAAAAGGGGCACTCTTGGAGTCTTTTCAATTCCAGAGCGCCCACACTTTCTCAAATTGTAAAAAGTTTACCATATCTGGTTACAGATTTCAATACCTATTTTTTATGTTTATTTTAAAGTGTAATTTTTTTAAAAAAGAGTTGCTTTTATTCAAAAATTTGATATAATATAATTCGTGACTGCAAAAGCAGTACGAATGCTGGAATAGCTCAGTCGGTAGAGCACTTCACTCGTAATGAAGGGGTCGTCGGTTCAAGTCCGATTTCCAGCTTAGTGATCAGAGAAAAAGGGAGTGCCTGTTTATCAGACATTCCCTTTTTGTATCCGGCAGAAATGCCTGTGATACCTTCACTGACTGTCCCTATCGACCGGACATCTGTTTTTCCTGTTCTTCGATCATTTTCTTGACCATATAACCTCCGACAGATCCGTTCTGTCTTGAAGTTAAGTCTCCGTTGTACCCATCTGATAACGGTACTCCCAGTTCGCTTGCAACCTCGTATTTAAATTTGTCCAGTGCACCTTTTGCTTCTGGCACGGCTGCTCTGTTTGATGAACGACTTGCCATATTCATTTCCTCCTTTTTTGTAACATTTTGTTTTGTGTTACGCTCCTAGTATATGGAGAATAAATTCAGATTACACTGGGAGGTTTTGTTAATTTTAGCATTTTTTATTTTGCAGTAATCTGCACCAGATGAGTATGAAACATTTTAAACTGAAGCATGACACATTTGGCATTCTTTGCATAAAAGCAGACTTTGGGAGAAAACTTAGATCATAATATAAAATCCAAGTCAGGACAATTCTGCAATTCTGGATACACCTACATAAATTTCGGAAATTTTATACCATGTACGGTAATCAACAGTTCCGGTTACCGGAAGCCCGAACACCGACTGGAATTTTCTGACGGACGACGCTGTTGCCGGACCATAAATACCGTCAACTGTGATTTTCGGAATTGCCGGGTATGCACCGGCAATGACATTTAGCTGTTCCTGCATTTGCCGGACTTTTGTACCAGAAGAACCCTGGGAAAGGGTATACCCTGGCCATGAAGACGGAATGCCTGAAATTTCTTCAGCGGTATTGATGTAAATATCATCTCCGTAATAATAGCGGAGGATTTCCGACGGAGAATACCCCTGATCACCAAGTGCTTTAGAACCCCATTGGGTCAACCATTTTGCCACAACCTATAAAGTTATTTCTTCTTATTTTAAGGGAATTATAAGTCCTCATGTTTGGCGCTGTCAACCGTGATTTATTTCACCCGCAGTCTCTGACCAACATAGATCACATTCGGATTGCTGATTCCATTCAACTGCGCAACCTTCTGGTAGGATGTGCCATACTTGGATGCGATACCGGAAAGCGTATCTCCGCTCTGCACGGTGTAATACTGTGCGGATGAAGCACCTGACTTACCGTTCACGATATTCTGAATCGTATTGTAGTCATATCCGGCAGCTGATAGACGATTCTTTCTGTCGTTTCCATTGCCCCATTTACCGACAAGAACTTCCTGTGCGATCTGCTCATTTGATTTTCTGGCAAACGCAGCGTTGATCTTGTTCTGTACTTCCGTATACCGGCTGCCGAGAACAATCTTCCTTGTATCTCCATTTCCATATTTACCGGATTTCGTCTCATTTACAAGCATATCTACTGATGCGGAACTGATGTGATCAATAAATCCCTGTACTTCACTGTACCGCGATCCAAGAGCAGATTTACGTGCATCTCCGTTCCCGTATTTTCCCTGCATGACTCCAACTGCCAGATCAAGTGTAGTGCCAGAAGGTGTATTCCTTTCTGGCTCGTATGGCTGTGTCGGCTTAATGGCGTTTCCTTTTCCGGCGTATTTGTTCCATGCGTCCTTATCTCCGTAGAATTTATCCAGATCGAGATTACCGCCCCATCCATTCAATCTACCACAAGAGCTATACTGCCGGATAACACAAGTATAAGCTCCCTCATTCCACGGCTTATCCTGATAGCCTGTGGCGTTCATGTCTGCGTACTGTGCAATCCAGAGTCCATAGTTTCCGATATTGTTGAATTTATAGGCTACAGACTGCGAACAATACAAAAGAGGTCTTACGCCTGTTTTCTGGTATACATAGTCAAGCCAGCTCTTGCACCATGCAAAATCTGAGCTACCGAATGCCGGGTTGCTCTTCCCCTCCCAGTCAAGGCAGAGAATTGCTTCGCCTACACGTTTTCCGATTCTATCAAGGAAGTAATCTGCTTCTTTCTGGTAATCTCCACCATTCGCATAATGGTAGATACCGAGACACTTTCCGGCGTTCTTAGCCTGTGCGTAAGCTCTTGTGAAATCTGGGTTCACGTAGCCTGTTCCCTCTGTTGCCTTTACGATCACAAAATCGCACGGGACCACACTGAGGTCAATTCCTGCCTGATAACTTGCAATATCAATTCCATTCATTGCCATAATGTTTCTCCTTTCAAAAAGAGGGCGACTATTCGCCCCCTGAATCATTATCTACTTTCACCTGATCTTCCACCTGCGATCGGATGTGTTTCACAAGCGGCTGCATAAATGCCGGGATATTCACTCCCATGTCCTGAATATTTTCTAAAATACTGATAATCTCATTGCAGATCAGCCACATTGCCACGACACATGCCACCAGAAATGTGACTGGTGACTTCCAACCAATTGAAGTTGATGCATATAGAAGCATTTCATCAATAATCGCTCCCACAACTACCAGCAGCCACATAGATACCTTTTTGAAAATTCCTCTGATACTTTTATAGGAATTGATATCCTGTGCTCTGTATTTGCTTGCCATAAGTCCGGTAGCATAATCAATCAGATTACATACCACCAGCAGGATCACCGGCACTGCAAGCACTCCAAGAAGCGCTGACAGGAAAGCAAATACTGCTGTAAAAATTGCTTTGATATAGTTTGCCTGTTCCACTTTCATATTCCTCATTCTTTCTTTATGAATTTACCGGCTTTGCTGCTCCGGTATAAGATATCGGATAATCGTATGGATAGTCATACGGATAATCAACCGTTTCCTGGATCTGTACAGAAATCGTAAATTTTTCCCCGGTCGCAACCGTATTTTTGCTTAATTTCACATCTGTAATTTTAAGCATTAAACCACCTCAACTTCTATCCTTGCTTTCCTGATCGAATCCGCAACCGTATAAGTCACTTCCAATATATGTGTTCCTTTTTCTTTCGGAGCAATCTTGCAGTCAAGATAATGCTCATTGATATCACACTCTCCTTGCACCACGATGTCTGTGTAACGTGCCAGCTCATAAGATGCTGTCAGAATCGTAAATGGCTCATCGTTAGGACTTCGCACCAATAGCTTAACGTGCTTGTCTTCGCCCAGGATAAATCTAATTTTATTCACAACAACACCCCCTTCCGTGTATCGGATAAATTACCTCCACAAAGAGCGGATCTGGCTCTGCGATAACTTGATACTGCTCCGGAACTGCCTCTACAGCATAATCTTCCGGAATAACTGTAACCTTACAGTCTTCCGGAACAATTTCCACCATATAATCAAGTGGAACAAGTCTTACGCATAGAGTAGCCGGATCAACAATCAACAGCATCTTCGTGCAGTATGCAATATTGCCTGCATCATTTTCTGCCGTCAGCTCCACCACATACATTCCATCTAAATCATAAGGGACCGTGGCATTCCACCGGTCCCCTTCATCTCTCTCGAATATTACTTCTTTTCCATCTATCTTACCGCTTACCTTTACTACCATAGGCGCACCGCCTAGTCGGTAATCTCGACTGCAATAATGAATGTCTTTCCGCAGTCTACTGGATTCGGAGTAAGAGTCACTGACTTAATTACCGGAGCTGACGTATCGACAGTAACCTTACGTGTGACTGTAGTAGTCTTTCCGGCTTTGTCTTTAGCTACGATTGTGATGGTGTTTGCACCCTCAGCAAGAGTCACGTCCTTAGTAAATGTTCCGTCTGTTCCGACCGTTACAGTTGCTCCATTTACCGTTACTGTAACTGGCTTAGATGATACGTCATCTGTTTTACCACTTACCGTTACCGTCTTCTTGTTGGTTATAAGGTTATTTGATGGAGCTGTGATCTGCAGTGTCGGAGGCACTGTATCAACTGTAAATGTTGCTGTCTTAGCTGCAGCTGCATTACCATCATTGTCGGATGCCTTGACCGAAATCGTATGCGATCCATCTTTTAACGTCGGTGATGTGCATGTGCACTTATATCCACCGTCAATAGCAGTCTTTGTTACCGTCGATACGACTGTACCATCAACTGTGACTGCGATTGTTCCTGCATTTACTCCGGAGTCTGTATCTTTTACCTGGAATTCGATAGTCGGAGTTGTATTTGTGATATAAGCTCCTGCAGACGGAGACGTGATCGTGATAGTCGGTGCTGTCTTTTCTTTTACACGGAGTTTAAGTGATGCGCCGAGAGTAGCATGACTCTGATCTACCGTGGTAGTATTGCCGGCCTCATCTGTAGCCTTTACTGTTCCGCCAAGAACATGATCCGGCTGATTGTAGCTCGACTTACTTGGAGCTGTAACCGTAGCTTCCCATTTCCCGGAGGTCGAATTATAGGTCAGATTGTATGCCTGACCATTAAATATATATTGAGCTGTTTTTACTGCCATCTACGCTTCACCTCTACTGCTTGTCTTCTGTTACCAGATCTTCTGCTCCGGAATCAATCAGGACCTCTTTTACCTTGTCCTTTAAAAGTCTCGGTACCTGTGGATAAGTTTTCTTTCCTAACATAATCTGCTGTGCCCATAACATTGCCATCATTTCTTTTCCTCCTGAAATTTGTAATAATGTGAATAAAAATAAAATGGTTAATACAATTATCGTTTTACTGATATACCGTTTCGGACATTTCCAAAATGCATCCTTCGAGCATTTCATTTTTCTCCTCCGCTTTTTCGACTCTTGACTGCAGGTTCGTATTTTTCTCTTCTGCTTCTTTAAGTCGTGCCTCCAGAGCTGCTATCCGGCTGTCCGGATCCTCTCCTTCCCGGTACATTAACACACCAAGAATGCCGGCCGTGTACTTCACGATTGCATCGAGCTTTGTGTAGTTTTCATACACAACGGTATCTGCATCCCGTTCGCTCACAGACATTCTCTTAGTTGTTGTCTGATCAGAGAATAAAGTCTTCAGCTGATCCTCGTGTGCTGAAATGGTCTTGATCAGAAGTGCGCCATCCGTCTGCTCAGTGACCTGCTGGATCTGCAGTTCCTGACCATCATTGAATGTGATTTTCATTTTTCTGTTTGCCCCTTTCTTCTTTTTAGAGGGATTCTGAACTAAATAGCAAATTAAAAAATGCAGAGACAACGATGAACAATAATTTAAAAAGTTTATTGTCTGTAAAGCAAGTAACTGTAACAAATAATATAAACGTTGGCGCAGGAAAGGATTTCAATTATTATTTAAAACCGCCTACAGTAAATGGCTACACACCTATTGGAGTAATCGGATATGACCTAGTTGGAGATTGGGATGCATGGGTAAATATCGTGTCCTGTTATTATAACAGTAGTGAGGATCTGCTTTACATAAAAGGACACAATTTCGGAACGGGAACATGTATTGCGTTAGCGAATGTATTTGTTCTGTACAAAAAGAACTAAATTATTTCCATTTTCCGATTATAAGCATATTACATTGTGAATAACACATTCCCTTTTTTACCGAATAAGCTGTAAGTTTATATCCAGTTGTGCTTACTTCATTGACTCCTGTCCAATATAGTTCATTTGTAGTCCCAGGAGATACTATAATCAATGGTGCTTCCTTGAATGTGAATGGAAAATCTACAGCTTTACTAGAAACAAAATATAATCCATACCAACTTATATCAATGTTAGTATTCCATGTGTATTTACACCATACAACAGCATCTCCATTAGAATATTTTATGTAGTTGTATCCGTTCTTTACTCCTCGTTCTACGATAGAAATCAGTTTATTGTTTATGGTTGCAATACTATCGTCCGATTTTGCTAAATTGCTACTTAGTTCAGAATCCCTCCTTTGACTGGTTGATAAAGTTACATATATAAAAGCGCATAACAAAAACACCCGACCAATGCCGAGTGTAAATAAATAAGTTTATTTACTTATGCACTTAAATATTTAAAGTGATGATACCGTACACCTTCCTGATTCACCGTACAGTATCGCATGGTTGTCTCTGACTTTGCGTGTCCCGCAAATATCATAGCCTCCTGCAGAGGCATTCCGCGGTTCAGTGCATTTGTCAGAGCCGTCCTCCGGAATCGATGCGGATGTGCATTTTCTACGCCCGCCTTCTCTCCGATCCGCCGGATGATATCCTCAATTCCTGTTTTCGTCAGCCGGCTATTCGGTTTCTTGCTTCCGACAAATAGCGCCGGATCATTGTCTTTTCTGCTTTCCAGATATTCTTTCAGGTACATGTTGGTTCGTTCATTGATGTACACCGTCCTTTCTTTCGCTCCTTTTCCATATACAATCAGCTCTTTATTCGCATACCGGATGTCTTCCCTGTTAATCTCTGAAAGCTCCGATACTCTGACTGCTGTGCTATATAGGAATTCTAGTAACGCTTTATCCCGAAGACTGCTGCATTTACGCAGCATCCGCTCCCGTTCTTCATCAGTATATGGTTTCCGGATCTTCTTTTCTACTTTTATAGATTCCACCAGCACCATCGGATTTCTCCGAATCCGGTCACGATCTCGCAGCCATCCGAAGAAGCTGCTATACACTGCCCGGACATTCTTTAGTGTCTGGTTTGCTACCTTGCGGATCATTTTATAAGCCCGCATGAATCCAGAAATATCTCCAGAATCTATGTTCTTCACTGGCTTATTGATATAGGTCAGTAACCGAACCAGTTCATACCGATATTGCTTCACTGTCTTTGATGCTTTTCCTTCCAGTGCTTTACTCATCAGAAACTCTTCCAGATCCACTTCCCAGCTCCTGTCTACAACCTGCAGGTCCGTTTCCTGGATTACTCTGCATCCGGTAAATGTCATCTGCAGCACTTCTTTCAGCTCACGTAATTGCATTTCATCTAAAACCGGTTGCATTCTTCGCAATACATCCATTATTTTCGCTTCCATACATTGCTCCTTTTTTGCTTTCAGTATATCAACTGGCGTACTGAATTAAGTAGCAATTTGAAAACGGCAACTGCTGATTCTGGTTGGAAATATATGACTAATGCAAATAATCTTTCAGAAAAGCTAAAATTCCGCAAAATAGGTCATGTGGTATTTGTTTCTGGATCGATAAGATTTTTAGATGGTGGGAAATTTGCAAACGATCAGGCTCTCGGCAGTGTCCCGTCAGGAATGACACCAAATGGTTATGGCGATTTTGAGTGCCTTATTCCAATAGCTATGCATAATGGTGGACCTGCTGGAACACAAGCACGTATATACATAAAAAATGGTGGAGTATATATCGTCGGTACAGATAGTGCCTCATTCGTAATGATTGCAACAACGGCTTATTTTAGCTAATTAGCTAACTGGTATAAAAATAGCTCTTGTCACAAAAAGAGTCCATGTGCCTCCATTTTTGTACGAAGTAATATGAAGCTTATCGCCTTTGCTACATTTTCCTGTAAAAGTAGAAACTAATTTGTAATAGTTTCCGTTATTTCCCATATTTACATTGTTTAATGCGCAAGCGATTTCCTGTTTATAGCTTTCACTGCTGATATTGGAGGAAACTATAACGATGAAAGCATATGTAACGCCAGCTTTCAAAAAGCTATTGGTATCCAAATTTGCTGTTCCTTGCGCCGTTGAATCAATAAATATTGGTTTCCTGTTCTCTAAAACAGTGTTAGTTTTGGTTAAATTGCTACTTAATTCAGCAATGGATCCCTGCACACTAAACAACTTCTTAACTTCCGTGATATTAAGTCCATTGAGAATGACCTGGTAAAGTGGCATGTCTGCTACAAGATCTCCTGACTGTATATCTCCTGTTGTATAACCTGGTACAGTCGGACTGTTTTCGCTTGGTGTTCCCTGGATTACTTTCAAGGTAAGTGATTCTTCATTTGTACTTGGATCTCTACTGTATCTGGCAACGATAAGGTCTACCCTTTTCATTCCCTGTGATCCATTTGTAATGGTGAGAGAATCGTATGTGTTCTTTTTAATCGATGCAGCACACCCTTGATGCATGATCACACCATCTCTTACTTTAATCTCATTGTTTGACGATACTTCCGCAGTCAACTGTGATCCTGTTTGCAGCACATAAGATTCATTTCCAAAAATTCCAATATTGATATCTCTGTCCTGTTCTGCAGTAACATGTGGACTTCCGGTATATCCTGTAATTATATCCATTAAGACTCTCCTTCCAATTTATACTCTACTTTTTCTTTGCCAGCTGAAATCGTCCATATCTTCCTTCCGATCGGCTTCTTCATGCTGGCACCGGTTAGATAATCTCGGCCACCAACGATGTCTCCAATATCCATACTTCCTTCTATTTTCTCCATCGTCATGTCATATTCCGTCTTATTCTTGGAATTTGTAAGTTTCGCAATTCCATTTTTGAGTAGGTCATCGTATTCTGATCCGGAGCTATCGTAAGTTTCTTCGATTTCATCAATTCCTCGATAGTACTGCGTTTGTCCTACGTTTCCCTTTTCGTCGACATACAAATGGATAACCAGGCGGTCTTTTAACTCTCCTTTTCCAAGGCATACTAAGTGATTCACGCCTCTTTTATTGTCATCCATCGTAAAATTCATGTTCTGATCGTTTGAAAATTCGTATTCCGATGAATAATCTACGATAGGAACAGCCCTTACTCGAACATAGCCCATTTCGTATTTATCGCCTTGAATATACTTGATTTCCAAGCGGTAACCTACGGATTGCAGCATCTTCCTTAAACCTTCATGTAGCGTACAATATCGATCAAACTGATAGTTCGTCAACTGAATGCCTGTATCTTCAACGACTCCGTAGAAAAAGCCCGGAAATGCTTCTTCTACTTTTCCTTTGATGATTTCATTTATTTCTCCGGATGCTATCGCATAATCCTGTCCCTCTTCCGGCTTGATTATTTTTTTCGTCATCATTCCGCGCCAGGTATATCCCTTTACGGTGATACTATTCGCTTTTGTGCTTGTAGTTACCTCCCGAACTATTCCGCCATACTCTGTGTCCGGAACATACACCTGACTTCCGAACTCAACCGTACCATTCCAACCGGATCTCTTAAATTCGATCTCAAAATCATTGATTGAGCTTTTCTCATCTTCTCCGATTTCCATGTCTACATTTGCATTTAAGATATATCCGAGCTCTTTGCCTATCGGATCCGTATAGATCAGTTCCATTCCGGCACGCTCCTTTCTTTGTATACCTTAATATCAAAGCCGAATTCACCACTCCAGTTAAGAGTCAGTACGCCAGACGGAATCAGTGCAAATACGCTTTTGTCTTTCGCTCTTTTTGCGAAAATATTTTGCACAGTTCCATTTCTCAGATGCTTTGTGATCGTCTTCTCTCTGCTGGCGATTAATATATATTCACCTGCTTCTAACGTCTCATAAATCTGATAAGGATAACCGTTTATCAGTATTCTTGGATCAGCGCATGGACCATATATTACCATTTCAAAGTTATTATCTCGGAAATGATCGATAATCCAGTTCTGCGTTCCGGCACTCTTTCTTGAATAATCATAATTATACGTTATCGGATAGTCTAAGAATGTATATGGCTTTCCTTTATTTGCAGAATCAGGATAAAAGCTTTCCTGTTGCTCCATCGACCAGAATGGATACGGGCAGTATATTTCTATCTTGCAATCTGTACGACTATTATTTTCACCCGATACTTCATTGCTTGATTTTTTTACATATCCATCAATGTAGTATTCGCCATAGTAAATTCTTCCTGGAGTCAGATTGACCACATCGTACTCAAAAGCATTCGTAAGCTTATTAAGGATCCGCTTTCTTTCTTTTTCTTTGCCTCTCACGGTAAGAGTAATATCATACATCACCGGTTCTTTTGCAAAAGCATTCACCGTTACACCCATTTCTCTTTCTGTTGTATTAGGTGTCCACTCATAAGCATGGAAATATCCGGAAGTTGCTCTCATTTTGTCTCCGATCAGATTGTATTTTTCTCCATTGGAGCATACATATTTAATCTCGATCATTCAAACACAACCCCCATTTCTCTCAAAGCTCTTGCTACTTCTCTGTCATTTAAATTTATAACTATACTGCCGTCTCCACGTCTGGATGTTGTTTTTAAATATTCCAGTAATGCTTCCAGCTTCTCTGCAATCGTGCTGTTCTGACTTTCAGTGCTGCTTTTGCCAGAAATTGCAAGGTCCATACTTGTTCCAATTGGTTTTTTTACAGACTTCTGAAGCTCTGCTGCCGCATTGGATACTAATGTTGTCTTGCCAATCAATCCATTCGCAATTCCGGTATCGATCATCTCTCCAACATAAGCTCCCCAACGTGACGGTGAGTGAATTCCGAAGAATGCCAGAACATTTTCTTTAAATCCACCAAGAACACCTTTTACAGCATCCCATAGCATATGTGCCGCCGAACGAAGTCCGGATGCGATACCGCTTATGATATTGATTCCAATTCTTCCCCAGTTCTGGCTCGTAAAAGCATTCACAATTGCGCTGATAATTGCCGGTATCTGTCCAACCAAATTCGGAATGGCACGTATCAAACCTGCTGCCAGCTTAGCGATAATTGTAATACCACTCTGGAGAATCTGCGGAAGATTCTGACCAATTGACGCTACAAAACGCACGATTGCAGTCACTGCTGCCTGGGTGATCTGTGGCAAATTGTTTATGATTCCATTTACTAACCTTAAAAGCAGTCTTGCACCTGCGCTTAAAACAGTTGGAAGCATAGAAATAATCGTGTTGACAAAATACGTGATCACATTTCCTGCCATCGTTATTACTTGCGGTAAATTTTGCAAAATTCCGTTGACGATGTTGCTTATAAAATCTACACCCTTCTGCAATAAAGTCGGAAGCTGCTCCTGAATTCCGATATTAAACTGATCCATAAGCTGCATTGCGCTCTGATAAAGAGTCGGTATTCCTGTTGTGATTCCGCTTGCAATTTGTGGAATCAGTCCAGACACTGCAGCAAACAGTTGTGGACCAAGTGCCGTTACAAATGTAACGATTGCTGATGGAAGTGCAGATATAACATTCCATACTGCCGGAAGCAGATTTCCAGCTGCAAAGGTTATGATCGTATTCGCCAGTTCATTAAGTGCCGGTCCTACATCCATTCCCAGAGCAATTTCTCCCATTACATTTTTAGCCGCTGCTTTCATCTGGTTGAACGATCCAGATATAGTCGTTGCCGCTTCTTTTGCTGTCGTTCCGGTAATATCCAACTGTCCCTGGATCACGTGAATTGCGCTGTAGACATCTGATAGATTGTCAATATTGTATTCCACGCCACTGATTTTCTGTGCATCTGCCAAGAGACGCTCCATCTCCGACTTCGTACCACCATATCCAAGCTTCAGGTTGTCCAGCATTGTATAGTTCTGTTTGGCGAATCCCTGATATGCATTTTTGATGTCTTCCATATTGGTTCCCATCTTATTTGCATTATCAGACATGTCTACCATTGCCATATCTGCCACATCTGCAGCTTTGGAGGTGTCGCCAGCAAGGGAACTAAGAAGGCTCGCAGAAAAGCTTGTGGTGAGTTCCATGTAGTCATTTGCACTCATTCCTGCTGTTTGGTAAGCTTTTGCCGCATTTGCTTTCACTTTATCGGCAGAATCTTTAAATAATGTTTCAATTCCACCAAGGCTCTGTTCCAGCGCCGCGCCTTCACTGATGCTTGCTGACAGAGCTTTCCCGATTGCTGCTGTGGCAATAACCTTTTTGATCATGCCAACCATTTTCCCGCCAAAAGAACTTCCAGCAGAATCTGCTTCCGGCTCTATTTCTTTTTGAATTCTTCCCTGAATTCCTACCGCTGATGGTATGATCTGCACATACGCTTTTGCAAGTTCTGTAGCCATCTTATCCCTCCTTTCCCGTCAATCTTGCCCATTCTCTGTCGAAATCTTCTCCGGAATCAAACGTCTGAATTTCTTTGGATTTTTCCGTTCCATCACCTATGGTCATTCCAAGTAATGACTTCGGACGGTTTATCCCAGTCGCTCCATCCTCGGATTGTAACCAGGCGGTCATACGTGTTCCATCTGCAATTGCTGCCATAAGAATTTGTTCCGGTATAGGATCTATCCCTACCATTTTCATTTTGATTCTTGAATTTTCCCTCAACCCACAAGAAAAAGTCGCTACCATTCTGCACGGTAACGACTTATAGTCATAAATATGATATGTTTCTGCAAGATCACACAAAAGTGCGTCCTTATCTAAATTAAGCATGTAGGCGAGGGCTAAGAGTTTTTTCCTTCTTTTATATTTCCGAAAATTTCTCCAATTTCATTCATCATTTCCGACGCCGGTACCCTTCCGTTCTCCATTCGTAAATGTTCTTTCAAACGTTCTTTCTGTTCTGTTCCAAGAAGACGGTTTAATACGCTGATTGTTTTTGTCATGTCTCCTTCATCCATTTCACATAGATCTTCCAGAAGTTCATAATCATCCAACGCCGCTTCATCTAACTCATACTCAAAACCACTGCTTGTTTTTCCCTTCATTATTTCTTATTCCTCTTAATATATTCGTAATGTGTCTGTCCGTCCGCATCCGGTACTGCCGATAACGTTGTCTCGTATCCAATCGCATCATCGTCCTTATATACAATGTCTCCGACTTCCGTAATGCTTGCACACGGAATAACGATACGCTTCACTGCGTCTTTCAGAATCATATCCACAGCCCACGCATTCTGTTCCGCTTCATCTGCATTTACTTTTACCGTAATCCCTTCCTCAAGTGTTCCGGTAACATTATCATCTCCGTAAACACTCTTCAGGACCTCTACATTCAAGGCTTCGATCATCGTAAACTTAAAATTATCTTTCTTACTGGTCTGCATATTCAATACAGTGTCGCCGCCCCAAGCATTTTTGTTGTCAGTTTCCGGACTATTAGAATTAGTGAGTCCATCCTCCGAGCAATATCCAAGTGACTTAAATGCTGCATCTAATGCTGTGGTTGCATCTGTTGGCAATGTTGTTCCGAGCGGTGCTCTAAAAATCGCGCCACCTACTTTCGGCTTACCTGTACTTACATTTTTAGCATCTGACATTTTTATCCTCCTTCATCAGAAATGAACCATATCATATACAGCCTGATACCGATATTTCTTCCTTGTTGTATCCGTATAGTTGTAGTCGCTGTTAAGCTGGCACTTACTGATATCATCCATTTCAACAATTTTTTCCATTGCTTCTTTCACTCTTTCATTGAGTGATGCCGCCCCATAAAGGGATCCTGAATAAGACTGGATAGCAAGAGTTGCTGATGCAATATGATTTTCTTTGCCAGATCCAGTCTTTTCAATCAGTACATATTCCTCCGGAAGTCCCGGTTCTTCTTCCATCCTTACCGGAATATCAAGCTTGTCTTCCAGATATTCTCTAACTTTTTCCTCGATCATTTTTTCTACCCATTGCTTTCAGCAAGCTATTGTTTCCGTCGTCTCCATTTATTTTTACAACCGCTCTTGTTTGCGCAACATACGACTCTTTCTCTGCATCTGATGATATTTGATTTGCCTGTTCCAGTAAAATTGCCTGCATCTCTGCAGATTTCATCAACTCTCTTACACCGGATCGATTTAACTCAACTTTCGTTTTAACCATAACGCTCCACCATCCATCTCTGATTCCATCTTCCTGGAATATTTTCTTCAATTCCTTGCTGTGGGAATCCAATTACCCGCCATGATGTGCCAAAAAAATCCACTCTGCAGTCTTGCCAGTCGTGCGTATCTCCTTTTGGAATTGCGATATTGTAGACTGCTTTTTTTCCAGTAATATTAAGCATATCCAGCACTTCTGTTGTCGATGCCGGAGCAACCAACACGTCTTCCACGGTCACAGGTGTCTCTGTATATATCGGATGTCCGAATGTATCTGTCCCACTTGCGGTCCGTTCGTAGAGCTTCACCGGTATTCCTTTAATCATTAGCCTCTTCCTCCTGCATCAAATCCGAATATGGATTAAAATAGCCAATTCGATTCCCGACACCAAGGATTTTCTTATCCAATTTAGTCAGATACAATTCGCCGCTTCCATTTGCATTTGTCCAGGTCTGCGAATATACCATTGCTGTCGTAGTTGTCTGTGTCGTTCCAATAGGTACACCTTCCTCTCTGCTTCCGAGTGTCCGGATAACCATATTACATGACACTAATTTCTTTGCCTCGTCTGTAGCATTGCGGTTATATGCATCAATGATAATCGCGGCATCCTCCAAGAGTGCCGTTACATAATCTGTATCCGAAATATCTGTTCCTTTTCGTTTCCAAATATCCTCGATTGATGCGTATATCATTGTATCACCTACTTTTTCGCTGTTTGTGTTCTCTTTCTGGTGTTCTTAGCTGATGCCTCTTTCTTTGCTTCGACTGGTTCTTCTATATCTGGAATCTCTGAGTCTTCTGTCGGTTCTTTGAGTTCTTCCACAGGTTCTTCTGTATTTTTAGCTTCTGTAACTCCTGTTTCTGTTTCGCTATCCTCGATCAAATCCTCGGTTTTTTCTTCAATAATCGGCTTAAACATTGTGGAGTCTAACACATCGTCAGACTCCACTACTATTCCAGTTTGTTTGTATAAATATTTCATATTACTCTTCCGCCTTCACGATCTTTGTAAATGCTGCCTGATCCATGATTCCAATTCCGTATACAATTTCTGCACGGATTGCAATCTGGTTCTGTCTCTGCAGGTCTCCAAGCCCATCCGGATCACCGTATTCGATCAAGTGAGCGCCAATTGATCTCTGCACTCCCCATCTGAACGCATCAAACTGTCCTACGATTCCAAGTAACTTCGTATCCGGTGTGATTTCATTTTTTGCAGAAACTGTATCAGATACTGCCACAGTCATTCCGGCAAAATTTGTCAGATTCTGTCCGAATCCAATTTCCGGATAAATCTTTCTTCCATTCGCATCCCTCATAGTGGAAAGGCCAAAGGAAAGTGTTGGATCCATTGCAATACCACTCGGTACATAACCAGATGAGATGATCATTCCTGCTGCCGCCTCGATTGCTTCATCATACTTTGTGCCTGCAAGCTGCACACTCTGTTTCGTGTCAACCAGCCCTTCTTTTACAAGGCTTGATACCGTTCCTGTAAGCGGATTGATTTTGTGAATTCCAACAAGATCCAATGCTCTTCCTAGTGCGATTGACGCATTTGATGCCAGATCCTGCAGTACGCCGATCTGTACATCTTCGTCTGCCCACTGTACTTCCTGCGAAAATCTCATGGTAACCTGCAGTTTGAACGGATTTACTGTTTTAGAAGCATATGCAGTTGGGGTTGGCGATTTCTGCCCTGCCTCTCCTACGAGTTCTGCTTTCGGTGGCGATGTAAGTACCCACACCTGCTGCTTTCCAAATTTCTGCGGTCTTGCTCCGGATAACTGCGCCAGAGTAGATCCTTTCTGTGCTTTTTCAAAAATCCCCTGCGAAATCTCTGCCGGAATTTCAAAATCTGAACTAATAAGTGCTGCCATATTCTTTATTCTCCTTTACCAAAAATCTGATGTGCAAATTCCCTCATTGCATCATCCGTTGAGTTGTATTCTGTTGTCTTTTTTCTGTTCCCCTTAGTCCCCGGATAACTCTTCGGCTTCGCAAATTTCATAATCGCTTCTGCCTGTTTTTTACAGGTTTCCTCATCTTCCCCTGTCAGTAATTCTACCGGTACACCAGTGTCTTTTGCTGCTTTTTCTCTTACCTGTCTTACAGTGTCTTTCTTTTCAAGTGCGCTTAATCTTGCCTGAAGCGCATCGGACTTTTCTTTTTCCTTCTGAAGTTCCGTTTTATTCTGCGCCTGGTACTCATCGTACTTACTTGCCTTTTCTTTCAGGTCATCATAATCTGCATATTTCTGTCTTTCTCTCGCAAGGCGTCCCTCTATGATTGAATCCATTTCTGCCTGAGTAAATGTTTTGTCATCTGCCATCTTGTTTCCCTCCTGATTTGAGTGTTTTTAGTTGCCACGTTTAAGGCACGTGTTGCCATAAAAATAAGACGCGTAACCCTGCGCCTTAAAGGGAGATATCTGGATCACCGCCTTTCCTATTCTGCAAATTTCCAATCCTCTGACAGCATATCAGCCTGGGACGCTAACCATCCCATCTGAACACCAGATGTTCCGCAGAATGCAATAGCCATGTTTCCGATGACATCATGCTCACAATTTACAATATCCCCATCTTCTGTTTTATATGAAATTCCGGTTGCAAGCTGGATGTACTGTCCCTTTCCATTCCAGCCTTTACGTGCCACTTTCATTCCACGTTTCAGATATTTAATTGCTTCTCCAAATGAAAACAGAGCTTCTCCGCCCAGTTCCGGACAATTTTCTCCGTCTGCCAGTACCCATTCATCAGAACAGATATTTCCAAATGTATAATCTGGAATCTTTGTCTCTCTGATATCCAACTCTTCGCCATCTTTTGTGTGCATGATAATAGTCTGTTTCTCTTTTGACCAAAACCAATAACCGCCCCAAGATGGAATTTTCACTTTGCTACCCTGCTTCATTCTTTTAAATGCCTCGTCAAATCTCATGTTCTTTCTTCCTTTCTTAAAAATGAGTATAAAAATACCACCAACCGTTTCCGATCAGTGGCTTTTAATACCATATTACCGTTTTTTCTTTTGGTGGATTATCCATCTTTGCAATCCTTTTCAATTCTCGCCTCACGTGTGGTGCTGCAAACATGCTTGTATTTTCATGCTCTACAATCTCTCCATCCGGAATTCGTATTTTCATAAAACCTGCCGGTTCTTTTCCCTCTGTTACTGTTCTTGCTCCCAAGCCCAGGCTTTTACTTTTTCAAACGCTTCACTAACCTCTTCCGGCACGTTTTCAATTTTCCCATCATGAATATGATTGACATACGGTTCGTATACTTTCATTAACTTTTCTATCTCATCCGGATACTTTATGAGTTTCATTCTCTCTATCTCCTGTTATAAATCAACATATATTCTGCTTCCGTTTCATCATATCGTCCTAATTGATATTGTTGATATGCATAATCGCTTATTTCACTTACATTATCCTGCGTAATTCCTAATGCGTCAAGATTTTTCTTTGCCTTTTTGCACAGTTCTTTCAGATATTCACTACGGTTTTCTTTGGTAATCTCCCAACCCACTTTTCGGAATTCTTCTGCCTGTTTCATATGCCACATTTCATGCCTTTCAACAGCATCTTTTCCACCAGCTAATTTCTGTATTTCCTGCTTTGCTATTGACTGACTATAATATACTGTATTTGTACACGGATCATACAAACCAAGGGCATTTTTCAGTTCATCATCTGCCAGAATCACAATTGTTGGCTTCCGTTCGCTTGGAACACCATATTCTTTCAAGGCCTTTTCTGTGTTCTGATTAATTGCATTCAATGCTTTTGGCTTTATCTGTGCTTGATCTGATATATACATAGATGTATCATAGCTTTCCACTTTTCTAACCGAAACCGCCACTTCTTTGCCACCTCTGGTCAATGAAATTTCTTCTGCTTTTCCTCTTTTAACCTTTCGGTAAGCCTGTTCTGCATACAGTTCTCTCTTCCTCGCATTAATAGCCTCTTTATTCTCTTTGTATCTCATCCGGCGCATGGCATTGATGTCACCGCCTGCTTCCTGATACTCCTCCAGATGCTTATCCGGATCATATCCTGCAACCGTGCTTTTTCCATCAAACCGGACTGCATATTCGCAATCGCAATGCGCATGAATGTGTTCCGCGTGACCATTTCTAAGAGCTTTCTTTGACATATTCTGCCATCCTCTTGACGCAAGCGTAATGCAGAAAGCGCAGGTATCTCCGTGTGGTACCCAGGCAAACTGCGCCCCGTCACGCTCTGCATTTTTCAGTGTCGTATCTGCACCTACCTGTTTTACAAGCCTTGCAAGCGTTCCAGGAATATTGTTCGGAGACTGCTTTTTTGTTCCTTTTACTGCTTTCGCCACTTCCCCATAGTCCGGGAGATCTGCTACTTCTGCCGTAGGGACTATTACTCCCTGTGCCGCCGCTGTCGCTTCATACATCTGACACGATAATGCACCGATAGCCTGTCCATAGTGTTGTGACAATGCATAGGCGTAGTCCAAAAGTGCTTTATCATTTTCCAGTCCATTCTTTTGAACCCAGGACTGCATCAGATCCGCTGCTTTCTGGCTAATCTGTGACATCTTCGTTATGTATTCCACCCACGCCTTCTCCGTTATCTGCATTTCCAAATTCCTCCGTCAAGATAGCATCTCCTTTTGCTCTCTGTTCCTGCGCTCTGATTCGCCGGATATCCGCCTGATCAAAACCAATCATTTCAAGGAAAATATCTGTCTGTGCAAATCCTTGTCGCGCTGTCGCAATTTTGAGTGCTGCATCTGTAGTAGATGCCACGCTTGGCATTGCCGGATTCTTAAAATGTGCAATCAGCTCATGTGTTTCTTCCGGAAGCTCATCCGGAATCGTTCCAAGTTCAATTGCAAGTGCCATCCGTCCAATCCGATACAATGCATCACCATTTGATTTATTCAACTGTTCTGCCATAAGGATCAAGGTCTGTGACTGTGCAATAATTGCTTCACTGGAAGTCGGATTTGCATCATTTATCACACCAACATCCGTAACCGCCAATCCCGTTGCCGCTGAATACTGTGTAGCAAGCATCCGGAGCATCTGAACATGTGGTTCAATATTTCCCTGCGAAAGTTGCCCGAAATTCGGCTTTTCCCCAGTCTCCGGATTGTTTGTACTGTAGAGAATACTTCCAACATACTGTTTGAATTTATTATCAATCAGCATATCATATTGTTCATCTGACACCCCGAGCAGATACTTCTGTGGAGAAGTTGCAAATTCCAGTCCAATCGTTGCATTTGCGACTGTTCTTACATATCCCTGGATTAGCCTGCGGATCGGCTCTTTTAGCCTTGACTGACCAAATGGTTTATCGTTTGTTGCGTCCCAGATCAGAGCCACCATAAGGGGTTCTCCGAAATCATGGGGATTCTGCGTAGCATACCATGTACCTCCAATCCGATCCAGTTCCCAGATGTCTGTGTCTGTATAGAAATTTACGTGTTCCGGAGACCATGTAACATCCGACTCGTCTCTTCGCGCATCTTCAAAGGCAAATCCATATCGGATGCGTCCTTCGTGTGCATTCCACGAAGCTGTGGCGCAATGCGGTGAGTAAAAACGTACTCTTGCATCATCTTCCTGTCCAGATACTGCCGCAAATGCACATCCATATTTCAACTCTTCTTTAACCGCTTTATTGTATTCTGCAATCAGATGGTTCCTTTTCATGATCTGATCCATATCTTCTGATTTTGTTCCATTTTCCGTAACAAAGCCATCAAACATTGATCTACCGGCAAGCACGTCTACCGTTTTTGCACCCCAGGCGCATCCGATTTCGAGTCTTCCAAGACCCGAAGGTAGTGCAATTCCCAAATTTACCTCATTCAACGTGATTTTCCCGTTGTAATATCGACGTTTTTTTCGATTTGTACTTCGGTGATAGTCGTATATATATTTCAATTCTTTCAGCCACTCTTGTTCTTCCGGTGGTAATCCTTCTACTCTTCCAAAATTTAACTCCATTATCCTATCCTCATCTTTCTGTTCGGATTTCGTTTCGATGTTCTGCATCCCCAGAGTGCAAGTGCTGCTGCTTCAATCGGAATCGAGTTTTCTCCACCAAATCCCCAGCCACCGGAAATCGGTCTTTTTACAGACGTAATTGCTGACTCATTCAGTATTTCTTGGTATTTATACCATGTTACAGTCTGTTCATTGATTTCCTGTGATAGCTGACTCGCCGCTGCTATCACTTCTTTTGCTGCCGGCCGAACAATTGACTGCTTATATTTCCACACCGGTGTTATCTTCTCTATCAGGAAGTCAACTCCATTTCTTCCATCGATCACCACACAGCTTGCCATCTTGTATCTCTGATTCAGCCAGTCCGCAAGCCACTGGATTCCTCTGTCCGTTGTTTTAAGCTCGATCAGTGAAATTCTCGCTTCCCCTACCTCTGGACAGACAGCTCCGCATAATGCTACCATCGAACCGTCAAGTGAAAACTTTACACCGTAAGCAGTTTTCCCTTCCGGTTTTTCTTTTTCCGAAGCACATTCTTTCCATTTCTTCTTATCAATTGCATAGTCCTGATCATTGTTGATTGGCGACCACCAGCCGAGACGCTCTCTTGCAAACGTGTCCGCATCCATCTGTTCGCACTCTGCAGCTATGGTTGTTTCTGTCATTCTTCGCCCCAGTGCCGGATTGCAATCCGCCCATCTCTGACGATCAGTAACATCTCCAATCTCTTTCACAGAATATTCTGTCCAGGCTGTGGATTTGCTCTCACCTTCCGTTGCCCGTTTTCTTATCTTCCGGAATACTGTGCCGGTACAATTTTCATCCGGTGGTGTTCCAAGATAAATCGTTTGTGGATTCCTTGACGCTGATATTGCCGGCAAAAAAGATGCCTGCTGCTCGCTTGTCAATTCCTGTGCTTCATCAAACACAAGACAGTCGCCATGCAGTCCTCGACCACCATTCCTTGTTCTGGCAACAAATACTACTCTTCCACCATTTTTTAGAATAATCTGTTCTCTTCCGAGTGCCGCCTTAATTTCTTTTACATACTTACGGAGTCCTCTGCTTTCAAACAAGCCGCGCAATTCCATAAAGGTTTCTGTTGCAGTTTTCTGCAGATGAGCTGTGTATATAACCCATTCTGCATACAGAATCATTCCGGATGCAATCCGTCCGGAAGTATCCAGTGTTTTCCCGTTCTGTCTTGGAACAGATAAGCCACATGTCGGCGCTGACCAAACATCATCCTCTGTACGCCCCATCCAATCATTCAGCACTTCACTCTGCCACGGATCCACAATCAATTTCCCGACCGCAAGCACTTTTACCGCATCGGGGCCATCCGTATAAGCGTAATCCGGAACAATTCTATCGGACGGTGTCTGGCTTCCCATCAGCTTTTCGTGCCGACAGGATTTCTCCGATTTCATCATCGTCTTTCTCCATTCCTTTTATTTCTTCAATTTCTTTGATTGTTTCTCTGTATTGCCTGGAGAGCTGTGGCATTGTCTTTGGACCATCAACAGCATCTTTCGCGCATATATCAATCTGTTTTGCGAGAATCAGTGCTAAATTTTCCAAGCGTTCCAAGCGGCTTCCCTCGCTTGTTACAGTTGCCATTTTCTTAGCTCTTCCCATCTAAATTCACCTTTCAAAAATTTTCCTGTGTGTAAATCGGCGCTGGACAGCGGTGGTCGCCGCCGCCGCGTGGCGGGGTACCCTCCCCACCCTCTGTTTGCACTTCTCACCATTCCCCATCTG
This sequence comes from Coprococcus sp. RTP21204st1_G4_RTP21204_210225, assembly GCF_040915385.1. NCBI lineage: Bacteria > Bacillati > Bacillota > Clostridia > Lachnospirales > Lachnospiraceae > Coprococcus > Coprococcus sp. RTP21204st1_G4_RTP21204_210225. Next base: position 87,429 of record NZ_JBCPDP010000008.1, on the reverse strand, counting down.
TAACGTTCATTTTGGGCTTTTGCTGGCTCCTCTGCATTTCATTCAACGTTTTATTGCTTTTCGCTACGTTGCAACAGTAATGCGCCGGTTGCAGGTTGTTCCAGTCCTGTGCCGCTGCTTCACGTGAGTTATATCCAAACTCACGCCACCTTGACACCGGTTTGATTTCATCTATAACAAAAGACAACGGATGTTTGCTATCGCTTGGTTCATTGTAATGTATGGGGCCAAGCCTGCCTTTACATATCCCGCATTCTCCACCTATTGCTTTAAACCTCGCCCGGTGTTTTCTTCTCAGATTCCCGTTGGCACTTCTTGGGTTCCGTTGTTCCTTCATATCTTTTCCTCTGACGGTTTCTGTATCTGTAATAAGGAGTTCTAAAAAAGTAATTGCAACAAACAAATGTACCGACGTATGAATAAATTCTTTCCAGAGTAAACCGCCAAAACCTCTTTCTGGAATTCATGGCAAAGAAAAAGGCAACAATCTTTCGACTGCTGCCCTGTTTCAATTCTTTACCTGCATATACTATATCACAGGTTGAGTGTCGCATTCTATCGCATATTTAAAATTTTTCAATGCATCTGAATGCTTTTTATGTACATACTGCCAGCAATACCCGGTTCTTGCACAGATTTCTTTCCATCTCATAAGATCTATGTAGTGATAAGTCAGGATATCTTTCTCTGTCTCGTCTTCCATCTGCTCAATTCTTTCCCTGATCTCAGTCCGGATCCTGACTCTTTTCTTCCTCTGTTCCACTATTTTCCGTTCCTGTTCGTCTACTTCTGCTGCATAATCCGACAGATCAGAAAGGTTGCTGCTTTTTGGCAGTCCATCCGCTGCCAGTGCTCCCGGAAGCATCCTATCCAGCTTTAAGCGTTCCAGCTCTTCCTCGATCCGCTTCTCCTGGCGTAATGCTTTGCCGTACTGTTTCAGGTATTCCTTTTTCTTCTCGTTCTCTTCTTTCACTGTTTCCATCGGTATACCCTCCCTGTCTTCCTGTCTCTCAATACTAAGACCTCGAATCCAAGCAGACTTGCTATATCTTTTAATGCTTTATGCGCTTCCTTTACGTGGTGTGGAATGCGGCTTGCATCCTGGATGGCTTTGCCTGCTGTCGGATCACGATATCCTTCCTGGTTTTTATACAATGTTTCATCATCTCCTACTCTATCATTGTCGGAATGAACAGCCCCCATAAGCACCACGCCGATCCCGTCCATTTCATTCCAATAATTACTGTAACTGCCGTAATTATCCATACAAATATCTTTGTATATTTATCTTCCATTATCCTTTATACCTTTCCGGAAGCGGCATCCACGCCACAACCTTATATGGTTCTCCCTGTTCATCGAACCAGACACCAGTCTGGGAATAATACAGCGTTGTTGCCTTATCAGCTCCCTCGATCGTGGTCAGAAACTCCGCTGCATATGCATGCCGGACATAAGCCTCAATAAATTCCCGTTGATCTGGGAGTCTTTCTGTTGTTGGAATCCATCCATTACTCATTATTCTCTTCCTTTCTTCATGAAATCATGATAAATAATATTATCGGTTTCCTTTGGTTTTGCATCCTCCGATTTATCCCAAATATTCCCGATAGCCTTCATCTCACACAATTTTACATAATCTTCCGTTAATGGCATTGAATAGCAAAACGGCTCGCATTTGCTCAGAGCATCCGTCGGAATCGTTTCGTAGTGCCATCCAATTACACTGTCTATTACTTTTTCGCTTTTCGCTTCTATGACGTTAAACTCTCCGAATACTGCTTTTACAAGATCAACCGGATTATCATGGCACATAAGGATATCATTCTCCCAGATCTTCTTTCCATTCTTATCCATGAGTCCAGTGTACTGGCAGATCGTATCCGGATCAACCTCATATATTTCCTGTCTGCTGCCGTCTGATTTCGGCTTGGTATAAATATATTGCATATTACCTGCATTAAAAACCAATCCTTCAACCCATTTACCACTCACCCCGCCCTTGGCTTTAAATAATATTTCTCTACCCATTATCCTTCTTCCTTTCTTTCATGTACTTCAAAATTTCTTTTTTCACCATCTTGGCATATTTTGGATACTCGCATCCAAACATAGCGCATCCATAAAAAACTGTACCATCGCCCGGATCTCCATGATCTACACTCATTTTGCAAGAAGCACACTCTTCAGGACTATGCTCTCTGCAATAATCTCCCATTGCCAGTAAGAAGTCTTCGATCTTAACTTTCATCTAGGCCACCTCTTTTCACGATTTCAATTGCTATATCCATAGCGTGCTCTTCCCTCATTTCTCCATCCCAACATTTATCGAGATATTGGCAATCTGCACACCCCTTATAATTGCAAGCTTCATCAAGCTTTAGCTGCTCTAAGTTAGAGACAACATTCTCCACGTCAAACGCTGTCGGCTGTTCTTCTACCGCTTTCATGCACTCTTTTATTGTCTCGTAGATTTCTTTCTGATTTTTACTGTCATTGCGTCCGAACGGAGCTTCTTGCAAAGCATAATCATTCAAGTGGAGTGCTAGCTTATCTGCATCAATTAGTCTCATCGTCCTCAACTCCTTTGTCGTTTTGTTTTTATTCATCAACTTCCTGTTCAAGTCAATGTGCTTTACAATCTACGCATACCTCTCTACTTGATACTAGACTACCTTCTTTTCGGCAATATGCTCTTTTATCGCCTGCATAATATGGACAATTTATGTTGTAATAAATCATAGCTTCTTCGCTTGCACCACCATCATCAATGTTTGCTCGGTTCAAGCGTGATTCCAAACCGTCCAGCAATAGATTTATCATATATTCCCTATTTGTCATTCTGTTTTCTCCTTATACGGTTCCGGTAACGGCATCCATGCAACAATTGTTTTTGCCGTGTGTTCATAGATTCCTTGAAAGATTCCATTTCCCCAATATCTCATCTCTGTTACTGTTCCGCTGTAAAAGCATACAATTACATCCGTATTATCCTCCGGCATCTTCTCACTGCATGGAATCCACTGTGTTTCTTTTAGTGCATGTATCCCCATTTCAATGGCTTCTACTGTTTCCTCAGTCCAGCCCCATCCAAGATGTTCCACTAATCTATCTATTGCTTGTTGATTATTCATCTTCAGCCTCCTCTTCTTTTGGAAATTGAAAAATAAAAGTTTCAGAAATTTGATCTCTTACCTTTCCCTCTTTTCGTCTTGTATTTTGCATAAATCTTTTCGCCTCTTCTGCCTTTATATAATTTTCTTATTGCCGATCCAAGTCCATTTTCCATATCCTCGGCAGTCTGCTCCCATGTACCTTCTGCTTCTCCCAACAGTTCAACCGAATTACTTACATAATCAATAAGCTTTTCGATTTCCTGATTTGTAAAGTAAATACTGCGCCCCATTTACTCTCCTTTCTCATCCTGCTCGGCTGCTTTTCTTTCGTCCTCGTCCATATCTCTTTCTTCTGCGATCTGGATGCAAAGCACCGGTTGTCCTATTTTTTCGTCTTTGATCATAAACAGCTCTTCAAGAATGTACACCTTTCTTTTTTTGGATTCGCTATTATAATGCTCATTTGTGCATTATCAGCAAATTCTGCAAGATACTCTTTTAATTCTCTATTTTCCATTCTCTTATCTCCCCTGCGTCTCTACAACATTCAGGATCTTTTCTGCTGCCTTATCCCAGAAGATCCTCACAAACTCATCCAGCGTTGTAAATTCTTCGCCTCTGTCACTGTCTACCAGTCCAACCTCATCACCATACGTCGTATCTGAATCCAGTTCTTCAAGGACCTGTGCTGTGATATCTTTTACAACTTCTTCTGTATCGGTATATCCGCAATCATAACTGCAGGCTTCTCTTAGCTCTTCCATATCTTTTTTCGATAATCTTCCCATTTTTTCCTTCTCCTTTACCATCCCATATCATTACGGTATCCAATTGCACTTGGATTTACCATGTATGATCTTTTCAGTTCCGATTCGTCCAATTGACGTTTCAACTGGCTTACTTTTTTCTTTAGTGCCCGATTTTCTTTTAATACCGCCATGAGTTTACAGCTATCATGCTGATCACATTTTGTGTCTTCAGAATAGTTTTCGCACATCAGGCATACTTCTTTTTCAGTCATTACTGCCGCCTTTCTTGTATGGCTTCGGAAATGGCATCCATGCTTTCATGTCTTTCCAATCGTTTCCGCTCTCCAAACAATGTCCTACAATGTCAATGCAGTTTTCATCGGTCCATACTCTTTTTCCGTCTGTTACTATGATTTCTTCTCCATCTTCCGGCATTGGACAGTCCAGATAATAGATTATGTCTTCCGGAATTCCTTCCTCTTCCCGTTCGGTATCCAATATCACATGCCATTTCACCGGAATCCATTTTTGAATGATTCCAGCCTCTTCCAGATCCTCATACTCTGCCAGCTTATTGCAGCACTTCTGATGTCCGTTTTTCCTTAAATCCATTCTCGGTACAGCGCACCGGTCTTCTCCTTCTCCGATCCATTCTGTTAATCTTTCCATCGTTATCCCTTCCTGCGCCACGATTCCACGCCTTCCATTCCTTCTTTGCTGGTTAACTGCTGCCACTCCCAGTTTATATATGATCTCACAATCCCTTTCTGATTCCTGACCTGCACATGATGCGGATAAATCCCAAGGATCGTGACTTTTTCCGTGGCAAGTCTGCTCTTTCCACCTTTCTGGGAGATCCTACGTCTTAACTGTACTTTGTCTCCAATTTTCATTTTTTTGTTCCTTTCCGTCTTACTTTGCGCATTTTCTTGCTTACCGGATATATGAATGCCCGCATATTTCCCGGTTTAGTCGTCTTCCTCTTCATCTTTCTCACTCTCCCGGTTCTCTAAAATGATTCCATTTGCACAGATACCACCGTCTGCTTTGATCAGAATGTATTCTTCACCATCAATCACTCTGGTTGATACCAGATCCGTCCGATCAGCATTCACAGTCACATGTGCATCCAGAAGTCCGATTTCAAACCGCTTTGTATTTACGGTGTTCTCTGTGTCAATCTCGGCAGTGTTGCAACCTTTTGCACTTTCTGCTGCCACCTCCGGATCAATTCCGATGTTCTTTAAGACATTCTCTATCTCGCTCGCTTTCAGTCTTCTATCTTCCGAATCCGATTTAATATCTTTAATTCTTCCAAGCGAATGATATAAATCCTTCGCCTGTTCCATGCTTACTTTTCCATTCACTGCATTTAGGCTTTCCCGGAATGCAATTTTCTGTTCTTCTGGTGTAGACGGTAATTTGCACCATAACATTTGTGTGATCAATCCTTTGTCCGGATTGTTCGGACGTTTGTTGTAGTACCAGATGTGATCCGGATCACTGTGGCGGTCCGTGAATGCCGGATACAAGAACCCCTGTGTTGGCATACTTACCGTCCAGTCCCTTGTCCGTTCCTGGATATCTGCCAGATCTGGCGAATAAGATAATCCTGCTGCCGATAACCCCACCGGGCATAAGCATCCGATCATGTACCGGTATACCTCTTCACTTTCATCCAGATCCGTTCCATCTTTAGCAATCTTTGGAATATCATAGATTCCGCTGGCAATTAAAATCAGTGTATAGGTCTTATTCGATACGTCAATTGTTTCTGCAATCTCTTCCAGAAAGATCTGGCGCACTTCATCATCCTTCAGCTCCGTATTTGTAATGGCATTTAAATATCTGGCTCTTTCTCTGTCCAGAAAATCCAACTGGAACATATTTTTTCCCGGCTTTCCGGATAAAACCTTTTCAAAAATGTCCAGATATTTGAATCTTTCCGTTTCTGGGATGTTTGAAAAGGTCTTGGTAAATTCCAGCCGGCAATCCCGGGCGTTGTCTACGATGTACCCGGTAATTTTGGTGATGTTACATAAATCTATTCTCATAGTTCTTTTTAGCTCAAATAACTCTTTCCTCATTGTCGCTCCTTTCTGGCTGCCGCACCGGGCAGCCATGCACTCTGCGAAATTGTGATATATTAACTTCCTGTGGTGCCTATAAATAATTCTTTCCGGCGTTTTTCATCCATTCTTCCCTTGTATGGGTTCTTTCGTAAACCTCCTGAGCTTTCGCCATCAGGATCCGCGCGTTCTTGGCATTGTTATGGACTGCTGCCGGTCCGTTTCGGTGATGTTCCAGGCAGAGATTGACTTTTAACCCTTCCGCCTCTGCAAATGCATGGGTGTTACCAAACAAAACATGATGCTCTTCCAGATATGGCTTGTATGTAAAATCTCCATCCAGTAACATGCACAGGTAGCACCGGCGGTCGCCTTTTGGCTGCATGATGCTTTTTTTGTGCTTCTTACGTTTCTTCTGTTTGGTTGGTTTCGGAAACATCATATTCATTGATCAACACCTCCCCGCTTTGGTCTACTTTTTCATTCAGGTATAAATACCAGTCCTGTGAACTGTGTACTTTTTTGGTTGTCTCTGCAAGGTACAGAGCCGCGTGATACAATGGAAGTGTCCGGAGATATTCCCGGCGGGTTAATTTGATTTTGGGAAATGTGGCCAGATATTCTTCTACGGTTATATTTTTCGGGCAGGCATCCGGTTTCCAGTCTTCTACACTTAACTGCTCCATCTTAGGACTCCTTTTTGTATAGCTCATGGTTGCCGTAAACCAAATCCGCCTCTTCTCTTTCATAACTCCAGCCATAACGCATTAAAATTTTGAAGCATTCCTGGTATCTCTTTCCGGCATCCTCTTTGTATTCTCCGGAATACCCTACCAAATCCCCGGTATGATCATCCATCATGTCGTTCATTGCAATCAGTAATAAAACCTGTGTATCCAGTGTTTGTATTTTTTCTTCTGCTTCTTCCTTTTCTTTCTCATCCGCATCATACAGGCTTTTCCCGGTAAAAAATTTTAGAACCATTCCATTTCCTAACCAACAGGACTTCTCCATCATGTTCCGGATCATCTTTTCAATATTTTTCTGGCGTTCCTCATCTTTTAGCAGTTCGATTTTCCCGTCCGCTATTGTCCGGATGAATTCTTTTTTTCTTTCATTCATTTTTTTCTGTAAAGCTTTCAACTGCTTTATCTTTTTTCTCTGCCTGTCCCATTCTGTTTCAACTTTTTCTGATTTCGGGAGTTTTTTCACTACATCAATCCCATTCCAACCATCCAGATAATACAGTTCTTTTCCGCGGATATTGATTCTCTTTGGTGGTTCTTTCTCCAGATTGAACGTTTTTACCTCTTTTAGTTCTGCCGTATACTTCTTTTTTTCAATCTCCTTTGGTGCTTTCTTGATTCCTGCTGCCTTCAAGAGTTCGACAATAATCTTTTTATTCTTCTCCCTCTCCCTGTTTTTAATCTCTGCTTCTACTTTCCACTGAATCTGTCTGGAGTCTGTTGCATCTTTTAAGATTCGGTTTCTGGTTTCAACATCCTCGATTCTCGACAGTTGGGCAAGATCTTTTAGGTTTAGCTGATATGCCCCGTCTTCATCCGTCTTTTCCTTCACCAGATCCCGGTCAAGCTTCGCAATCTCCAGCCTCCGGCGCACGGTTGTCCTGGAGAATCCGGTCTTCTCTGCAATCTGTTCTTCTGTATCTCCAAGGTCAAGCATCATCTGGAATCCTTCTGCCTGTTCCAATGGTGTCAGGTCGATGCGCTGCATATTCTCTTCCAGCATGGTTCCGACCTGGTCTTTATAGCTCATGTCCTCTACGATCCGGCATGGATACATAGTTACGCCTGCCATTTTTCCGGCGGCGAACCGGCGGTGCCCGATGATCAGCGTGTATCCTTCTTCATGGTGTGTACGTTTTTCGTCCCAGTATCCCGGAATGACCGTAAGGTTCTGCATGATCCCTTTTTTCTTGATTGACTCACTCAGCTCCGTCAGATCACCCAGGTCTTTTCGTGGGTTATCCGGATGCTGGTGAATCAGCTTGGCGTTGATATTCGTTATTCCACTGGTTGTCATTTTATTTTTTCCTCCCTTTCTTCTCTTAAATGTCCTGCTATATCATTAAGCGTTATTGCCATACTTTCGCACATCGTAATAAGTGCTGATTTTAGGCTTTTCATCCATCCGTCAATCTCTTTTGTTAACGTCTCCATCATTGTCGGCAATGTTATATTTATCTGCCTCGCCATTTTCCTTTCATACCGCCGTTGTTTTCGTTTATCCAGCTCGAACGGAGGATTTGCTCCATACTTTTTCTTGTAATTCTTTTTCCATTGCCTATATTTCATTGTTTTCTTCCTTTTCCCGCATTTTAGACTGTAGTCTATCGGAATACCGCGTAGACTCAGAAAACTCTAAGCTTACACGATGTTTTTCCATCTGCTCCGACAGCTCCTGCCAGAGCTCTTTGTTCTTGATCTCTTTTCCATGTGGTCTGCGCCACTCTTCCCGTTTCCATTTGTCCATGTTTCCTTCGTTTATGGTGGTGACCAGGAACTGATCCGGCGTGTAGACAGTCACTTCACACGGTCGGAGCATTCTCAGACCGACAAGGATAGCGATCATGCTCATTCTGTGGTAGGTCGTGTTCTGTTCGGTCTCGATCTGTGCTTTCACTGCCGGTCCTTTCTTAGTCTCGCACTCCACCAGAGCGATGCACTTTCCGTTTTTTGCGGTTGGTCCCCGGAAGTTTACCTCTGTGTATAGTTCTATCTTCATCTTCTCTCCTTATCCGGATCATTTCGTAGTGTCTGTACGGGAATCCGGTTGCTTTGTTGATCCCTTCGTAAAAAGAATCCTTTACTATGTAATATCCCTTCGGCGGTTTTGGTTCTTTCGGCCACCGGTATAAAATCTTTGTTTTGGGTTCTGGAAGCGGCATGTTCCGAGACGTAGAAAAATTGGCTTCTGCAATCTCATGATCCAGTACGCCCTCATCCACGTATTTTTTCTGGGTTTTCTCGTTTTTGGTAACATATTGCGCCAGCTTCCGGAACTCGCCTTTCTCATAGAGTAACTGCTTATTACGAACCTTTCCGTGTTTCCAGGCTACAGCTATGATCAGATCTGTATCCGGTATTCGATTCAGAACCACATGGATGTGCCAGTTACCGGACGGGGTACATTCAATATTGCGGATCCAGCGGAGCTCCTGTCCTCTTTTCTTGTATTCCTTCTTGCAGAACAGGTAAAACTCTTTGAAATCCTGCTTTGCCTGCTTCATGTCCGGCGGACGTTCCTCTTTCGGATATGTCAATGTGAAAAAGTAGTCATTGACCTTAAAATACATCCGGAGTCTGTGACGTGCTTTCCTTTCCCTGGTCCATTGGTTGACCTGCTCCACTTCCTCCGGTGTGGCTTTCTTCTTCTTGGCTCTCTTCTCTCCCGGTGCTCCATACCTTCCGTCCAGATATTCCTGTCTCTCTATTACGTTTCCCAAATCGTATGTCACTCGTCTGATTCTCATAGCGTGTCCTCATAACTTTAATAGTCTTATCAAGTTATTAAAAAGGGCAGTCGCCCTGTAAATACTTGACTTTCCAGCCGCTAAAAGGTACACTATAAGTGCTTAGATTATTCGTGTACCTTTATGGTTGCGGCGCTTGCGATATTTCTTTTCGCAAGCGTTTTTTATTCTTCTAAATATGAAAAATTCATTTTCAGGAATATCTTTAAGGCTTCTGCATCTGATGGTGCCTCGATATCCTCTCCGGCTGCGATTGCAAATACAACGTCTCCTAAGATTGGCCATCCGTGCCTATCTGTATCATAAAAGTACGATCCAAGGCGGTTGACTTCTTTCTGTTTCATTCTTCCGTCCTCATCCACTAGCATGATCATAGGCATCTTAAATGTCTCAAATAAGGTTTTCGTGCTTACGATTTCAAAACGCCCGCCTACTGCTTTCTGTAGATCACGGAAATCATCAAAGTTTACATCAATTACCGATATAATGTTATCCGGTGTTACTTTTACTGTTTTCACTGCTTGTCCTCCAATACTACTGTTTTTCTGCCTGCTTCTTTCAGGCTGTCTACATATTGTTCTAAATACGGGATCGCACTCTGTTTGAAATATTCGGATTCACGATTGACTCTTTCTATTGATTTCATAGTCTCAATCCATTCATCCAGCTTCTCCACTCTGATCCGCCTTTTACGCTGCTTCTCTTCTGGCATGCTCCCTCGCCTCCCTTATTTTTCTTTTCCGTTCCAGGCTTTCCCGGATCCGGAAGTATTCCAGTGCAAATGCTCCGGTAGTAAGTGTTGTGATTCCAAGTGCTGCATATAAGTAAAACAGCTCCTGACTTTTCACTGAGCACGCACCAGCCATCATCAAGATTCCGGTAATGCTTGCCGTTACGCTGAGTATCTTTGCGATCTTGTAAAACATCTCTTATCCCTCCTTTGCTTGTCCAACTGGTACCGCTTACGCGGTTTTCTCCTGCTGGTATCCTAAATGTTCTACAAACTTTCTGGTCATTTCCATGATTGCCTTCTGCTTTTCTTCCGGCATCATGGCTGCCATGTCAATTTCTTTTCCATCAATTTCTGCAATAAAAATATGTTGCAAATCCACCACCTCTCTTTAAACTATGCGATACTGATTGTACTTGTTGATTTGTCCTACTACTGTCTGGTATAATTTCCGTATCAAATTATGAAAGGATAATCATCATGCTTTCGTTTGTATCAAATATCGATTTAGAAAAAATTATAAATATTTTATTAGAGCCATCTGTCACTCTTACTCTTGGCATCTTTACATTACTAATTAGTCGAAACTCTAATTTATCTACTTTAGCTCGTGAAAGACTAGATAAGGTATACCATCCACTCTTTTTAGAAATCGAACCTTTTTTATACAAAAAAGTATCTCTTAACGACATAAATGCTTTTCTTTCTAAATACTATGAATTAGAAAACTCACATTCTCTTCTTATTGATCCTGTTTTACGTCAAGAGATTCGCTGGCTTGAAAAACCATCTGCTCTGCAAGAGGATAAATATGGCTATAATCAATGGTTCCAAATTTGCGATCAGATTTCCAAAACATATGACAAATTATGTAAACAAGCCCATCTCCCAGTTCGCAGTATTTCTTATCGAATTAACTACAGGCAATATCGTTCTAAAATTCGTATGATATTCGCTCTTATATGGATTGAACTACCAGCAATTGCATTTTTTAGCCTATTACTCGGTTTCGCATCTCCGCGTCTTTTAGCTGTTACATATGCATTGTTCTTTTTATTTTTGATGAAGACATTTTTGGATAACTTGTAATACAACGATTGCACAAAGGAATATAATAGCTACTCTTTCTCTGGGATATCTGTTTATCAGGTATCCCATTATCAAAGCAATTCCAACAATATACAGGACAACCACTATTCCCATTTCCTCACCTCATTTTCTCTTCATCTTTCTCAACAATTATTCTTATCGGCAATTCATTTGATATAAGGCACGTTCCCACAACGCTGATGCTCAATAAACCAAGCCCCATCAATATCCGCATCAACATAATGCTTATGTCTGTTGGAAAATAACGTTCGCCAACAGTCACAAGAAGTAATGGCACAAAAACCAGTATCCAACCAATTATTTTTCTTAGTTTCACATTCTTACCTCTCTTCCTCTATCTATTTTTGCATCAAATTTAATTTGATTATTAGGGTAAAAAAATATACTCCAATGGCATATTGTAAAGCTTACTAAGTTCTCTGCTTTGTGAAATTGTAGGCTCTGACTTACCTTTTTCCCAATTTACCACTGTATTTTTCGAGACATGCATCTCCTTTGCTACATCTTCTTGAGTCATTTCAGCATTTACTCTAGCCGCCGCAAGGGAAATTTTTAACTTATTCAATTTATTCACCTCCCACAAATCTTATTTTTCCTCGTTACGCTTATACTATAAGTCAAATTTAATTTGATGTCAACACTAAAATACAATTTTTTTTGATTTTTAGTTGATTTTAGTCAAATTATATTGTAGTATGTGATTATGAAAGAGGTGACAAAATATGACTGATATAGAACAGAAAAAAATTTTTTCTAAGAACTTAAACTTTTATTTGTCCAAAGCAAATAAAACCCAAAAAGAAGTCGCTGATGCGATATCTGTTTCTCCGCAAACATTTAATACATGGTGTCAAGGTATAGCTTTGCCAAGAATGGGAAAAGTTCAACGACTTGCCGATTATTTCCATATTGAAAAATCTTTTTTAATAGACGAACATACCGAGCAACCTTTTCCTAAATCTAATATAATAAAAGTTCTTGGACGCGTTGCCGCCGGCATTCCACTAGAAGCCATTACGGATATTGTAGATGAAGAAGAAATCCCTGAAGAATTAGCAAAAACAGGTGAGTTTTTTGGATTAAAAATTAGTGGTGACTCAATGGAACCAGATATTCATAACGGAGACACAGTAATTGTTAGAAAACAAGATGATGCCGAGTCTGACGAAATCGTTATTGCTCTTATCAACGGAAACGATGGCGTATGTAAAAGGCTAAAGAAATATGCAGATAGTATTGCTCTTATTTCGCTAAATCCTAATTACGAACCTATGTATTTCAGCCAAAAAGAAATCAGCGAGAAGCCTGTTAAAATTATCGGGAAAGTTGTAGAACTACGGCGAAAATTTTAAGCGGATACAAACACACATTCATGTATTTATTTTTAACGCAAATTGGAGGATTTTATGAATAAAACAGTTAGAATTATTGTAACTATTTTGGGTGGATGGTTTGGTCTTCATAAATTTATTGATAAAAAAATTGGAATGGGGATTCTTTACCTTTTCACATTTGGTTTATTCGGAATTGGATGGATTTACGATATATTTAAAGCTTTTTCTTCTTCACCTTCATCGTTCCAGTTAAAGCAGTATATCGCGCCTTCTGTTCCTGGAATATTACATATTAATGATAATTCTTATAACTTAGCGTACAATTATAATCAGGTTAACCTCTGCACTAAAGAACCTTTTTATTTCGATATTCCATTCGGTTCTTCGCTTGGTATTCAGCCGGAACCAACAAACAAATACGATAGCCGTGCAATTTTTTTCACTTGGAAAAATACAAATATCGGTTATATCCATAAAGGTCAATTGCAGGACATGATACACGATTATCTTTCTCCGAACCGTTATGTAATAGCAACATACGAATCCATAGATTGCGGAAATGTAATGATCACTCTGTCATTTTATAAAAAAAAGTAATAAGTACGGGATCTGTAAACAGGTGGATAATTATGTGGCGTATTTTATACCACAGCTATCGATGATGAAATTGGTATAACCGCATATGCGATTATATAGAAACACTTTTTATGAGGAGGAAAATTATGAAAAAGAAACTTGTAGCATTGGTTCTGATTGGAAGCATGGCACTGTCATTTACAGCCTGTGGCAATAGCTCTGATTCATCAAAAGGAACAAAAGAAGCATCCAAGAAAACAGAAGCATCTGCTGAAACTCCAAAAGAGGAAGTAAAGGAAGAAGTCAAAGATCCTGTTGTGCTTACTGGAAAATGGGAGTACAAAGATGATGACGGTACTTGGATGCAGGCAGATATTACAGAAGATACCATTACAATAAACTGGATCATGGATGAAGGAAACACGACTGCTGTTTACTGGGTTGGAACCTATACTGCTCCTACAGAATATTCTGAAGAATATACTTGGACATCCACCAGAGATAAGGAAGCAACCGATTCCGCTCTTCTCGCCTCTCTGGATGATACAAAAGAGTTTTCTTATTCCGATTCAAACAAGCAGATTACCTATCAGGTAACAGTTTCCGGAATAACAAAAACTATAGCGCTTGACCAGGCAGAATAATATAAATAAAAGAACCGCTCCTGCGCCAACAGGAACGGTCGAGCGATGAAACATACACCAATATGTTTCTCTATTAAGCACTCCGAAGAGATACCTAAATCCAAATAATATTGTATCATCTCCGGAGCAGCCGCGCAAGAGAACTAATCGTAACTATATAAACAATTACATTTTTGTTTCCAAAAGAAATGAGGTGAATATATGGGACGTAATTTAACAAAAGAAGAGCTTAAACGACATAAAGAAAAGGCTTTGGCAAAAATGGAACACTATATCGACTCTTTGATCAATAGTCCAGATTCTAAAACCCGTGGAAAAGCTGACAAATTAAGTTATTGGCTTGAAGATTGGTCTACTTTTCTCGATTTTGAATCTCGTTTTTCCCCATCCAGTTTAAGAAGATACAAACGAGGTGAAATCATAAAAGTCCATCTTGGTTATAATATTGGTAGCGAAGAAGGTGGGTTGCACTATTGCGTTGTTGTCGAAAAAAATAATTCAAAGAACTCCCCTGTAATAACTGTTGTTCCGCTTACCTCTGTTAAGAAGAAATCTGATGTAGATCATCTTCATAAAGGTTGTATCTATTTAGGTAACGAACTATACACAGGGTTAGTTTCCAAAATTACTTATATTCAAAGACCTCTGGAAAAGAAAGTCTTTGACCTCAAGAAAGAAGTTGACGCCACTTACAAAACTCATCCAGAAGACATGCATAAATTCCAAAAGGATTTAGAGGATTGTGCAAGGGATTTATTGTTATTAAAAAGAATGAGAAACGAAATCAATAAAGCAAAACTTGGTAGTATTGCTTTAGTTGGACAAATCACAACCATCAGCAAAATACGAATTTATGATCCGAAAACTAATTTCGATATTTTAAGCAATGTAAAGCTTTCCAACGAAAAGCTTGATCGCATAGATCAGGAAATTATTTCTAACTTTACAAATAGAAAAATTTAAAAATCAACATATTTTATTGACATTTTCATATAATGAGGTATATAATAAATAAGCTAAAACAAAGCCGTTAACCGGCAGTATACAAGACAATGCTCCCAGTCATCTGGCGAGCCGTATTTATTGAAAGACCTCGTAGAAATGCGAGGTCTTTTACGTTATATAAACATTTTTTCAAAACAAAACCGCTCCTGCGCCAACAGGAACGGCTCAAGACTAATGCCCCGAAGGATACACCAGTACGTTCAAAATATAGTGTATCATCTTCGGGCAGCCACCGCAAGCAGAACTCATGTTCTTCTGCTGGCTGTTATTTTTGTACCCTTTTTTACATAAAATACAAAGGAGCTGATACAATGAGCCTAAAATATGCATACGGATATATCCGTGTATCCACGCACGATCAGGAAGAAATCTCTCCGGATTCTCAGGAACATCTCCTCCGGGATTATGCTGCCAAGAACAATATTGTAATCCTGAAGATCTTCACGGATCTCGGTATCTCCGGAAGAAAAGCGGATAAACGCCCAGGATTTCAAGAAATGATTGGTCTGGCCAAAGGTTCCGATCATCCGGTTGACTGCATCCTGGTGTGGAAATTCAGTCGGTTCGCCCGGAATCAGGAAGAGTCCATTGTGTATAAATCTCTTTTAAAGAAGCAACACAATGTAGATGTGATCAGTATCTCCGAGCCACTGGCAGACGGTCCGTTTGGCTCTCTGATCGAACGTATCATAGAGTGGATGGACGAATACTACTCCATTCGCTTATCCGGCGAGGTATTCCGTGGCATGAAAGAAAACGCTACCCGCGGTGCATACCAGGCAAGACCGCCACTTGGCTATAAAGTTATAGAACGTGGCAAACCTCCGGTTATCGTTCCGGAAGAGGCTGCGATTGTCCGTATGATCTTTGATAAATATGTAAATGGAAAAATGAGTTTCTTTGATATTGCCCGACATCTGAACTCTCTCGGACTGAAAACGTCCAACGGGAAAGCTTTTGAACGGCGCAGTATCGAATATATTATTCAAAATCCATCCTACTGCGGTATGATCCGATGGAACCGGATGGAAAACGCCACCAACCGGATCAAAGACCAGGACGAGTGGATCATTGCTGATGGAATGCAGGAGGCGATTATAAGCAAAGAACTCTTCGATGCCGCCCAGGAACGCCTGAAAAAGATCTATAAACCGGTTGGAAAGCGCCCCTCTTCTACATATAAGCACTGGCTGTCCGGACTTCTGAAATGCCCGGTATGCGGGCGCACACTGACCGCTACGACCATGAAGCGTGCCAACGGGGAAAAGTATGCGTACTTCTCCTGCTACGGATACAGCAAAGGAAAATGTGATAAACCACACGGTGTAAGCTCTCTGGTGATCGAAAAGGAAGTCCTGAAAGCATTAGAAGAAGCTCTTGGTTCCAATTCGATTGTTTATGAAATGCGCGAAATTCGCCCACAGGAGCTTTCTAATGAGCGTACCCTTATAAGTGAACGCCTTGCCGGTTTGAAAGGCAAAGAGGACAGGATACGTGCGTCATACAGAGAGGGTATTGATACACTGGAAGAATATAAAGAAAATAAAGCTCTGATTGCCAAAGAAAGAGACTCTCTGGAACGGCAGCTTGCAGAGCTGGAAGAAAATACGCCGGATAAGATTCCGGATGATCCTACTCCTAAAATGCTGGATCGGGTAAGCTCCGTCCATGATATTCTGGTTTCTGATTCTTACTCTCTTGTCCAGAAAAATGAAGCTTTAAAGCAGATTATAGATAAGATTGTTTACGATCGGGAATCCGATACTCTGAAAATTCATTTCTTTTTATACCACTCATAATGCCGGAAACCCGCGTATTTACGGGATTTCCGGCTACTTTATAGGTTGTGACAATTTGGTCATCCAGTTCGGACACTGAACCTGTCTTCCGTCACAGTATTGTGTCAGAATCGGCTGCCTTACATTCGGTCTGGAAAGATAATCTGCAAACAGTTCGTCCACCACTGTAGAAATGGAGTCAAAAACATTTCGTTCCGGAATCCATTTGTGATCAAAAGCCGTAGAAGATGTAATTGTGAAATCATAGCCCTGATTGCGATACCATTCGGTGTAAACCCGGTTCAGCGTAAAAGACATGATTGCCAGTACATTTGCCCGGATCGTATTTTCCGGCCAGGTTGCATAGATTTCACTGGAAGCAACATTTTTGATATAATCTTTATATTTTACATAATAATTCTGTGCGGTAGAATCGCGTGGTGAGCCATTGTGAACAACAATGTATTCCGGCACGACAACTCTGCTTAGCACAATCTCACCGGTTTCGTTTACCGGCTTGATCTCGTTTTCCGGGATTTTCGGCGGATACACACCGTACAGAGTATGTGCAGGAATCACAAAGATTTCCGGAGTCTGGTCTTCCGTGACAAGTGGACGCAGACGAATCTTCTGAATTGCCGTCACACCGGCCAGTATTTCCGTTCCTGCGATGTTGACCGGCTCGAATCCCGGAGCGTTTACTTCCAGGGTATATTCCGCATATGGCTGTTCTTCATTTGTTACATCCAGGCTATACTCCACAGGCGGTGCGTCAAGCTCAATGGTTTCACTTTGTCCGGAGCTATCGGTTGTCAGTTCTTCCAGTGTGTTTTCAGGAATACCTGTATAGGAAATACGGATTGACGCATCTGGAACAGGAAAAGAATCAATAGACGAAGTAATCTGTATCTGCAAATTTCCCCGATCAGAAGTCTGCATGGCTTTCAAAAATCTCATATCTGATATCCTCAAGGCTTTTTATACTGTCAGAAACATTATATGTAAAAAATGTCCGTGTTGTGCAAAAATGAAGGGTATGTTATGATGAAACATACAGATGAGTATTTGGAGGAATTAAATAGATTATGCGAAAAAAGATGCATCAAACAGGGAAATTTTTTTCGTTCATTCTTTTGGGACTTGGCTGTCTCTGTCTTATATCCGGAGGAATCCTGATCGGCAGACAAATGTCAGCCACTCCGAAAGCAGAGAGTTCCGCGCCAGAAGAAGTTCCTTATGAACAGGAAAAAATTACGGATGCAGAGGTTACCGGAGAATTCTACTATGAACAGCTTTCTGATGAAGAGCAAACGGTTTACCGGGAAATTCTTCAGGGTATCCAGGAAAATAAAAAAGAAATTTATCTGCATTGCAGCAACGCGAATACTGCAAATGAAGTATTTCAGAATGTGTTAAATGACAGACCGGAAATTTTCTGGTGTGATGGAAATGCGACTTCCACAGAATATTCTCAGTCTGAAGGGAAGAGCCGATATGTAGTAATAGAGCCCAATTATCTTTATGAGGGAGAAGAAAAAGAACAACGGAATCAGGAGATTGAATCGGCAAGAACCTCCTGTCTTTCTGGCATTTCAGACCTTTCAGATGAATACGAAAAGATAAAATACATTTACACCTATCTCATAGATAACGTAGATTATGATCTTGATGCACCGGATAACCAGAATATTTACAGTGCTCTTGTCGGAAAAAGATCGGTTTGTGCCGGCTATGCAAAAAGCTGCCAGTATCTGCTGCAACAACTGGGTATTTACTGTATCTATGTAACCGGACAGACTACAGATCCAAATGGAGGCGTCGCAGACCATGCATGGAATATTGTTCAGTGCAATGGTCAGTATTATTATGTAGATACAACCTGGGGAGATCCGATTTTTCTCGGCGAAGATAATGGCTATCAGATACCGAACCTGATTGCTTACGATTATCTCTGCTGCAGTGAAAAAGAGCTAGAAAAAACACATATGATCAGCACGGACTATGTATATCCGTCATGTCAGTCTGAAAATCTGAACTATTATCAGCTGAACGGCATGTATTATGATACCTATGAGCCTGGTATGTTGCGAGAAGTGATCGACAGATCGATTGAGAGCCAGGAGGCTTATACGATATTTAAAATGTCAGATGATGCAGTCTATCAGGAGGTCGTGGATGAGATGCACGAAACCCTCATGGAAGAAGGTGCAGGATACCTGGGTGAGCTATATGGGCTTTGGCAGGTTTCTTATTCATACAGTGAAGAAGCATCCCTTAACAAATTTATTATTTACTGGTTTTATGAATAAAAAGATAGTGGGCAGAACAATTTGCCCACTATCTTTTTATCTACAACGTCGTTTCCAGATTATTTCCCGAAATGTATGCCGCAAGCTTTTCACCAAGCAGTTTATATTTTTCGCCTTCTAACAGTGGATCTTCCCTCAGGATTTCCCCCGATGCTTCTCCTGCTTTTTTCAGAAGCTCCGAATCCTGGAACACATCTCCGATCCGGAAATTCATTAATCCGCTTTGCCGGATTCCAAAAAGATCTCCTGGTCCCCGAAGCTTCAGATCTTCATTCGCAATAAAAAATCCATTATTGGATTTGTTCAGGATCTCAAGTCGTTTTTTTGTCTCTTTCGTCTTCGAACCACTCATAAAAATACAATAGGACTGGTGTCTGCCACGTCCTACGCGCCCGCGAAGCTGATGAAGCTGCGCCAGCCCAAAACGCTCAGCATTCTCCACCATGATCACCGTAGCATTCGGCACATTGATACCAACCTCGATAACTGTTGTCGACACCAGGACCTGGATCTCATTCTTTGCAAATGCTCCCATGATCTCGTCTTTTTCTGCCTGTTTCATCCGCCCATGAAGCGCAGCGATCCGGATCTTGTCACCCATCTCACTTTGCAGAAGCTGCGCATAGTCAAGAACATTCTCTGCATCCATTGCCTCGCTCTCTTCTACCATCGGACAAATCACATAGCACTGTCTTCCTTCGGCGACCTGCTTCTGCATAAAGCGGTAAGCAGTCGGTCGGTAACTGGTATCCACCACACAGTTCTTGATTGGCAGACGGTTTGCCGGAAGTTCATCAATCACCGAAATATCCAGATCTCCATATAAAATGATTGCCAGTGTTCGAGGAATCGGTGTCGCACTCATTACAAGAATATGAGGAATTTGTCCTTTCCCGGCAAGTGCCTCTCTCTGACGGACACCAAATCGGTGCTGTTCATCGGTAACAACAAGTGCCAGATTCTGGTATTCCACCTTCTCCTGGATCAGTGCATGGGTTCCCAGAACAATCTGCACTTCTCCCGCAGCAATCCTCTGATAAGCTTCCCTTTTTTCCTTTGCTGTCATCGACCCGGTCAAGAGCTCGGTTTTCACCGGAATCTGATACTTTTCCAGCATCTCTATGATTGATTCGTAATGCTGCTTGGCCAGAACTTCTGTCGGCGCCATCATTGCGCCCTGATAACCGTTCAGTGCCGCCAGAAGAAGAGCCAGAAGCGCTACTATTGTCTTGCCAGAGCCAACATCCCCCTGGATCAGGCGTGACATCACTAGCTTTCCGCACATCTCCTCCTGGATCTGTTCCCAGACTCTCTTCTGTGCTCCGGTCAGTTCATATGGCAGATTTGCAAGAAAGCGGTCGATTTCCGACCGCCTTTTTATCACAAATCCGTTTTCGGCACGCTCATTTCGCTCCCTCGTCCTGCGAAGAGCAAGCACGAAAACTAAAAATTCTTCAAATACAAGTCTCTCTCTTGCATGGTAGAATTCTGCCTTATCCAGTGGAAAATGTATCCCGCGGATCGCATAGTTATACTCAGCCAGATGATATCGAAGGCGCAGATCTTTCGGTAGATCATCAGAGACGAGATCCAGATATTCCATCGCACCTTTAACCGCTTTTGCTACCGCATTGTTCGTCATACCGGCAGTTAACGGATAAATTGGCTGAAGAGTTCCACACTTTTTATCGTAACTATCCGGTGGTGAAAATAACTCTGGATGCTCCATAATCAGTTGATCCTTTTTTGAAACTACCCGTCCTCTTATGATAACCGGCATTCCCTGCTTCAATGTATTACGCAGAAACGGCATACGAAACCAGATCACCTTCAAAGTACCAGTCAGATCTTTTACGTATGCTGTCGTAATCTGCATACGCTTTCCTCCTCCAACCTGTACTCTTCCGTATATCACGCCTTTTACCGTGCTGATCTTTCCTTCTTCCAGCTCTCCTACGCTCACCGGCTCTTCATATACATCATATCCTCTGGGATAATAACGGAGCAGATCGCCGATGGTAAAAATTCCCATCTTGTGAAACAGTTCCTCGGTTTTTGCCCCGATTCCTTTCAGATTACGGATTTCTGACTGCTCATTCATAAGTCTATTCTACCGCCAACACATAGTAATAAATCGGCTGTCCGCCCATGTGTGCATCTACGTCCATATCCGGATATAATTCTTCAATCTCTGCTGTCAGCTTTTCTGCTTCTTCTTCGGAAACTTCTTCTCCATAATAGAGACTGATCAGTTCAGAATCATCATTTACCAGCTGTGCCAGCATGTCCTTTGTAGTACCATCAACAGACTTGCCAACTGCAAGGATACCTGCATCACCAATTCCCATGATATCACCTTCATGGATTTCTTTATCATCGATGTGGGTATCACGGACAGCATAAGTCACCTGACCTGTCTTTACACATTTGATCGCTTCCAGCATCGTCTCTTCATTTGTATCCACATCTTCTTCTGCATTGTAATTCAGAACTGCTGTGATTCCCTGCGGAACGGTCTTTGTCGGAATTACGATAATATCCTTGTCTTCTGTCAGATCACGCGCCTGATTTGCAGCCATTACGATATTCTTATTATTCGGAAGAATGTAAATATAGTCTGCATTTACATGATCGATCGCTGTCAGCATATCCTCCGTACTCGGGTTCATGGTCTGACCACCCTCGATAATGTAGTCCACGCCAAGTTCTTTGAAGATTTCATTTAATCCTTCTCCGATCGAAACAGCAATAAATCCGACCTTTTTACGTGGCTCTTTGGCTTTTTCTTTCTCTTTCTGAGCTGCTGCAAGCTTTTCTGCATCTTTGATCAGCTTTTCCTGATGCTCTTCACGCATATTATCAATCTTCATACGAGATAACTGTCCATAAGTAAGTGCTTTCTGGATTGCAAGTCCCGGATCGTTCGTATGAACATGTATCTTAACAACGTCTTCATCTGCTACACATACGATAGAATCACCAATCGATTCCAGATAAGCCTTAAATTCTATTTCATCCTTTTCTGTAAATTCTTTGTCCAGGAGAATAATAAATTCGGTACAGTATCCAAATTTGATATCCACTGTACCCTCAGTTTCAACCTTTGTTGCATTAACAGCCTGAGGAGTTGGTGCAAGTGCGCTGTAGTCAATCTCTTTACCGAGGAATGCATCATATGCCCCGCGCAGTACTTCCAGAAGTCCCTGTCCGCCGGAATCTACAACACCTGCCTCCTTTAATACAGGAAGCATATCCGGAGTCTTTGCCAGAACAGTCTCTGCCTCTTCAATCAGCTTCGGGAGAAATTCTTCCAGATCATCTGTCTCCTCTGCAAGTGTCTGAGCCTTTTCAGCCACCCCTTTTGCAACGGTAAGAATCGTACCTTCTTTCGGCTTCATAACAGCCTTATATGCTGTCTCTTTTGCACGTACAGCTGCTCTTGCAAGTGCAGGTACATCAATTTCGCTTTCCGTCTTGATGGATTTTGTGAATCCGCGGAGCAGCTGGGATAGAATAACACCGGAGTTACCTCTTGCACCACGGAGAGAACCGGATGAAATTGCCTTCGCAAGAGAAGCCATATCCATGCCTTCCAGTGCAGTTACTTCTTTCGCTGCCGCCATAATTGTCATAGACATATTGGTTCCTGTATCACCATCCGGTACAGGGAACACGTTCAGTTCATTGATATATTCCTTTTTTGCTTCTATATTCTGTGCGCCTGCAAGAAACATCTTCGCAAGCAGTTCTACATCGATACTCTTTGTTGCCACAACAAGTTCCTCCTTAATTAATCGATCACGCGGACGCCTTCGATATAGATGTTGATCTTATCGACGCTCATACCTGTAAATTCTTCAACTTTATACTTCACGTTGCTGATCAGATTGTCTGTTACTGCTGAAATACTTACTCCGTAAGCTACGACCACATGAAAATTAAGTGTAATCTTATTCTCATCAGAGATTCCGACCTGGATTCCCTTTGTAAGGCTTTCTTTTTTCAAAAGTTTTACCAGACCATCTTTCATGCTGACAGCTGCCATACCGACAATTCCAAAACATTCAACTGCTACAGATCCTGCATATTTTGCGATCACTTCCGGATCGATCGTGATGATTCCTAAATCAGTACTCATACTTCCCTTCATATGCCATCCTCCAATTCTCAAAATTCATATCAATAAATCTATTTTTAAACGTTGAAAATATTATACTCTATTTCCAATGCTTTTACAACCAATGCAGCCCGATAATCAGGCATGCTGACACCTGCCTGATTATACGGCAGCTCACTTAACAGTTCACTGTCGTACATTCGCCAAATACAGATCCAATCAGATTTTTGTGCGAGCACAAATCTGGACAGCTCCGTATTTGGTTCATCGTATACGCAAAAAACCGAAGCTTAAAAGCTTCGGTTCTCATCATTCCGCTCAGATTAAGCTCTTTCAACGCGTCCGGATTTCAGGCAGCTTGTACATACGTACATTTTCTGTGTTCCGCCGTTTTCCGTTTTAACTCTAACGGATTTTACGTTAGATTTCCACATCTTAGATGATCTTCTATGAGAGTGACTTACGTTATTTCCGAAATGAGCACCCTTTTCACAAATAGCACATTTAGCCATGATTGCACCTCCTAACGATCTGAAATGTCTGCTTACAAATCTTGCAGACTCACAACAATAATTATTTTAACAGAAACTTTTAACAATTGCAAGTGTTATTTTCACTTTTATGCATTTTTTGTTTCTTCATTGTGTCCATAATAGCCCTCATACTTCTGTGAGCCATAATATTTGTTATAATATCCCTTCTGGTTCTTACGCTCTACCTTGTTAAGGACAACACCAAGAACGGACACTCCCGAATTTTCCAGCTGGTCTTTTACATTCTGCACCAAACGGTATTTGGTCTTACCTGCTTCGACAACAATGATCGCGCCATCACTCTGATGTCCGATGATTGCCGCATCAATAACAAGACCAAGCGGCGGACAGTCAATGATAATATAATCATAGACATTCTTCATGGACTCCAGCATACCGGTAAAACGTTTGGATTCCAGAAGCTCTGTCGGATTCGGAGCCTCCGGTCCAGAAAGAAGAATATGAAATTTCGGAATATTTGTCGCCATAATCACATCTGCAAGCACACACTGTCCGGAGAGGAAGTGTGACAGCCCTTTATCTGCACCGGTAATCTGAAGTTTCGATGCCATAACAGAATTCCTAATATCCGCATCAACAAGAATAACAGATTTTCCCATGTCTGCAATTGATTCTGCCAGCGCAACAGAAACAGAGCTTTTCCCCTCTCTCGGCACACAGCTTGTTACAAGAATGACTCTTTTATCATCTCCGCAAAACTGCAGATTGGTACGCAATGTCCGGATTGATTCACGCACCCCGTAGCTTTTCTTTTCAATCGATAAATTAACCTTTTTCAACAAAACACCTGCTTTCTTCCCCACGCGGGGCTATCTGAATCTCTTTATCTGCTCTTCCATATCCGTCTTGGATTATCTACAAAAATCTCTTCCGCATAATCCTGTCCCATCTTTTTTCTGACGTAAGTGGCACACTTCCCGAGGTTCATCTTCCGCCCCTCCAGATTGTGTGCATCTGATCCTATAAAATCCACAAGATCATCTTTCATCAGGCCGGCACAGAACTTTTTAATCGTATGTCCTTCATATCCCAATACGGAATCTGCATTTATCTGGATCTGTGCTCCAAGTTTTTTCAGTTCCTGGATTCTCTCCGGTTCCTGACAGCAAAAATACCTTTCAACATGTGCAACGATCGGTCGATATCCCTTGGTGATTAGCTCATAAATGTAATTACGGACCGTGACAAAACTGTCATTGGTTGAAAACTCTGTCAAAACATATCTGCTTCCAAGCATCGTCGGCCGAAGCTTCTTATCAAGATGCCGGATCATCTGCTCATTCCGGTAATACTCGCAGCCAAGCCTCAGTCCAATTCCAACTTCTTCAGCATAATCGCGAAGTTCATGGTATACTCGGATCACCTTTTTCATGGAAGGCTCAAACATCTCCGGTCTGTAATGCGGAGTCGCAATGATATAACGTACTCCCTGCTCATAGGCATCCCGTATCATTGCTCTGGAAGTCTCCATATCCGGTGCTCCATCATCTACTCCCGGAAGAATATGACAATGAATATCTACCAACATCAAAACGTATCTCTCCTGTCAAAAAGAAAACGCCCCTCACGGTGACTCCCGCCACAAAGAAGCGTTTTCAACATATGTTTGTATTATCTAACAGCTTTCTTTTTAAGACCGAATGCTGCTGCTACTGCTGCCAGTCCAAGTACTGCAACTGCTGATACAGCTGTTGCGCTTGTAGCCGGTGAAGTAGCTGTTCCTGTAGCGGATGTAAGAGTTGTCTTGTCAACAACAAATGCAACCGGTGACAGTGAACTAAATGTACCTGTTACTGTTCCATCTGCAACAGTTGTATCAATCTTCTCCCAAGCTGATGCTGATCTATTGTAATGCAGAATCTGAACTTTAGAAGAAGCTGTTACGCCTTTCATTACGAATGTGATCTTAAGTGGGAATTTAGCTCCTTCCGGCGCTGTAACTTCCTTAACATCAGCAACTGTCATATTCGCATTAAAATCGCTCCCAATTACTTCTTTCAATTTTGCTTCAGTCTTAATGTCTGCAACTGCCTGTGTGTATTCTGTCGGGATCTCAGATGTGATAGAAACATTCACTGCATTACCATCTGTATCTGTTGCGCTGCTTACAGCTGTAACAACTGTAGAAGCTGCCGGACTTGGTGCTGCAAATGCCGTCATTCCGATGCAGGATACCATAGCTGCAATAAGACCAACTGTCTTTAAGATTCTTGACTTCATTTTCTTTGACCTCCTCACATAGTTTATTTGATATTCGCTATATCAAGCTATACTATACTACAATTACATTATTTTGTAAAACATTTTTAATATTATTTTTTTTAATTCTTTATTGTCTACCAGATACTGCGCATGTCCGTCTTTCTCAATAATCTCACCCGGAACTTTCACGGTGTCCTCTGCAATCTTATAATCTGTCAGCTCTTCCATCTCATCCGCAGTCATGTTTGTTGTCATATAATCCTCCAATTTCTGGTACAGAGAAAGATACTCTGTTTCGCTTTGAATACTCTGCATCTTCTCGATCAGAGCATCCATAAACTGTGACTGACGTTCCATGCGCTGATTGTTACTGTCAAGGACTTCAATATCTCTTTTACGGACATATTTTTCAGCAAGTTCCCCATTAAGAGTAACTTCTGCACCTTTTTCAAATGCAGGATCAACAGCTGTATAATCTTCTGGCACGGTAAGAGTAATTCCTCCAACCGCATCAGTTGCTGCAACCAGCCCCTCCAGCGTCAGTGAAAAATAAGAATCCACATTCACGCCATACATAAGTTCTGATACCTTCTCAGATGTCAGACGGCAGCTCTCTTCTGCCCCGTCCCCATATGCGTACTGAAGTGCGATCTGCCCATTTTCCGTCATCAGCCTGTTACCTGTCACATCATAAATATCGATTCCCACCATAGAATCTCTGGAAATCTGAATGATCTGTGCCGTCTTCTCTTCTTTATTAAGGACCAGAAGATTCAGGCTGTCGCTCTGTCCGTTTTCTCCCGGGTTATTACCAAGATCTGCTTTTTCTTCCTTGTCAACACCCATGAACAGAACGGTCTTGATATCCGGGTTGAGTTTGTATTTCTTTCCGTCTTCTTCGATGATTCCGGACTGTGATTCCGTTTCGTCTGCACCCGCTTCTGCCGATGCCTCCTGTTTTTTCTGCGTACCGCTTTTCCCTTTTGTAACCGTATAAACGACACCTGCCAACAGCCCTGCGCAGATAACTGCAAGTATCACGATTACCAGATTTCTATTCTTCATTTGTCAGAACCGCCTCCACAAGAAGTCTATGGTTTGATTCTCCCGTCACACAGGTACTGAGCGACAGGATCCGGTCTTCTGTTCCTACGCTTTCGATATCACTGTAACGGCTTCTCAGGTCTCTGGAATCCTGAAGTGAATCCAGGAAAGCCTGTCTCTGGTCATCCATTACATAATTGAAAGAGTTGATCAGATGACGGTCATCATAAATAACTGCCGCAAAAATCCGGTAAGTCAGAACATGATCTGGTGTATAAATGATCACATTTGGATATTTTTCAATATATCCTTCTTCCAGATAACGATCCAGTGTATGAAACATGGTATCTACACCCTCACCCATCTGATGTCCGTAAATAACCGTATTGAAATCTGTAAAATTCTTACTGTTGCATGCCTGTGTAAAAATAGCACCATCCGCCGCTTCTACCCGTTCCCAGGTATGAGATAGATAATAATTATCATCCTCATTATTCTGGCAAACCGGATAATCAACGGTTGTTCCATCAATCTTAATCCATGCGTAAATGTCCGGATTTTTTTCCTGAAGAGCAGTAAAATCAACCGGTATCTCCGGCTTTGTCTGCTCTCCGTCATCACTATCTGTTTTTGACGGTTTCACATTTTCCGTTGCCAGCTTTTTTGCATCATCATACGACTGCTTCGTCTTTGCCGCCGTGGCGTAATACCAAATCAGATAACCTGCACAGCAGACTGCTATCACAAGCAACACCGCAACAATAATCTTTCTTGTCCTGTCTTTCAAATCGATTCCCTCTTTTCTGTCGGAATCGCTGCAAGCATATGAAGTCCAAGATATTTTTTAATATCTTCTTCTGTCTGAATTGTATCATTCATGAGATAACGAAGTACAATAACAGTAGCTGCCACAAACGCAAATGCAAGTCCACCCATTGCAGTATTCTTCTTAGTATTCGGTGAAGAAGGATATTTTGGCACAACAGCTTCTTCAACAACCTTCGGCTTGTCACTGGACATTACATATGCCACTCTCTCAGCTGTCACATCCGCAAGTTCATTTGCAATTTTCTTTGCTTCTTTAGCGTTTGCATCCAAAACAGTAAATCTCAAAATACGGGTATCTGTCTGATTATCTGTCTGAATCATACTTTTTAACTCTACATATGTATAATCCAGATTTAATTTTTCAATTACTTCTTCGAGAACAGGACGGCTCGTTGCCAAAATCTCAAAGTCTGCTGTAAGCTGCGTACCCATCTGAATATCTGCAAGGGATGTCACACTTGTTGTTTTTGTTAAGATATAAATCATTGAGGAAGCGGAATATTTCGGTGTGATCAGCAGTTTCGTACCACCAAACGCAAGTGTCGCTCCTATGATAAAACACAAAACAATTATCCACAATTTATTCATCAGCAAATGAAAAATTTCTCCGAGATCAATCTCCATCTCATCATCTTTTTGCATTTCTAACTGTTTCAACTCACTCATAGTTTTTTTCCTCTTCTGTTCTTTAATTCCACAATTTTTCCGGATAAACGCCATCTTCTGTCATCTTCTTGAATCCGGCCTGTGCAAGTTCTGTATCTTCTTTATAAGTAATACCGATCCATTTATCGTGTGTTTCCAGAACCTTTACATCCACATTTCCTTCTTTTAAAAGATCTCCTACAATATTTGGAAGAAGATATTCTTTTTTCAAAGGATCTCCTGCTTCATCTTTTAAAAATTCTGCGAATCTCTCATCCAGAACCTGAATGAAATCCGGATAACCAGCCCACATATTCATGGATACATTAGAATCTGGTGTGATCCATTTCTGAACCGCTTCGCTGTCGCAGTGTACCCCGTCAGCCTGGATACTGATTCCAGTCGTCTCATGGATCTGTTCAAGCATTCCATTTTCATCTACCACACATACGCCGCGGGTAACTGTTCCATTTTCACTAACCGTATTCTTCAGAATAAAACCAGCCATTCCCATCTGCATCTTATCTGCTGTCTCTGCGTGCGCAATCAAGTAATCATGGAGAAGCTTAAACGCTTCCTTTCCATAATAGTCATCTGCATTGATGATCACAAACGGTTCTTTTACTACATCTTTACAGCACAGGACTGCCTGACCGGTTCCCCAAGGTTTGGTACGTCCCTCCGGAACTTCAAAACCAGCTGGAATATCTGCAAGATCCTGATATACATATTCCACCTCGATCTGATCTCCGATACGATTCCCGATTACAGAACGGAATTCTTCTTCAATATCTTTTCTGATAATAAATACAACCTTGTCAAAACCAGCTTCTTTTGCATCATAAATAGAGTAATCCATAATGATCTCCCCATTCGGAGACATCTTGGCGAGCTGCTTGATTCCTGTTCCAAATCTTGAACCGATTCCTGCTGCCATAATAATCAGAGTAGTCTTCATAATAAATTCTCCCTCACTAAAAAACTGTCAATCTACATTATATACACTGTTTTTCTCCGTCAAAACATTAACATTTTAAACACTTTATTCAAAAATCTTACATAAAAACAGCTATTCGTAATTATACTTCAATTTTTCCACAATGTCTACCACCTATTACGAAATTAAGGAACTCCTCCTCTTCCTATCCATAACATTTTGATATGAATATAATTCATTATTGCTATTTTACGTTATCTTTTACTCATGATATGATGAACTCAGTTAAAAAAATAACAAAAATGAACTAGAGAAAGAGAGAGGTACAAAAATGGAAGACAATAAATTATGTCTTGAAAAGCAGCCATTATCTGATGAACTGCTCAACAAAATGAATGCCTACTGGCGTGCTGCCAACTACCTGTCAGCCGGTCAGTTATACCTTCTTGATAATCCGCTTCTGAAAAAGCCATTGACCATGGATCAGATCAAGAAAAAAATCGTCGGACACTGGGGAACCGTACCTGGACAAAACTTCATCTATGTACACTGCAACCGTGTCATCAAACGTTATGATCTGGATATGATTCTTCTTTCCGGTCCAGGACATGGCGGAAACTTCCTGATCGCCAACACTTATCTGGAAGGTTCTTATAGTGAAGTTTATCCGAACATCAGCCAGAATGAGGAAGGCATGAAGAAAATGTTCAAGCAGTTCTCATTCCCATGCGGAGTTCCGAGTCACTGTGCTCCAGAAACACCAGGTTCTATCAATGAGGGTGGAGAACTTGGATATTCAATTGCTCACGGCTTTGGTGCTGTTCTGGACAACCCAGATCTTATCGCTACAGTTGTTGTCGGTGACGGTGAAGCTGAAACAGGGCCGCTTGCTACTTCATGGCAGTCCAACAAATTTCTGAACCCGATCACAGACGGTGCTGTTCTTCCAATCCTTCATCTGAACGGATACAAGATCAGTAACCCGACCATTTTCTCACGTATTTCTCATGAGGAAGTAGAAAACTTCTTCAAGGGCTGCGGATGGAAACCTTACTTCGTAGAAGGTGATGATCCGATGACTATGCACAGAAAAATGGCTGAGACTATGGATGCCTGCATCGAAGAAATCAAAGCAATCCAGAAAAATGCCCGTGAAAACAATGATCCTACCCGTCCGTTCTGGCCAATGATCGTTCTTCGTACTCCAAAGGGATGGACAGGACCAAAGGTTGTTGACGGACTCCAGATTGAAGGATCTTTCCGTGCACATCAGGTACCGCTTTCTATGGAATCACCAGAACATCTTGACCTTCTGAAAGAATGGTTGGAAAGCTACCATGCAGAAGAACTCTTCGATGAAAAAGGACGTCTGATTCCGGAACTTGCAGAACTTGCTCCAAAGGGAGATGCCCGTCTTGGTGCAAACCCGCATGCAAATGGCGGACTTCTTCTGAAAGACCTTCGTCTTCCAGATTTCCGCTCATACGGAATCGAAGTAGAACCTGGCAAGACAAAAGCACAGGATATGATCGAACTTGGCGGATACATCCGCGACATCTTCAAATTAAATGAAGACAGTAAGAACTTCCGTATCTTCGGACCAGATGAAAGTATGTCCAACCGTCTGTACAAAGTATTTGAAGAACAGAAACGTGACTGGCAGGCAGACTTGCTTGACACTGATGACTGCCTTGCAAGAGACGGACGTATCATGGACGGTATGTTAAGTGAACATATGTGTGAAGGATGGCTGGAAGGATATCTTCTGACAGGACGTCATGGATTCTTTGCAAGCTATGAAGCATTCATCCGTATCGTTGACTCTATGGCAGCACAGCATGCAAAATGGCTGAAGGTCTGCAACCAGCTTTCATGGAGACAGCCGATTGCTTCGCTGAACTTTATCCTGACATCTAATGTATGGCAACAGGATCATAACGGATTTACACATCAGGATCCAGGATTTCTGGATCACATTGCCAATAAAAAGGCAGACGTTGTCCGCATGTATTTACCACCGGATACAAACTGCTTACTCTCATGCTTCGACCACTGCATCAAGAGTAAGAACTATGTCAATGCAATCGTAGCGTCTAAACATCCAAGCTGCCAGTGGCTGACTATGGAACAGGCTGTAAAGCATTGTACACAGGGTATCGGTATCTGGGAATGGGCAAGTAATGACTGCGGTGAAGAACCAGATGTTGTTATGGCTTGCTGCGGTGACACTCCTACTCTTGAAGTTATGGCTGCTGTTACTATCCTTCGTGATGAAATGCCAGAGCTCAAGATCCGCGTTGTCAATGTAGTTGACCTGTTCAAACTGGAATCAGACCACAAACATCCACACGGATTAAGTGATGCAGAATACGATGCAATCTTCACAAAAGATAAACCGGTTATCTTTGCATTCCACGGATATCCGACACTGATTCATGAGCTGACATACGAACGTCACAACCACAACATTTCTGTTCATGGATATCAGGAAGAAGGTACGATCACTACTCCTTTTGACATGCGTGTACAGAACCAGATTGACCGTTTCAACCTTGTAAAAGATGCAATCATGCATCTGCCACAGCTTGGCAATAAGGGATCATTCCTGATTCAGAAGATGAACGACAAACTGGTTGAGCACAAGCAGTACATCGCTGAATATGGACAGGATCTGGAAGAAATCAGAAACTGGGAATGGCATAAATAATATCAATCGTTTTCTAATCCAAAATTCTACTTTATAACTTTATACTTACAAATATAAAAATGCTCCGGAATTATGATCCACACATAAAAAATTCCGGGGCATTCTCCTTATATTTTTCTTTGCAGATACACATCCCGGCTACAAAGGATACCGATTTGCACAATCCACTTTGAAAATCTATTTCTTCTTTAGTTCTTCTGACTGCTCAGAAACTTCTGAAACTCCTTCGATGCAATACTCTGAGGATACTCAGTATCATAGATCAGAATAATATTTCTGGTCGGAAGCTTCTCTTCCACTTCGATTTCAAATACATTTTCTGCCTTCTTCTCTTCTTCGGCAAATTCTTCCGGGACAAATCCAATTCCAAGATTGTGACGGACTGCCGGCAAGATCAGGTCTGTCGTCGCAAGCTCCATATCCGGCAAAAACTGCAGACCATGATCTGCAAAATAATTATTCAGGAATTTTCTGGTCAGTGCCTCCGAAGTCAGGCTGATCCAGGGATAAGTCGAAAGCTCCTCCAATGAAATCTTTCTTCCTTTTAATTCTATGTAACGACTGCCGCCGATCAGCACCTCATGGTATTCCCGCAGTTTCTTCATCCTGAGCGGCTTATTTACCTGCAGATCCGTTGACACAAATGCAAGGTCTACCTTTCCTTCTTTTACCGCGTTGACCGAGTCCATGGTACTGTTATTTAAGATTTTGAAATGTACGTTCGGATAAATGCTGTTGAACTCTCCCATTGCCCG
The DNA here is from genome assembly GCF_040915385.1 of Coprococcus sp. RTP21204st1_G4_RTP21204_210225. Taxonomy (NCBI): domain Bacteria; kingdom Bacillati; phylum Bacillota; class Clostridia; order Lachnospirales; family Lachnospiraceae; genus Coprococcus; species Coprococcus sp. RTP21204st1_G4_RTP21204_210225. Next base: position 54,727 of record NZ_JBCPDP010000008.1, on the reverse strand, counting down.
GAACAGGAAGCAGTGCAAGGCTGTCTCAGTCGCACTGATATAGATTGTCCCGTTCTCCAGACTGATCAGATTGCTCAGATCATTTTCCCCTTTAAAAAACTGGGCGCACCCTGCCGATACATAGCTGTAAAAGGTTCTTCCCTCCGGTGTCAGCTTCATGCCGGATTTGCTTCTGGTAAATAACCGGCATCCCAGTTCATTTTCCAGGTTGTGTATCGTTCTCGTCACCGCCGGCTGGCTCGTCTTCAGAACGCTGGATGCCTTTGTAAGGTTCTCATACTTCGCCACATAATAAAAAACTTTATAATATTCAAAATTAGAATTCATGTGTCTCTCCTTTGTTGTCTTATCCTGTCAGTTTTTCATCTGCCGTAAGTATAGCATGCTTTTTTAGTTCTTACAATTGGAATCATAGCTTACTGAACATTCGGTGCGGATCCGGTCAAGTCATCATCGATTTTTCTACCAGAGAAACCAGTCTGGAGGTACTCTCCCTCGCAGTGAAACACCAAAAAGCCCTGGTATGCGGCACAACCGGATTTTCACCAGAAGAAATGCAGCAATTCCAGGACGCTGCTACATTGATTCCAATGCTCTATACAGCAAATACTTCCAAGCTGGTCAAATATAATGAACAAGCTTCTGGAACTGGTCACTTCCAGACTAAAAAAGAACTGGCGACACTTTTTATCGTGCCGCCAGTTCCTTATATTGCCAGAACATGCTGTAGTCCGAACGGAATCGCCTTTTTTACCGGCACTCTTCCATTCAAACAGTAAATATTTTCCCTCATTCTCTTTTTTTATTCTGTCCTAAGCGCTGTCACCGGATCGCTCTTTGCTGCTTTCCTTGACGGAATGATTCCACCGAGCAGGGTAAGCCCGATACTCAAAAGAATCAGCACAATTGCCGGAAGCACTGGTAAAAATGCATTGATTTTGTTATTATCTGCCACCGCATGGATGATCATATTTCCAGGGATCAGAAGCAGCAGTGACAGTCCGATTCCGATCAGTCCGGCACACAGACCAATGATAACGGTTTCTGCATTAAATACCTGCGATACATTTCTCTTAGATGCCCCGATCGCGCGCAGGATTCCAATCTCCTTCTTCCGTTCCAGTACACTGATGTAGGTGATAACCCCGATCATAATTGAAGATACTACAAGGGAAATCGCCACAAACGCAATCAGCACATAGCTGATGATATCCACGATATTTGTCACGGAAGACATCAGTGTTCCGACTATATCGGTATAAGTGATGATCTGTTCCTCTTTTCCTTCTTTTTCCATCCGGCTGTTATAAGAATCCAGGATTTTCACCACTTTTTCTTTGCTCTCAAAATCCGTCGGATATATGGAAATCTGACTCGGGTTCGCAAAATCCACGTATCCAAGCTTCTGCAGATTATTGTCATAGGAAGCAGTCGCGCTCATTGTCATGGATGTCATCAGCTCTTTCAAATCATCTTCTGTCATATTCATCTGAAATGCCTTTGCAAATGCATCGGTATCAATCTTCATCGAACTTCCAAGCATGTTCTGCAGCTGGGTTCCCACATTTCCCATGGCAGCCTGCATGGCGTTCCCGATTTCTCCTGTGATCTGAGTGACGATCTGATTCATTGCCGAAGTGATCTGAGTCTCAAGCATATCCGAAATTGCTCCGGTATAAGTTCCCATTGCCTTTGCCATGTAACTTCCCATTGTCGCACTTAACTGGCTCTCCAGCTGATCCATATCGATCACCTCGGAAAGCCCGTTCATCAGACGCTGTTTTCCATCTGCTGTAGCAAGGTAGTTCAGAAAATAATCTCCCATTTTGGTCGGATCTGCTTTTCCATTCGCCGCAGCATATGCCGGATAACTACTCGCCAGTTCTTTTGTCAGTTTTTTCAGCTGGTCAGAAGTAATATTTATCACCGTATCTCCAAAAATCTCCTGCTGCCAGGCATTCATAATCTCTTTTGCTTCCTCGGTCTGTAAATACTCCGCCAAGTATTCTCCAAATTTATCCGGATCTGTATATCCTTTTCCCGCAGCATACTTTTGATATCCTTCCATCACACGCTGTACAAGCTCCTGCATCTGATCAATTGTAATCTTAAACCCACCGGTGCTCTCAATGATCTCCTGCAGATTATCTTTCAGGATCTTCTGCGCTTCATCCGTCATCAGGTAATCCATAAAATCTCTCGCCAGATTTGAATAATCTGCTTCCGGATGGAATTTCACATACTCCTGATAACCTTCCATAACACTCTCAGACAACTTCTGCATTCCACCCGGTTTTACGGTAAGATTCAGGCTTCCGATCATATCGCCAAGATTCATCTGTGGCATACCGGACACGTCAAGACTGATCCGATCCAGATTTATCATCCCGGACAGATCCAGAGAATCCCCACCCATCCGGAATGCATTTTCCAGATTCAGGGAATCTGCTGACAACATATCACCGAAAAATCCACTGTCGTCTAAAACAAATGCTTTCTGAAGTGCATCCTCATCTACCGTAAACAGACTGTTCGCATCCAGTCCGTTCTTCTCTTCTGTGGTTCCGAACTGTTCTCCGGTAAATACATTCTTGGATGGATTCTCCAGCTGATCTTTTACAATCTCGCTTTTCGTAGCCTCTTTCGCAACATGCTCGGCAAGACTCTGTGGATAACCGATCCCCGGTGTCAGAGCAGAGGCATTTGCATCCTCTGATGCCTGCACGATTCCGACGATTTTCAAATCTTCGCCCTGGTCCACCAGTTTCTTTATATATTCCTTATTATCGGATTTATCCTTCCAGACCTTATACTGGCTGTCATATTCGTAGCAGTCAGACACATTGACCAGTTTAAAAGTTCTTCCAATAATATCCTCATAGGTATATGTTCCGATATTTGCCGGAGTGTTCACATCTTCTTCATTGATAAATTCCTGGATCATTTCGTCCAGTTCCATCTGATCCCGCAGTCCCAAAGTATAAAGGAGAAAATCACTCATGCCTCCGTCCGAAGTCAGCACCAGTACACATTCATTATAATTCTGCGGCCAGCGTCCCGCCTTCACATCATACTGGTTCTCATAAAGCCCCTCCGTCTTAGGCATTTCATAAAAAACATTCGTACTCATCATCGATGACATCAGACTGTTGGTACTTGCGCCAGAGCTGATTCCAAGCGACTCAAAGGATTTGTCCGGATTCACCTGGCGAATGGAACCATCCTTGTTCTGCCGATAGATTCTTGGTGAAATATTATAAGAATATTCAACGGCACTGGTATAGTCCTCAATTCCACTTTTTCCTCCATCCAGATATTCTTTTAAAGACTTCAGGTCATTGGAATCCATCGTGGAAAACATATTGGTCATCATCTGCATAACCTTGACTTCCCCGTCTTTTTTTGTTTCCTTCTTATCCGAACTGCCCGAACCACTGTCCATATTGCCTACCATCATCGATGTCATATCAAATCCGGTACTCTGGATCTGAAGCGGATACTCGGAAAGAGTCTCTTCTTCAATTGACTTGATGTAGGCATTGACTCCGTTGGAAAGTGCCAGGATCAGTGCAATCCCGATAATTCCAATAGAACCGGCAAAAGATGTCAGAAGAGTCCTTGCTTTCTTCGTCTTTAAGTTATTAAAGCTCAGGGAAAGAGCCGTCAGAAATGACATGGAAGCTTTTCCCATATTCTTATGCTCCGGCTCCTTCATGACCACTTCATTGACATAAAATTCGTCCGTATCCGAACGGATCTTTCCGTCCTTAAGCGTTACGATACGGGTCGCATATTCTTCAGCAAGCTCTGGGTTATGTGTAACCATTACAACAAGCCGGTCTTTTGCCACTTCTTTTAAAAGTTCCATAACCTGCACACTGGTCGCCGTATCCAGCGCTCCGGTCGGCTCATCAGCAAGCAGGATATCCGGATCATTGACCAGCGCACGGGCGATTGCCACCCTCTGCATCTGTCCGCCTGACATCTGGCTCGGTTTTTTATGCAACTGCTCCCCAAGACCAACTTTTTTCAGAGCCTCAATCGCTCTCTTTTTCCGTTCTTCCTTCCCGATCCCAGAAATAGTCAGTGCCAGCTCCACATTGGCAAGCACCGTCTGATGTGGAATCAGATTATAACTCTGAAATACAAAACCAATTGTATGATTTCGATAGGAATCCCAGTCTCTGTCTTTATATTTTTTCGTAGAAATCCCGTTGATGATCAGATCACCACTATCGTACCGATCCAGTCCACCGATGATGTTAAGAAACGTCGTCTTTCCCGAACCACTCGGTCCCAGGATCGCAACAAATTCATTGTCCCTGAAATTCAGGCTTACATCATCCAGTGCCTTCTGTACCAGCGTACCTGTACGGTATTCTTTGCAGATATGTTGAATTTGAAGCATAAAAATTCTCCTTTTAAGTTGTAACTCATGAAACGCGTATGTTTCATTGTACACCCTTAAAAGGAGAAAATCATGTCTTTTAGAAAAATTTTATTCTTTATTTTCTGAGAAGTTCTTTTCCCGAAATACCTGGCTCTGTCATATTGACCGGATCCAGAACGGTTTCCATCTCTTTTTCACTTAAAAGACCTTCTCTGAGGATCAGATTGCGGATGGATTCCCCGGTCTTCATTGCTTTTTTCGCAATCTCCGCTGCTTTCTCATAGCCTACATGCGGACAGATTGCAGTAATTACGCCGATGCTGTTCTCTACCAGCTGACGGCATCTCTCTTCATTGGCTGTGATTCCTGTCACACAGTTGTCAATAAAAGTCTGCACTGCATATGCAAGTGTATCGATCGACTGGAACAGACAGTAGAATACGATCGGTTCAAACGCATTCAGTTCCAACTGTCCACCCTCTGCTGCCATCGTGATCGTCACATCATTTCCAATGATGTTAAATGCGACCTGGTTCACTACTTCCGGGATGACCGGATTCACTTTTCCCGGCATGATCGAAGAACCATTCTGCTTTGCCGGAAGATTGATCTCACCAAATCCGGCTCTTGGTCCGGATGACATCAGACGCAGGTCATTGGCAATCTTGGAAAGTGTGACTGCACACGCTTTCACTGCACCGGATACTGCCACAAACGGATCCAGGTTCTGGGTTGCATCGATCAGATCAAAAGCCTGGACAAACTGAATATCAGATATTTTTGAAAGATTCGGAACAATGCGGCTTACATAGGCTTCATCTGCATTGATTCCGGTTCCGACTGCCGTTCCACCCATGTTGACGGTACGCATCTCGTCCATCGCATTATCCATACGGTGGATATCACGCATGATGGCATCGGAATATGCCTGAAATTCCTGACCCAGACGGATCGGAACTGCATCCTGCATTTGGGTGCGTCCCATCTTGATCACATGGTCAAATTCCTCTGCCTTTTTGCAGAGCGCTCCATGAAGTCTGAGCAGTTCTTTTTTCAGATTCTGAAGAAGTCTGAGTGAAGTCATTTTGCCAGCTGTCGGAATAACATCATTTGTGGACTGTCCGCAGTTTACATCATCATTCGGATTTACTGCTGAATAATCTCCCTTTTTCCCGCCAAGAATCTCAATCGCACGGTTGGCAATGACTTCGTTTGCATTCATATTCAGAGAAGTACCCGCACCTCCCTGGATCGGATCTACGATAAAGTACTCATGCAATTTTCCTGTAAGGATTTCATCACATGCCTGTACGATTGCTTTTGCCTTTTTCTTTTCCAGAATCCCACTCTCGCAGTTGGTGATCGCAGATGCTTTCTTTATGTACGCAAGACTGTTGATGATCTCCGGATGCATATTCAGCCCGGTAATACGGAAATTTTCCGCAGCACGCAGTGACTGTACCCCGTAATATACATCTCCCGGAATATCTTTTGCCCCTATTGAATCCTGTTCTACACGATAACCTGTCTTGTTTTCTTTTCCATTTTCCATCTCAAAATCCCTCGATTTTCCATTTTTCTCTGGCGTATTGCCTTTGTTGTTTTCATTATAGCTCTGTGTTACAATATAATCTAATACATATATTTTTATAGTAACTATAATTTTAAAACTATGTCAAAGGAGAATACCTATGTTTCAGGGAATGGAATATGTCTATGAAGTTTATCTGGAAAAAAGCTTTTCCAAGGCGGCTGAGAAGTTATTTATCTCACAGCCTTCACTCAGTGCCAACGTAAAGCGTGTCGAGCATCACATCGGATATCCGATCTTTGACCGGAGTACCAAACCACTTTCCCTTACCGAATGTGGGGTACAGTATATCAAAGCGGTAGAAAAAATAAAAAGTATCCAGAATGAATTTGAAGGATTTGCAAACGACTGGGGCGACCTAAAAAAAGGAACACTCACCCTCGGAGGAAGCAACTTGTTTTCCTCCTGGATCCTGCCTTCGCTGATCGCGGATTTTGCCCGCAGATATCCTCTGATCCAGATCAGCCTGGTTGAAGAAACCACTGCCAATCTTGCCCGTATGCTGCGACACGGGCAGCTGGATCTGATGCTGGACAGCAGTGTTCTGGATGCCACCATCTACGGCTACCGTAAATTTCAGGAAGAGCACCTGATCCTTGCTGTTCCGGGAGCATTCCCGATCAATAATACGCTGCGCTCCTATCAGCTTCCTGTAGAAGATATCCTGAGCAAAAAATTTCTGGAAGAATCCTGTCCTCCCGTTCCTCTGACACGCTTTAAAAGTGAGCCTTTTATTATGCTGAAACCGGAAAACGACACTGGAAAACGTGCCCGTATGATCTGCCAGAACAATCTCTTTGAACCAAATATCATCCTGGAAATGGATCAGCAGATGACTTCTTACAACATCACCTGCTCCGGCATGGGAATCTCTTTTATCGGAGATATCATGCTCTCAAAAGTACCTCTTACCTCTGATGTGGTGTACTATAAGCTTCCTGCAGGCGAAAGCAGCCGTGACATCCGGTTCTACTGGAAAAATGGTCGCTACCAGACAAGGGCAATGGAAGAATTTTTAAAAATGGCGTGCCAGTAAGGCACGCCACTTTCCTGTAGAACAGATACTATCCATTTATCTGCAATCTTGGATCCGACAAATAATTCTTCTCTACATAAACCTACTCACTTCTCAGTGCATCGATTGGATTCATGTTCGCCGCCTTCACCGACGGAAGGAGTCCGAAAATAATTCCGATCAATGTGGAAAATACTACTCCGACCAGAATAGACACTCCGCTGATTGCCACCGGAACTGCCGAGACTGCGGAAATAATATAGGCAAGCGCAATCCCTCCTGCCACACCGATCAGACCTCCAAGAAGGGTAAGTACTGCCGCTTCCGTCAGAAACTGCGTCAGGATCCTTCTTTTTCTTGCCCCCAGTGCCTTTTTCAGACCGATTTCTCTCGTTCTTTCTGTCACAGACACCAGCATAATATTCATAACACCGATCCCGCCAACCAGAAGTGAAATGCTTGCAATCCAGAGCAGCTGCTGGTTCGTCGAGCTGCTGATCTCCTGGATCTGGTTCGCCTGTTCCAGAAGATCTTCCCCTTTATACTTTATCGTCTCATCAGACACGGTCAGGTAACTGTTCAGGATATCTGCCGCCTTTTCTCCTGCCGCAGTCATCTCATCTGTGCTTGTCGCGCGGACAACCAGATTCTGCGGTTCATCGTACTGATAAATAATCGGCCACAGTGCATCCGGAATACAGATCGTTCCACTTCCATCCGTGGATACATAACGATAATAGTCTTCCATCGAATTGATCACCGGCTGCGAATTTTCTTTCCTCGCCATCATACCGATCACCGTAAATGGCTCCCCTTTAACCTCAATAATCTTTCCAATCACATTTCCATCCGGAAATAGAGCTGTGGCTGTCGTTTTATCAAGCAGCACAACTTTTCGGTTTGTAGTAAAATCTTTTTCGGAAAAGCCACGCCCTTTTGTGATCTGAAATCCATAGGCATCCAGATAATTGGAATCTATCCCAAAAATATTACAGCTTGCCAGCTTCTGACTGCCTGCATATACAGCATCATATTCATTTCGTCTGTGATAAAGGGCTGCACTTTCCACCTCATCCAGTGTCTGGATCTCACCAAGTACCCGATCTGAAATCTCCGGTATTCCATCCGGAACCTCCTGATAAGACAGATCCAGTGTCCAGTCTCCCTGATAAAGCTGGATATTGACCGCATTATTTCCCGCGCCAACCAGATTTTTCTTGATCTGCTCATTGGTTCCTTTGATCGTCGAAACAATTGCAATGATCGATCCGATTCCGATAATAATACCAAGCATCGTCAGCGCAGATCGCAGCTTATGACTCCAGATTCCCTGAAATGCCAGCCTGATATCTTCAAGCATCTCCTCACCCCCTCATTAATTATAATCATACAGTGACTCCACTGTCTTTGTCTTCGCACCCTCTTTTACATTTCTTCCATACGGAAATGCAATCTCATCCTCCATGGTAAGTCCGGAAACGATTTCAATGGAACCGTACATATTTTTTCCAACCTCTACATACTGCTTCTCCAGCCTTCCATGTTTTCCTTTCTTGTATACATAGGAGCGGTTTCCGTCTTCTCTTATGAACATCCGTTCCAGGTAAATCGAATTCCCACTGTCACCCGAAAGTCCGTCTACGGAAATACTGACACCCTCGCCAGATGAAAGATCTGCATCTTTCTCAACCACTGCAGTAAACGGATAGTAGGACATATTAGGATTCTCGCTGCTCTTCATACTTTCAACCGGTGAATTACCGATACTGGTGATCGTTGCCTCATAAGAGTTCCCCGTATTCCAGGAAGTCACCATCACAGTCATACCCTCTTTTAATTTATCATAGCTGCTTTCGGCAATCCCTCCGATTACATAGCAACCATTTTTTCCGGTCACAGATATAACCGGTTTATTCTCCAGCTTTGCCTCTTCTTCGTCAAGTACAGATTTTACCGTTCCCTCTACTGTACTCTTTACAACACCATTATTTACTTTTTTATCCAGCTTTTTCAATTCCAGTTGCGCTGTTCGCTTTTCCAGATCCAGGTCCTTGATCTTCTGTTCTTTTTCCTGGATCTGCTTTGCCTGCTCTTCCCTGATCATTCCATCTGCGTCTCCTGGATCCGGTTCTTCATATCCACCAGGGTTATCCGGTTCGTCCGGAATTATCGGCTCTTCCGGTGTCCCCGGCTGCTCCGGATTTTCGGGCTTTATCACCTGTCCGGTCTTTCCGTCCAGCGTCCAGGAGTATAAAAGAAGCGTCGGTTCCTTCTCCTGATCCACTACATCAAAGATACAGACTGCCCTCTCTTCCAGCATTTTCAGCATGAACTCCGCATTTACCGTTGCTCCCGGCGCACAAAGATAGCGATACGGCTTTTCTTTTGTTCCATCTCCATCTTCATTATAAGGAGCAGCGTCCTTTGTAATCTCTTTATAAATGATCTTATCCTTCAGTTCTTCCGGAAACGGCTTCCCGATTGATGGTTTTTCCGGTCCTTCCGGATTTTCTGGTGTCTCCGGCTGCTCAGGATTTTCGGAAGTATCCGGATTTTCCCCTTCATTTTTCTTTGCATCCGCAGTCCGTATTATTCCAGGTCTGGTTCCTTTTGCAGTCATTTTCCGCAGCTCATCCTGGCTTCTTTCAACAGACGAAACAATCTTTGCATTTTTCAGCTGCTCTAATTCTGCCTTTTGATTCTGAATATTCAGTTCAATCCCCTGAATCTCCATCTGCTTCATTTCCTGCTCAAGTCCTGCAAGCGTAGTATCATAGGCAACCAGACGATCGCCGATCTTCACCGTATCCCCTGATTTGACATAAATCTCCTTGATCGTAAGGGTATCATCATGGTAAATGTCCTGGCTCGCACCTGCCTGCACCTTCGCATAATCATAAATATCCGATTCTGAATACCATCCACCATTACTCATACTGGCTACCGGTGCAACCTTGACCGCTTTTTCACTTTTTTTCATTGCAAATATAATGCCGCCTCCAATGAAACATACACAGACAACCAAAGCAATCCCGATCTGAAGAATTTTTTTCTTATTTCTTTTTTGAAAAGTCATCCTTTATTCCCCCTCTTCCATGCCTCCTGCCTGTACATTTTCGTTCTTCTGAACGGCTGCTCCTTCTTTACATTCTCCATCCGGCCAGACAATGTAATCCGTCTCTTTCAGTCCTTCTGTGATTTCCCATGTATCCTGCTCCTCATCATAAGCACCAAGCTTTACATTTCTCTTTTCCAGTCTGTCCTTTTTATTTGCTACCCAAACGTAAGGCTCTTTCCCGTCTGCATCTACAATATAAGCAGTCATCAGATGTAATCCCTCTGTATTTACTCCGGTTCCAGGCTCGATATATACATGCTGTCCCAGCATCAGACCATCACTGGTTTCAAGCGTTACATAAAATGAATATTTAGTTGCCCGGGCAGAAGAATCCGAACCGGAATACATCTCGCTTTGTGAACTGCTCTCCGGTTTTTCTGTGTCGATCACATCCACAGATCCCCTCCAGATCTCCTCCTGGTTATTCCTTGCCCGCACCGTCACATCCATTCCCGGCTGAAGCTCACCGATATTCTGTTCACTGATTTTTCCCTTAATTCGGTATTTTCCGGTAGAAAGAATGCTCATAAATGCCTGCTTTTCTCCACTGTAATCATCATAACCAGGATCTGGATTAATCTCCTGGATAATTCCTGCAATCGTGGATGTCACCGTGGATGATTCCAGACTCTTCTTCGTCCGGTTCACTTCCAGTTCTTTTACTTTATAATTATATTCTTCCTGTTTTACATTCGTCTGCAGCTCCTGGATCTGCGTTGTATAAGAAAGCTGCTCACCTGCCGGTGCATTCTTTTTCTCTGTCGTTAAGGCCGCAATCTGTGAATTCAGATTGGAAATACTGTTCCCTATCTTCTCCAGTTCCAGATTCCCCTGCTCCAGTGTCATCGCAAGCTCCTCTGTATCATATTCAAAGAGTTTCGTCCCAGGCTCCACTTCCTGCCCTTTTTCCACGAAAATCTCTTTCACTTTCTGTCCTTCTGAAAGTGAGATTTTCAAAGTATCCTGCGCCTCCACAACGCCTGCAAAGCGGTTCACGGTTCCGCTTCCGTTTCCGGTGATCACGCTGACCTTATCCGCGTAGTAGATGTTCTTCGCGGAATCCTTTTCCCCTCCTGAAACCATGTGCAGGATTGCGGCAATCAGAGCGACTGCAAAAATAAAGCATACAATAAAAATCACCTTTTTCTTCCCCTTCAGATTGTCTTTGAAATTCCCATTTACATTCATTTTCATTCCCTCCTCATCATTCTACTTTTAAGGTGTAAAAGTTTGTTGAAGTTAGTCCGACAAAGTGTATATGGAAAGTGCTGCGGCTTCCCTTCGGCAAACCATTCCGAGGAACCTCTGAAAGCGGGAATCGTGTTCAGGAAAACCTTCCACGATTCCTGAGTTTCCTCTCCATTGCCTCAATAAGGAACCCGCAGCACTTTCCAGATCCAATTTGTCCCTCTAAGTTATCGCACAATACCATCGCCCCGTAACTTGCGTTCCGATATCCAATCATAGTTTCAGTATACTGGAAAACAGTTGGAAATACTATTTAGATTTTCTTAAATTTTCGTTCATTTCTGTGTCATATAATCTTTTGACTGAACTTTCGTTCTTTTATTTCTACATAAATAATCTCCCCACAACGATCGTTCCGTAACTTTGTCTATAACCTTCAACTCTTCACCGCATATATCCCATCTGTTCTGTGGAGATATTTAGTAGTGTGGCCAGTTTTGCTCTGTCCGGCTCTGCCTGATTAAGCATCACGACATACTCACTGTTGAAATCCTCGTACTTGCAAGAACAGAATCTAACAAATTAAAACAGGCAATCTTCGCCTACTTATTTCAGAAGAATGAGGCGAAGTTTCACACGCCAGTTGGGGAATTGAAATTCCCCAACTCACTCCCCAACTTTTACCCAATTTCATGCATAAATAGCGATAATTTACGATAAGTCAAAATTTATTCCCCAACACTAAAAAAGGTCCACCGGACCTTTTTGTCGCATGCTTGGCAACGCAAAAAAACCTTGAATCATCCCATTTTCATAGGAAATTCAAGGTTTTTCGTTGATTTACATGATAATCATACGGTTCAAATTCTTATGCGAACTGTAAGATTATGCGTTCATCTGTTTTGCGACTTTTGAATTACATTCCCAGCCTGATTTGTGAACTTTGTAATTACATTCCTCCTGTATTGCTACTTATATATAATACAGCTATGTATTTATCAGCATTTTCAAGAAATTTCTATCTCTATCTAACTGATGATTTTTTGTGTTCCCCAAGTTTTTGAGTTGGGGAATGTTTTTGAATATTTGTTGCTTGATTTCAGGTTCATTTTTTCTCATTTGGGGAATCTTTTTTATAAAGTTGGGGAGTATTTTGTTCCCCAACTTTATAATCAACAATGACTCATCGCTGAAATTCTAACTTTTCGGATTTCTTCATTATAATATTCTTCCGGTGTCTGTGTCTTCGCCACTCCAAATTTCTTAATTTCTTCTTCCATTATATTATCCAAGACATGTGTATAAATGTTTAATGTGATGCTGATACTCGAATGTCCCATCAACCTCTGGACAACCTTCGGTTCCATTTTCTTTTCAAAGCATCTTGTAGCAAACGTATGTCGTAAACTATGTGGATGGAAGTCCCTGATTTCTCTGGGTTCTCTATTTTCTTGTACTGCCAGAACTCCTTCTTTTTCTCTCATTCTCTTTAAAGCCTTTTTAATTTCTTTTTCTACAACATATCTGACGCAGAGACTTCCCATACCTGTTGTAAATACCAAATCTTTTAAATCATCCGTACTTCTCCAGCGACTGCCCAGTTCCTCTTTTAGCTTATTCTGTTTTTTCTTCTGAGCTTTTAATATTTCTTCCATTTCTCCTAAAAACGGAATCTCTCTGATTGAATTTACCGTTTTAGGAGTTACAAGCATCATTCTCTTTTCTCCATTATAATAACTACAACTCAAGGAACGTCTGACGCGAACTACTTTCTTTTTAAAATCTATATCGCTCCATTTCATTCCACCAAGTTCTCCAACTCGGACACCTGTCAAACACATGAAATAAAACATTTCTTTATACCAGCTATCCTCCATCTCACTCAGGAAATTGTCCTGTTCTTCCTGGGTTAATGCAATTTCTTCTTTTGATTGTTTAAATGTCCATGGTACTTCTACAATCAAACATGGATTTACTTTAATCAATTGGTTTCCTAATGCAAAATCTAAGCATTCTCTTAAACGTCCCAATGCTTCTCGCATTGCACTGTGCGATACATGATTCTGTTCCATTGCATTTAATGCTCTCTGAACATCCAACGGTTTAATATCTTTCAACTTCATTGAACCAATATAAAAGCCAAATGTTCTTTTGAAATTATTTTTCATCGGTGCAATACTCGTTTCCTTCACCCGGTGTTGCTTTACCTCTGAAAACCATTCTTCAAACCACTCATTCAATGTGATTCTGGTTTTTCTATAATCCAATGTATCCCTGGCATTTTCTTTTGCCTTTTCAAATTCTTCCATCAGTTCGTTTAGATCTGTTCCATATAAATTGATTCTAATTCCGTTTACAACCGCTCTTGCTTCATATGAACCGTTCTTCTCTCTAACTCCTCTTGGTAATGCTTTTGCCATAATTGTTTCCTCCTGAAAAACTTCTTATCTGTTGCTCCTTCAAATTACCATTCATAAACGTGCAAAACAAACATGCGAATTTTTGTTTCGCATTCTTGACTTACTTTCTGACCTGTGCCAACAGCCATTTATCGAGTAAGATCTTATGTGCATAATTACGATTGCCAATTCGAACAACAAATATTTTTTCATTTTCTCTCATCAATTCTCTAGTTTTCGTCATCCCAAGATTCAAGTAAGCTGCTGTTTCTTCTACATTTAAAAGTACCTTTTCTTGCTCCATATACTACCCTCACACTCGCTTCTTTCCTATATAATAGTCATATCCTTTTCTGATATTGCAAAACATACAAGTATCCTTATATCGCTGTTCCGGATTCACCCTCCGGATATAATGTCCCGGCACATCATAAAAATTGCCTGCACATACTCTGCACAGGCTCACGACTAACGGTTTTTCAATTATCTTCGGTATCCCGGTACTTCTCCTGATTGCTTTATTGATTTTCTCCATTTCAGTGCGGTCTAAGGTGCACACATAATTTTCCAACCGTCTTTTATCTAAAGTTCTAAGCTGCTCCAACAGCACTACAGAATCTTTTTCTAACTCTTCCATTTCCGGGACTGCAATGTGTGTTGGCAGTTTCATTTTTTCTTTACTAGTAATTGCTGCCACAATCACTGTCGGACTGTATTTATTTCCTATATTGTTCTGAATCACCAGCACCGGACGATAACCGCCCTGTTCACTTCCAAATACAGGATCAAGGTCGGCGTGATAAATATCCCCACGCTTGACGTTCCTATCTTCCATCTTTGCTATATCTCCTCTCGTCTTTCTAACTGTTGTTATCCCTAAATATGTAAAATACAAGCCTATTTGTCCCCGACGCCCCGACTTGTAATTGGGAAATCATCAGACGGCTGACTGCTGATCAGCTCCACAGGATTTTATTTAAAATAAATATATGGGATTAGGATTTTTCCTCTCCAGGGATCTCCTGAAGCTGCCCTCACTTGTTGCGGCATCAAAGAAATATTTTGTATACACGACTTTATGACCGGACAGGAGTATCATTATGCCTGTTGTCTGTCATCGCCCTGCCAGAAGCAATCTGACAGTTATAACCAGATATTTTTCGCTCCACAGTCCGGGTAATACAAACTGAAACCAAAAGGAAGTATACGGGTGGGATTTCGCTGTCTTTACCCAGCCTGTGTTATGGCGTATTTGTTAATGTGGCTTACGCTCATCACAATAACAACAGGAATGTGTCTGATGAATGTATATGAATTTGTCAAGGTTCGTCCCGCTCCCCAGTCTTTTCGTGACAAAAGAAGAAACAGGTAGATCAGAATATTTCTCTTTCCACCTGTTTCCTCACTTAAACGCTATTTTTCAACCCACTATCTCAAAATCTTTTTCAAATTTCTGATTGCTGCTTTTACAGACTTTGCTACCATCTGAAAAGAGCAGCCTTCTTCCTGTGCAATCTGCTCATAATTCTTATCTTCAAAATAATACTTCATCAATCGTCTTCTCTGAATTTCCGACAACTGCTGAATTGCACTATGTAAACGTTCCGCTTCCAGTTTATTCAGAACCGTATCCTCTACACTTTCTTCTTTCTGAAATATCCGTTCATATAAACTGGAATCCCAGATTTCTGACTGTTCCAAATGCCTGTCCACAACATTCATATGCGACACATCCTGCAATTCAAACGTATTAAAAGCCTCATATACACTCTTTCCAATTTCCAAATTCTTGTACTCTTTTTCACCATTGCGAAATGAAACATAATATTTTCCGTCCTTCTCATAGATTTCATATGGGTTGTATTTATCTTTTCTTCTTTTTGGGTGATTGCCCGTCATTTTCTTTTCCTCCGATCTGAATTTTTTTGAATTCAGATCAGTAGGCGGGGCATGAATACGAACAATCGCCCTTATTTTGAATTGCTCATTCTCAATATTTAGGTAACAAAAAACGCCCTGACAGATTTCACTCCTATGGACGCATTTAATTCGATATTTTATTACCCTGGATTCATTATTGGCTCTTACCCTAGTTTCAATTCCAACATTTACTAATGAAATTGTTGAGATTTTTTTAATTGAATACCTTCTGTTGAACAGAATTTTTTAGCTGAACTCTTGCTAAGAACCATATTTTCTCCGGTTAGATTCCGGAAAAGAAATAAGCATACAAATACTGCTCTTTCGGAATCTGTTTTTTTTAACCGAAAGAGATTTGTATGCTTTCTCATTCATTGGGTAATACCCTGTGTTTTTTCTAATGTTACACCCTTTTCACTTTTCAAATTTAGGGTAATACACTAAGTTTATGGAGGTATATAAACATGGATATTCCAAAAACATTATTTGCCACTTTAGTAAAACAAGGGCGTATGGAAATGCATTTAACACAAGAAGCTCTTGCTGAAAAACTCGGAATATCGGCGGCTTATCTTGGAGACCTCGAACGCCATAAAGGCGGTCCCAGTCTGGAATTATTTTGTAAAACCATGCAGACTTTAAATATTTCTGCTGATGACTACGTTTATCCAAATCAGAATAAAAATAATTCTACATATGATCAGATTCTTCGGCTCTTAAATCAGTGCAATGATTATCAGTTACAGGTAATTCTTGCAACTACGACAGCTCTGCTAGATTCTAATCCTTTTATTTCTAACGTAGACACTACTAATGATACAAAATAAAACTTGTAAAATACCGATAAATAGCTGATAATTACCGATATTTAAAATTAGTGGAATAAATACTATTACCATATGTTAAAAACAGTTATGCTATATCATTACAACTTGATATAACATAACTGTTTCTTCTTTACGAACATCCTATTATCTATCAAATACTACATTTCCCTCCACGACACACTTAATTGCTTTTCATCTCGCTAATTATTTTTTCCATATCCGTCGATTTTTTCAAGAGTCCTAAACCAGCCAATAACTGAATACAATCTACATATCCTTGACAATATGCCCTTTGTTCTGACACAAACGCTTCTTCTTCCAAAATTTCTCCATATTGCTTCAACTTCTCCCTGTCCTCATAACTTATATGATCGAGAAGTTTATTCACCTTTTCTTTTTCCATTTTCTTCTTCAACTGAATATTTGCAAGTTCTTGGAAATAGATATAACTTTCTCTGTTTATATTCTCACAACGCAACTGGTTCAAAAAAGAGGATATTTCATTCCAAATATCATTTTCCATAAAAATTTCTCCTGCTTTTTTTGGTATCTTTACTTATTATGCCCAATTTTATATTCCATCATTTCATCAATTCACCATTAAATTTATATCCCATACCCCATACATTTAAAATGTATCTTGGTTTTGCAGAATCTGGCTCAATCTTTTTTCTGATTCTCCGAATTATGCCCATAACATTATCTTCTGCCCCATAATATGGTTCTTTCCACACCTGTGTATATATTTGTTCCTTTGAAAATATCCGTCCTGGATTTTTTGCCAGCAAATATAATATTTCAAATTCATAATTCGTCAATTGAACCAGCTCACCATTACTTTCTACAGAACGATATTCCGCATTTATTTTTAATGCTCCGTAATCAAGTACCCTATTTTGTTTACCAGGCATCTCAGAGTATTTTTTAGCAGACAGAAAATGTAATAATTCATTTAATTTTTCTTCCTCATTTTCATCAAATGTTACAACAACTACCCTTCCCATTTTATAAAAACCTTTCATATTCTAAATCTTACAAGTGTAATTTTTATCTATTATTACATCTGTAAGATTTAAAGTCAAGTTTTTATTTCGTTGACAGAATAACCTTTTAAGATATATAATATTTTTATTACATATGTAAGATTTGGAGGAATATCACATGAGCAATCTGCCTCAAATTTCAGAAGCTGAATTTGAAGTTATGAAAATCGTTTGGAAATACGCACCAATCAGCACCAATGAAATTACTGAAAAATTAACACAAATTTCCAGTTGGAGTCCTAAAACAATTCAGACATTGATTAAACGTCTCGTTTCTAAAAAAGCACTAACCTATGAAAAACAAAGCCGGGTTTTTGTCTATACTCCATTGGTCAAGGAAGACGAATATATTCGACAGGAAAGTAATTCTTTTTTAAAGCGATATTATAATGGTAATATCACTTCTATGCTTGCCTCTTACATTGAGGATGATAAATTGTCTGAAGAAGACATTGCCAGCTTACGGAATCTTCTTTCCAATCATTAACCATGGGAGGATGAGCATATTTTGATATATTTTAGTTTTCGATTTTTACTGTGTAATGCCATCATTTGTATTTTTTTAGGTAGTTTACTGGGATTAAAAAATTTATTGCAAAGACAATTATCCGCACGTATGCAATATAATCTTTCGATTATATTTCTTGCCGTTCTAATTGTTCCCTTTTTACCAATAAACTCTACCCCCTCTTCTATATCGTGGAGCCATTTGCTGACAGCCAGTTCAAGTACCAATGGTGACATTCAAACCACTTTTATTTCTGGTAATGGTTATAATTTGGATAAAATAAATGATTTTGCTGTCTCTGTCAGCACCCAAATACCAACTTTTATTCACACATTACTTGTATTTTTCTGGAGTATCGGTATATTCATAATGTTTTTTCTTCTCTACCGCTCAGTAAGACAAGTAAAAGCCTTATATAGTTCTGCTTTACCTCTTCAAAATAAAGAACTAAACGCTCTTTATATAGAATGTTTAAACGAAGTGAACAGCAAGCATACCATTCCGATTTATAGTACAGCATTTTTGAAATCTCCTGTTTTGGCTGGTTTCCTGCATCCTCGCATTTATCTTCCAATTCACTTGATTTCAGATTTTAACGCTGGAACTATAAGCTCAACTGATATTCGATATATGCTTCTTCATGAACTGCAGCACTACAAGCATAAAGATATTCTAATTGGATATTTGATAAATACAGTAAATGTTTTCTACTGGTTCAATCCCCTAATCTGGTATTTTCTAAAAAGAATACGGCAGGAACGGGAACTTGCCTGCGACAGTGCTGTATTACAATTATTGAAAGAAACAGAATACAAGTCATATGGAAATACACTGATTAACTTTGCCGAAACAATAGCTCTGTCTCCATTCCCTCTTACTATGGGAATCAGCGGAAATATAAAACAGTTAAAAGGACGCATTTTAAATATTGCATCATTCCACCAACCTACTTTTAAACAAAAAATTCGTGGATATCTTATATGCATATTCGTCTCTACTATCATCATTGGATGCATTCCCATACTTTCTGTTTATGCTTCTGATCAGACTGGTTATCATTTTGACATAACCGAAAAGAATATTACTCAGCTAAATCTTTCTTCCAATTTTGGGGACTACACCGGAAGTTTTGTTTTATATAATCAGTCTGCTGATAAATGGAATATTTATAATATGGATCATGCTTCCACACGTGTATCACCGAATTCGACTTATAAAATATATGATGCATTACTTGGCTTGGAATCTGGAATTATTACACCAGAACATTCCACTTTCACATGGAATGGAGAACCATATCCTTTTAATTCATGGGAAGCCGATCAAGATTTAACCTCGGCTATACAGAATTCCGTAAACTGGTATTTTCAGGCAATTGATTCACAGGCAGGTTTTGAAGCCGTAAGAACATTTTTACAGACAATAAACTATGGGAATCAGAATACTGGAACAAATCTAAATCTCTATTGGACAGATTTCTCTCTGAAGATATCACCCATAGAACAGGTGGAATTGTTACAGGATTTCTATCAAAATAATTTTCATTTTGACAGTAAAAATATCCAGGCAGTAAAAAAAGCCCTGCTGCTTTCCACTAATTCTTCCGGTTCTCTTTACGGGAAAACAGGAACCGGGCGTGTCAATGGTAAAGATGTCAATGGCTGGTTTATCGGATACATTGAAACAGCGAATAATACTTACTACTTCGCAACAAATATTCAATCCTCTTCTGGTGCAACTGGAAGTCAGGCTACCGAAATAACAGAATCTGTACTTTCTAATCTTGGTATTTGGAAATAAATAAAGAGAACTGATAGCATAATTTCCTGTTATCAGTTCTCTTTATTTCATTCTTCTCTACTGATCAATTCTGCAAATTACCTAACCGGTACTGATACCTCGGTATATTATCAATACCATTATCTAAAATCCTGTTTCCAACATACTGAATCGTTCCATCATCCTGAATTTTCATCGTAAGTTCGTGTGTAATAACAGCATCATTACATACAACAGAATCACATACTGCATGAATTGTCAAAACAATGGTTCCATCTTCATTGTGCCTGACTTCTGTTACTTCCGGTAAAGACAAGCCAAAATGTGTTGGTGAATAATTACCACATCCCAATCGTTCCCAGATAAACATATTACTTTGTTCATCGTAGACCGCCCATTCTTTCAATTCTTCTTTTGTAACAGGAAGATATGTCATAATTACATTTTCGAACTCTTCTGCTGGAATTCCCACAACCTCTTTTTCTGCAGTAAATTTTTCTCCATATTTCATTTGATAAAAATATTCATAAAGTCCATTATAATCCAACCCCTGCATATCCTCCGCATTCCAGTTTGAACATAACAGATTGTTTCCCTGATAGCCGAACGTACTCACATATTTTTTTGAATATTCCCGACACTCCTCACTCAAGGGCTTTACCCGGATAATACAACTTCCATCTACAATCTCTGTCACTTCCGGTGGTTCAGGTACGCATAATTCATAACAGAAATTCCCATTTTCAGTATATGCCCATTCTTTTATTTTTGATAGCGATATGTATGTAAGTACAGGCTCTGTATCCTCACTCCAGATCATTTTTGCGGACATCACACTCATTTCTTTTCCATCATAACTATATTCTTTTCTGGTAATTCCACCATCTGTATCTGCTTCATATAAAATTACACTTCCTTTTTCTTCTTGTTCTGCAGATTTTAAAAATTGTTCCATCTTCTGATAATTATCCATAACAGAATAATGATCGGAACCAATGACCGGATTCCCATTTTGTTTGATAATTTCTTTCATCCGATTCATCATTTGCTCAGCAGTGTTCTGATCTGCTTCTTGTATTCCATTATATTCAGAATAAATATCTCGGATAATGCCCATAATTTCTTCACAATCGTTCACAGCTTCCTTTTTCTTGTCTTCATCGATTGGTAGATTATATCCCTTATCCGGATTTTCCATGGTAGTGTTTTTCTGATTCTTCTCATTTTTTACATCTGTGCTGTTTAACGATATCTTACTTTCACAGGAAGTCAGAATCATTCCTATACAAAGTACTAACAAAATACTTTTTCTTTTCATATTGCCCCCTAATTATTACTGTAATTCTCTTCCCACTCTTCTTCTGTTAACCTTGGCATATACCACCCTGCATTTGCATTTTGATCTGACTTGATTACCTTATTTGATAAATACTGGAAACTTCCGTCTTCCATAGGTTTTATCATCAATTCACTGGTGATTGCCTGATCTAACATTCTGATTTCCCATACTGCTTCTATCGTAAGTTTTAATGTTCCATCTTGTAATTTTTCATATGAGATAACTTCCGGATATGGCTCATATGGGAATTCACAATCATATAACCCTCGCGGTCTGTATCTAAAAGTTCTATTATCAGAGTTATAAAAAGTTCCTTTTTCAATCTCGGTATTACTAAATGGTAAATAGGTCTTTATAACCTCTTCAAACTCATCTTCTGGAACTTCATATTCTGCTCCACCACAATTTGCTTCATATGGAACTTGCTTTCCATATTTCATATAATACATTTTTTCATAAAGATCATAAAAATCAAGTTCCGTATAATTCTGGTTATCCCAATTTGTAATCAACAGATTATTAAGTGCATACCCCAACGGCATAACATATTTTCGATTCAATTCCCGGCATGTTTTATCTAATGGCTGCACTCTGAATCCAGTTTCACCCGGTGCTCCATCAAATCCCGGTGGATGATATTCCTCCAGAAACAAGTATCCTTTTTCTGTATATTTCCACTCATATGCTTCATATTCATCATAATAATTAGCCTGTGGACTATTATCCTTCCATTTAACCTGACATAACCGAACATTTATCTTTCCATTCATTGACTCTAAATGATATTGTATAATTTCCCCTTCATCAAATACAACAACAATATCTACTGCTGCCTGTTCTTCTTTCTCTGCTGCTTTGCAAAAATCTTCTACTTTTTCACGATTGACCATATCAATCTGATTATCACAATCTACTGCCGCATATCCTTTTTCTTCCAGACAATTGATAATTTTTCTTTTCACCTTTAATGTATTTAACTCCGACTTCTCCTTCATATAAACAGACCGAAAAGTTTTTGCTGTTTTCTTTACTTCTGCATTCATTTCAGATTCTACGGTTTCTTTCTTTTCTTCTTTTTCCGTAATTCGATTTTGTCCGCACCCTGTAAAAACAATAAGAACTATCAATATCATCGCAAATATCTTACATATGTAATAATTCCCCATAAAAATTTTTTTATCCTTCAAAATACTCATCCAATACTGTTGCATCTTTTTTAACAACATAACCACTTCCACCGATTCCTTTCTTCTAATTTTTTTGTTCCTTAAATCTTACGCTTGTAATATTTAAAACTCAAATCTATTTTCAGGAATTGTATACTCCAGATTCACCATCTTTATGTGCGATATATCCTATTTTATTACCATCCTCTATATCTTCTCCATTTTTGTTACCCTGTCATTTTAAGGAACATCCTTACTTACACTGTTACATATTTTTCCGCTTCTTCTTTGCACTTCAACGTATTTCCATGCCCAATTACATATTCCATACATTCTTTTCCCTGCTCTTCTTTTCCGATTCGGTAGTAACATACTCCCAGCAGGAATCTGCGTGTAACCTCATAATAAGGCAGCTTTTCCGTATCATTTTTCAGTAATCTTACTGCTGCCTCATCTTCACCTTTCAGCATCAAATTTTTTGCCATAAACAGTGGATTCTTTTGATATACTTTCCCTGCTTTTTCTAATGTAGCCGAATAACCTGCCGCATCTTTCTCCTGATATTTCTTCGACAGTTCGAGATTCGTCATGACCTGCTGCCAGGAACGTCCCTCTCTTTTTCCTTCCCATTCATTCTTTATATACTCTTCTGCCTTCTGCAACTGCCCATTTATGATCAGTGCAACTACATATTTAGACTCAGCTATCAGCATGACACTTTTTTGAAATCCATGATAATCCAAGCTCTTTCCGTACTTTATCAACTCTTCCAGCATTTCTGAATATTTTTCTGCATCACATTGCTGTGACAGAATCCGGTCAATTTTTGAAAAGTCTCTGAGAATGTCCCTGATTAAAATGAATATACCTGCAATCAGATCAACCACCACGCAAATCCACAGAAGCCAGGGATCTGTCGTGACCCAGCCCGGCTGCTTTACATCGAAAAAGAGTACTGTCTCCTGATGCGGGAACGGATTTCCTTTGAAAATACTCACCACACAGATCAATGCTGCATAAATCAACAGCACATTCCGTATCATCCTGATGCGTCCATTTTTCTGCTTTTCATAAATCTTTTTTATCTGCTCTTCCATTTTCTCTACCTCGCTGTCACACTATTTTTGTACCTACAACATAATTATACATAATTTCTGCTGTTATTGAAATCTTCTCTGGCTGTCTCCTGCTTTCCGGGAGTATAAGCTGCCAGCAGAGTTTTATGGCACTCGGACAGGCAAAAATCAGTCTGCTTCTTGCATGCCTGCGAAAACTGATCCTGCTGATCCCTCTGATCTTTATCCTGCCGCTCTTTTTATCTGATAAGGTATTTGCAGTTTTCCTTGCAGAACCAGTCAGTGATATCCTGGCGGCTGCCATTACAACCATAACCTTCTTAAGCCGCTTTAATGGAATATTGAACCAGAAAGACCTCGCCTGCTGCAAAATTTTCACCAATACAGACTGATGCAATTAATGCCAGTGATACCAGTACATCTGATTGCCTGAACCTGTCCGATTATTTTCTTCAGTCTTCGGTGCAGATTATCTGCATCCATACATTGTCTCATCTTCCCATCTCCTTATCACCAGAAATATTAATATTGTAGCGAATCTCTGTTCGGTTGTACAATATCTACTGTTGCCTGTTCTTCTTTCTCCGCTGCTTTGCAAAATTCTTCTACTTTTTCACGATTGACCATATCGATCTGATTATCACAATCTACTGCCGCATATCCTTTTTCTTCCAGACAATTGATAATTTTTCTTTTCACCTTTAATGTATTTAACTCCGACTTCTCCTTCATATAAACAGACCGAAAAGTTTGCGCTGTTTTTTTACTTCTGCATTCATTTCAGATTCTACGGTTTCTTTCTTTTCTTCTTTTTCCGTAATTCGATTTTGTCCGCACCCTGTAAAAACAATAAGAACTATCAATATCATCGCAAATATCTTACATATGTAATAATTTCTCATAAAAATTTTTTTATTCTTCAAAATACTCATCCAATACTGTTGCATCTTTTTTAACAACATAACCACTTCCACCGATTCCTTTCACATTCTCAACCATACTGATAAGAAGAATTGGTTTGTCCACGCTTTTATCTGCCGTAAACACCGAAAACCACCCGATTTCTTTGCCAGAAGTATCTTCTTTCGTTGCCTTCAACTCGGCTGTCCCTGTTTTTCCAGCCAGCAAAATATCGTCACGATGTGCAGCATATCCGGTTCCTTCCGGATCATTTACAACACCTTCCACCCCTTGCATAATTTCTTCTACATTTTCTTTACTAAACGCATTTTCTATCCATGTTTCACCGGATGCTTCTTCTTTGTATTTCAAATACGGTTTTATCATATTCCCTTCATTTAAAAATGAAGTATAAATACTTGCCAGATGTAATGGATTTACAAGAATCTGCCCTTGCCCATAACCACTATCTGCCAATTGTATTTCTGTTTCTATTTTATCTGTATTGGAATATGTTGATTCCTGCATCGCAATCTCAAACGGCATATTCTGATTAAATCCTATTTCATTTAAAGTATTCATAAAATTCTCACTACCAATTTTAAGAGCTGCCTTTGCAAAATAAATATTATCAGAATAGATAATTGCATTTTTCATAATAACCGGTTCATATTCATGAAGTGTTGTCACTTGATAAGATCCCCAAGACGAATCTTTCTGCCATGCCAAACCTTCATTTCCAAAATCTTCTTTTGGATCTATGCTTTCCGTTTTCAACCCAATTCCTGCCACAACTGGTTTAAATGTTGAGCCAGGACACCATACTTGACGAAAACGATTATATAATGGCTTCTTTTCATCTTCGTTTAATGATGTCCATTTCTCTGATGATAAGCCCCGTATAAATTCATTATTATCATAAGATGGGGTACTTACCAAAGCCAATACTTCTCCCGTATAAGGATTCATTGCGACAGAACACCCCGGATCTTCTTTAAACTGCTCGTATAATGATTTTTGCAAATCGGAATCTATCGTTAATCTTATATCCATACCATCTTCTTTAAAAATACTTGCAAGAACCTCTTTTACTTCCCCATCACTATCCAAAATCTTTATATCACAACCATCTTTTCCTTTTAATTGCTTTTCGTATAACTTTTCCAACCCAGATCTTCCGATTACACTTTCAGCTGAATATCCTTCCCCTGGATGATTTTCCAAATCTTCTGCTGTTACAGACTGTACATAACCAATTAAATGAGCTGCTGCTTCCCCTAACTCATAGGTTCTAACTTCCACATCTGATAGCATAACCCCTGGAATTTCCAAAAGTTTATTCTGACAATCCTGCTCCTCAAGTGTCTTTTCTTCTGGCTGTATTTTCATTAAATCTATTTCTTCTACTTTTGGAATAGTTTCAATTGGTACAAAAGAATCTTCTTTTACCCACTTTGCTGTGAGTTTGTTATTTATTGTTTCTACATCTATCTCTAATAACTCCGCTATTTTTTCAATAGATACATTCCTGTCTTCCAGCTTTCCCGGTATAATGCCAACTGATGTTGCTACTCCTTTTCCTGCAAGCATTTTACCATCTCGGTCTAATATTTCTCCTCTCTCCGCTTTTGATGTAGTAACACTTATTTTATCATCACTCTCTAAATCTGGAAAAATCAAACTATCCTGCCATACTAATTTATATCCCTGTTTCGTTTTCTTCAGTTCTGCCATATTGTCAAATTGTATTGTTCCGGCAATTGTATTACATGATGTTTCATACGAAAGCGTAACTGTATCTGCTTTTTTCTCTTTCACAGTTACATGACTGATTTTGATGTCACTGACCTCTATTCCCTCGTATATCTTAGAATTTCGTTGTATGTACTCTTCTTTTGTCAGATAAACTTTTTCATCTGAATCTATCATAGTGTACATTACTTCATATTCCTTTTTTTCAATATGGTTCATATATTCCATAAGTGTATTTTCTGGTGATTCCGTTATAGTCCTTTTTAATAAAATACCTCCTGAAACAGCAATTACTGTTATAGCCACTATCAGCCCAAAAATCTTACAAGTGTAAGATTTTTGGGTGCTTTGCTTTTTCCGTTTTCTTTTCATAGATACCCCTTTCTTCTAATTATTTTATTTTTCTAAATCTTACACCTGTAATATTTAGAAGTCAAGTCTATTTTTAGGAATTGTATACAACGGATTCAATATTAGACTATCATATTCTTTCTCCTGCCTTTTAATATGCCGGAACACCGTATCCATAGATGTTACTGCTTCCAATACTATAACTCCGTCTTGCCACCTTATCTCCACTGTTTCCTTCAATGGTATTCACTGTTCCACCGCTGACACTCTCCACAATTCCAACGTGGTCAATCGTTCCATTGTTTCCCCAATCAAAGAAAATAATATCTCCTGCCGCCGGGGTATAACTTCCGTCACGGAACCTACCTTTACTTTCAAACCACTTCACACCGTCCGAACAAAGAGAAAATTTCGGAATGACTCCACTCTGAATATAACCGCTCTGGTCTGCACACCAGGACACAAAGCAGGCACACCACTCTACCCGCCTTCCAAATCCATACCAGCTCCAGTAAGTTGTCCCACTTTTCCCTTCCTGCGATGCTGCCACCTGAACGATTGCCTGATTGCCGATACCTGTCGGGATTCTTCCAAATGCATAATACTGAAGCACATGTGGTACATACTGCTTGTCCCCATAACTGCTCCACCCCATTCTCTGTGCCATCATATCGGAAAATTCTGCTGCATTTGCAAGGGTATATCCACCTCTGGCTTTCGCCCATTCCAGATATCCATTTCCATAGTTGTAACTTTGCAATGCCAGTTTAATATTTTCCATATCCAGAGGATTTTTTACTCCTGCACGTTCCAGACAACTTTTTATCTCCTGCACACCACAAGAAATCGAATACTCTGGATCAGTAATTCCATTCGGCTGTTTGGGATATTTTGTATTAAAACTGCCCTCTGAGCACTGCATCGGGTCAAGTCCTCTCCCACCGGATTCCTGCATCATAATCGCTTTAATCAGTTCCACATATTCTCCAATGCCATACTGGTTTGCATATTGCCGGATTAGTGGTTCGTATGCTTCTACTTCTGCACTGACGGAAGAAACCGTACTGGAATTATCCCCACCTGTCATGCATAGAAAACCACCAAATAAAATGACGATAATCAAAATCATAACCGCAATCCAACCACCTGCAGTCAATGCACTCAGTAATGCTTTTGTAGCTTCAATCAACGCTTTTATTGCATGTGTTACCGCTTTTTCTGTCTTTTTCACTGCAATCCTGGTATTCTGTGCAGTCTGCCTTGCTGTCTGCACTGCTTTTTCTGCTTTTTTCATAGAATAATGCATTGCCCGGACAGAAGCATTTGCAGTCTGCTCCGATGTCTTAATGCTGGTCTTTGCCGTCTGTTCTGCAGTCTTGACTGATTTTCCAGATGTCTTGATGGTACCCTTTCCGGTATTCTTTACAACCTGCTCCGATGCTTTCCCGGTCTTAATGGTTCTTTTATCCCGCTCAACAGTCTTGATTTTTTTTACAGCAAGTTTTTTTCCCTGCTCCTGTGCCTTTTCCCCGCCTGAAGGCGGTACTGGTCGGATTTGTTCTTTCGGCTGGTAAACTGTTTCTTCGCCTGCCAAAGAAACAGAAACTTTCTCTTTCTTCCGTTCAATAATCTTTCCTGCCTGTCTACGTACCTGATGCCCTGTTTCGTGAAAGATGCGGTCAGCATACTCGCTGGCCGCATCTTCTGCATAACCTACCGGATTATTCTCTCTATCACTGGATTTCTCCGTCGATTGCATGACAGTTTCTTTTGTTCTGACATAGGAATGTTTGACATGGTCTGTCACCGTAACCGTCTTATCTAATACTTTAATATCCTTATGGACTTGGCGTGTTTTTATCTTACGATCCATCGCTTTCCTCCATTTGAATCTTTATCTAGCGTTCATGATTAGTTTCTTTTTTATTCACCTGTGGAAGTTCCCGGCAGTATTCTGGATACTTTATGCGGATTGCTTCATAAAAATATGGTGCATGACCGCAATCAAACATCTCGTATGGGGTAGACAGACTTTCTTCTCCTTTCTCCACATATCCATTCCACAAGTTAAATGCCAGTCTCGTCAATCGTGCCGAACCGCCTGTCTGCCACCCTTCATGCAGTGCTTCCGGTTTAATCAAACGCTCCTTAAAATCAAACATGCGGTCAACATGATTTCTGGTATCTTCAGAAATTCCCACACAATAGAAAAATGAACTGTAATAACTGTCGTGCTTTCCGCATTTTGCTAACATCTGATAAAAAAACCTTTCGTGTTCCTTTGATGAAAATCTGATTTCTGACATATTTTTCTCCTTTTCCGGCACTAAAAAACGCCACAAATTGTGACGATTTCCGGTGCCATTCTCTTAAATTGATTATTGAAGTTACATTCTTCCTCGGTTGATACTGTCCTCTCCCGGCTTTGTGGTCATCAGTTTATACAACCTTGTATTGGTCGGGAATCTATTGACGAACGGTACAAGCGAACTTCCGTATTTCACCAAACCGCAACCGGCATCTGCATTTGTGATATATCCCATTTGCTCAGTGGAGATATTCAGAAGTGTTGCCAACTTTGCTCTGTCCGGCTCTGCCTGATTAAGCATCACGATATACTCACTGTTGGAAATCATCGTACTTGCAAGAACAGAATCTAACAGATATTCCACGTTCTGGGTAATTGCTGTCGGAAATGCATTACGCTTACGAAATCTTCGCCATGCAGAGTTAAAAAATGCTCCGGAATACTCATTTTCAAATACTACATGAAACTCGTCTAAGAAAATATGAGTTCGCTTTCCCTGTTTCCAGTTCTCTGTTACCCGGTTCAGCATTGCATCAGTGATAACCAGAAGTCCCATGGTCTTTAGCTGCTTTCCTAAATCCAGAATGTCGTATACCATGATACGGTTATTCACATCAACATTACTTTCATGTGCAAATGCGTCCAGACTTCCATTTGTAAATAATTCTGATACCAGTGCCAAATCCTGTGCTTCCGGTTCTTCCTGTTCCAGAAACTTTTCACGCAACACCCGTAAAGTCGGCACTGCTCCGCCATGCTGATATTCCTCATAGACTTCCCCTACACATCGGTCAATAATGGAACGTTCCTTCGCATTGATCCCTTTTTTATCCAACTGCTCAAACAAAGATAAGATAAACTGTGACTTCTCAATTACCGGATCACCGCCATCTCCATATCCGTCTACCATATCCATTGCATTGATGTGGTCCCTGCTTCCTGCAGCAATACGAACCACTTCTCCGCCCATTGCTTCAACCAACGATGCATACTCTCGCTCTGGATCACAAATCAGGATATCGTCCTGCGTTGCCAGTGCCAGGAATACAATCTGCATTTTTGCATTAAAGGATTTTCCACTTCCCGGCACACCTAAAAGGAATGAGTTCGGGTTCAGGAGTTTTTCTTTATTGCACATGATTAAGTTATGGGAGATTGCATTTTCTCCACAATAGATGCCGCCTGCGTCCATAATCTCCTGCACCCGGAATGGCATCAACACTGCCACGCTCTCCGATGTCAGCGTGCGGACTGCCGGAATCTTTCGGTGTCCGATGGGAAGTGCTGTATTTAGTCCGTCCATTTGCTGAAATTTCAAAACTGAAAACTGGCATAACTTTTTCCGTCCAATGGTCAGAAGTGTTTCCGTATCTGCGTCAAGCTGCTTTTTCGATTCTGCAGTATGCACCATAGTCAGTACACCGAACATCATACGCTGGTCACGTGTAGTCAGATCATCCATGAACTCTTTACTTTCTTTTCTCTGCTGTTCCAAGTCATAAGGAATCACTGCGGAAAAGTTATTGTTGGCATTCTGCCGTCTCTGCCAGTTTGTGATATTCGTCTCCACACCAAGCAGACGTTTTTCCACTTCCTGTACTGCTTCATCAGTCGGAACCGGAATCACATCAATGCTCAACATCAGATTCCGATTCATATCGGTCAGTTCTGCTATCATATCGTCTTTGATGTAAGAAGCATACTCACGAAGAAAAAGTACCCTTCCATAACGATCTCCCATGCGGAAATAATCTTTTTCAAATTCAAAAGTATCCGGGCAGATATAATCTTTGAAGCTGTGCCCTTTTCTCATACTCTCCTGAATATCAAAATGGAAACCAGATTCTTCTCCTGTACGGTAAAAATCATGCAGAATCCGTAACTTATCTTCTCCATTTACCTCTGCACATTTGGAACCCAGTCTTGCAAAATGGCTGTTCAGCTCTGTTGTCACTCGCGCAAAATAGGTTCTTGCTTCTTCGATCGTTTTCTTATAGCAGGATACTGTCACATATTTTTCCTGCACCATGCTGTTGGAACTGGTTGCCTTATCTAAAAGCATGTTGTTGTACTCTTTCCGATATAAATCCAGTCCGTCCTCCTGCATCGGAATCAGAATTGCTTTTTCAAAATCCACTTTATTCAAGCGGCGATTATTGATCGTTATTTTTGTTGTTCCACCGCAATCGAACGAATTTAATAAATCCATATATTCCAGGAACATGGTTTCCTTATCTACTTTGCTTGCCACCGCATAGTTGATATCCGTAAATTTATAAGTACGTGCAAATTTATTTTTCCCGATTTTAAATATCCCGTCAGACCAGATGGTCTCGATGGGAATTACCTGCTGTACGCTTCTTGGAATTACAAATTTTTCTTTATCCTGCTTGAAAATATTACTCAGCGTTTTTATCATTTTTCTTGCGTCCCTCCTTCTTCATACTTTCTTTCTCATATTTTTTAATGACTGGTTCTACCGCATCAAAATAAAGATTTTCTGACCGGAACACCAGTTTTTTCGGCATCAGGATTTCCGATTTAATCCATGCCCAGATAAACTGCTCCGCTGTCATTCCATGATATTTTACAAACCCGAACACTACACATGGGGCAGCTCCCAGTACACAAATCCAACTCACTGTTTCCATACTCATGTATGGGTGAAACAAAAAATAAAGCCCAACGGCAATCCCGCAGGCTAATCCTGAAAAGATAAACTGTCTTAGGGACAATCCGAAAAAGATTGCTTCCGTGTAATCCCTGATTTCCTTGTTAATTTTTACTTCCAAAACGATACACCTCCAAATCGCACATTTGTTATATTTTTCCTGTTCTGTTACACTTTGGGTAAATAAAAGGGGGACTGACCTATGCCAATCACTGTTATGATTTCACTTGTTGTTACCGTTGCTCTATTCCTGATTTCTCTGCTGTTTCGGATTGCTGCCAGATTAAATCTGACCTTACCACTGTTATACTTCCTTGCTGTTTCCACGATTCTGAATCCATGGGCAGCAAGCCATGAGAAACTTGCATTTGCAATCCTCTATCTGCTGACTGCCTTTTCTGTTCTCAGTTGGATTTCTGCTCTGCGACGCAAGTGGCAGGAACATCAATATTACAAAGCTATGAAAGACGATATGTCATTCCAGATTTCTCGTGCCAGACAGAAAGGGATTCCTTTAGATTCTGTTCATTTCGACTCTCAGGGAAATATGAGATATAATGACAGCAAAGACATTGTAGAATAGGCTCATAACATACTCTGTTTTTTATAATCCCATCATTTCCCGTACTACTCGGTCTGACATTTTCACTGCCCCGACCAGTACAAGCATATTAAAAATCAATTCCCCGATATAACTCCACACCATGGTCACTGCTGCTGCATCTGGATCAACTACTGGCGGTGATGATGCAAATAGTGAAAAAATAATGCAGGCAAGCACCACGATTGCTCCTTCCAGACACACTGCTGCATAAGACTTTAAAAAACTTCTTCCGATATTCTGGCTTGGTTCTCCTGCAAAGGAAGATAACGGAATCGGTGCAATGGCTGTATAAAGATATAATCGAAAAAATCTTCCATATACACTCATAATCATAATGAAGCTCAATACCGTAATGAACAGTCCACCGATCAGTGTCACCGCCCATAGTGGGATACTTTCAAAAAATCCACAATCTTCTACTGCCTTTATAATCTCGTCCGGTAATACTGTATCTTCCGTACTTCCAAATCCTGCTGTCTTCATAATCGTACTCGTTACTCCCTGTACAATATTAAAAAGTGCCATCATCAATTCCAATCCATACGTGACTACGCCTTTTGCAATCGCAAAGCGTATAAAAATTTTCAATGCGTGTTCCGGTCTTTTTACCTCTGTGAAACTGCCACAAGTCTTGACCACTCCGACTACAAAGAAAAGCACTAACAAAGCATAGCCGATTGCCTGCAATGCTCCATGGATCTGCACAATCACCTGCCAGATACCGCCACCCTTAAAGGTCTCCGGCGACTGTGTGAGTATCTGCCAGATTTCCGCAAGTTTACTGTTCCAGGTGTCCAAAGCATTTTGCAAGTTCTGTACTACCCAGTTATCTGACACGTTCTAAACACCTCCTGTCTTAGTCGGAACGGTGCGGCTCCATAAGGACCTGCACCGTCCCATTTCTTTTATTTTTCTATTCTTCTTAACCCGTAATCAAATTCAGGATTTCTTTTGCAAATGTAATGATTACACCACCTGCTAATGTTAAGAATCCATTGGCTCGCTGACTTGGATCGTGAGATTTCAGTGATAAACCAACCTGCACAATTCCAAATCCCAGTAAAATCATTCCGATAGCACGAATCAGTCCAAAGATAAATGTGGACAGATTATTGATTACGGTCAGTGGATCGTCTGCTGCAAATACAGTACTTGCTCCTGCTGTCATAATCAATACCATGACAATATACACTGCCATGGCACGTTTCATTTTTGCTGTCATTGGCAGCTTCTTCGTTACTTTTGTGCTTTCTTTCTTCTCCTGCTTTTTTCGCATATCTAACTTCATTTTTTGATAGCCTCCTATATATTTTTTGATTTACGCATATTTCTGGATAATTTCTTCCAAATCTTCATCAGATAATAATTCGTATCCTTCACTTTCTAATGAATCATCAGCAAACTCGTCCTCCAGACTGTCTCCCAGTGAGATACTTGCCACTGCCCGGTCAACTGCTCCATGCAGATATGGTTTTCCGTTTCCGTCAGTTGTAAGTCCCACATTGGGGTGCTTTAAAATATCAAATTTCTCGTCTAAAATTGGTCTTTCTCCACGAATAAAAAGAATCGCATATCGGTTATCCAACATGCGAACTTCATCGGGTGTCATCAGCTCCCGCCCTGTATTCTGATAATTGGTGGAATAATTCCCGGAATGTCCCGTTGACTTTCCATAGGTGTTCGTGTCAATCGTTGCCTTTCCCAGAAGTTCGCTGACATATTTATGCGTCCCCTGCTCGTTGCCACCCAAATATAAAAATTCGTCATGAGGTAAGGTTCAGCTCATCCTTTGCAGGACTTGCGTCCCCTCCCTCCCAAACCGCACGTACACCTCTCGATGTATACGGCTTTCCGCTTATTATATTTACGGTATTAAGAATGAATCAGTTTATGACATTCAGGGCATACCACAAGAGTTTTCCGTCTCCTTTTGCGCATAAGGAGTACCCACTCCGCATTGCCCTTTAAGTCTTTTAGTTTCTTTACTTGATGGATTTCCAGATTTCTGCAATCCTTTCCACAAAGTTCACAGGTATGGCGTTCCACTCTCTGTTTCAGAGTGTTGGTTTTAGCGTATTTTGAGAACTGCGGAAGTTCGCTCACATTGTCAAACTTCGTAGCTGATTCTTTTCGCTTAAACCCGTCTCTGTAAAAGGTCGTGATTTTCCTTCCTGCTCTGGTATCGTATGCGATTGTAAACAGACCTCCAACACAATATCTGCGCTTGATTTCGTGAACATTTGTTTTATACTTACAGGCAAATGTCTTGTACATACTGTACTTCATAAGATTGGCAAATCTGCCTATCTTGAAGGAATCATTTGCTATGGCATAATAGTTGTAAAGTCCACGAACTTCCGCATTATATCTTGCCAGAATCTCTATATCGCTTTGATTTACCAGTTTTCCTCTGTGTAGGGCTACAAATCTTTCTTTTCCGTTTTCGTTAATCTTGATTTTGATTGCATGATATTCCAGTAACTTTCCCACCCATTTTTCTCTGGGTACAAGTAATTTCACCACTCCTGCATTGCTTCTGATTTTGTATCCTCCTGCGGATTTCTTTAAATCCTGACTTCTGGATACCGTAATGTCATAGCCTAAAAATCTGGCTCTGTCTCCTGTATGCGTAACTTTGGTTTTGGTTTCGGACATTTCCAAATCCAGTTCTTCCCTGAGAAATCTGCCGACGTCAGCTTTCATCTGTTCTGCGTCCGCTTTGCTCCCAATTACTCCAATGATGAAATCATCAGCGTATCGGGTGTACTGAATCCGTTTATACGTCTCATCCAAAGGTTCGGTCGGAGTTAGCTGTCGTGTTTGCTTTTCAAGCATTTTCAAATGTTTATTGCGTTCCCAGCGTTCTTCTGGAGATAAATCCGCCCACTTCTTTTTGCCCATACATCTATAATAGGATGCCTTTTTGACAACTTTCTTGTAGTCGGAGTTCATTTGTTTCTTCTTTCCTCGGTTATATTTCTGTGCATATTCCTCCATAAATTTATCTAATTCGTGAAGGTACACATTTGCAAGCACTGGACTGACACCTGAACCCTGCGGTACTCCGCTGTATGTCCGATTGTACGTCCATTGCTCCATATAGCCTGCTTTTAGAAATTTCCAGATGAGTTGTAGAAACATTTCATCATCAATACGTTTTCTCAGCAATCTGATGATTGTGTGGTGATTAAAACTGTCGAAGCAGGCGTGTATATCGCCCTCAACAAACCAGTTCGTTCCCGTAAAGGTTTTCTGTATCTGGTATAATGCTGTCTGACAGCTTTTGTTTGGTCTGAACCCATGAGATGTTTTCTTAAACACAGGCTCATAAATGCTTTCTAAAATCATCTTCACTACTTCCTGCACCAGTTTGTCATTGCCCGACTGGATTCCCAACGGACGCTTTTTATTACTGTTTTTCTTAGCAATATATTCCCTGCGTGCAGGTTTTGGCAGGTAACTTTTATCTCGCATGGATTCAATAATCCTTTGGATTCTTTCGTCACTCATGCCATCAATAGTAGTTCCATCTGCACCGGCAGTCATACTGCCTGTGTTTGCATATATGTTTTTATATGCAAGCCAATAGAACTCTGGATTGTACAGATTCCGATATAATCTTTGAAACCTGTAAGATTCATTCTTTGACTTTTCCGTCAAACTACTTAATACTTGGATTGGATTTCTCAATGCCTCTCGCACCGTCCTTTCATATCGTATTAGTAAATAAGCTGCTCCCCTTCGCCATGTGAACGTCATTAACGTCTCAGACTACTATGGGAGCTGTGTGACCATGCCCGTTACCAGGTTTAGGTCATCCCCAGTTAGTATTTATGGAATTAGCGTTTCGTGTTGTCGGCACCGACTTTCGCCATTTACCCGCTGTCTTGCGGTTGTCCTTCCATGAGTATCGCTTGCTTTCATAACTGCGAAATGAAACCAACATGGAATAGCATACGTTTCAATCCTTTTCGTATGCGGAGTGCGGATTCCCCCACTCTGGCTATCGTTCAGGCAGTTTAGCTTTGTACCTCATACACGAATTTTTATTCTTGAATTTTCAGATACACAGGATTAGTACCTTATCATTCAGGCTTTTATCCATTGACAAAAGCGACAACATGCTACACTCCCCTTCGGGTTTCCCCTCTCGGATAAGTTGTAGAATAATAGGCTGTGATTTTTCATCACTTGATACTTTTACCTACTGCTTGCTAAAGGCAGTATTCCATAAATACCACGCCGCCGAATTTATAATGCGCTGGCGACTTCTGGGCGCACACAGTTTCCCATAATGCTTTCCCACTGCTTTTCGAACAATGCCTTTAACTGTGCCAGATTCTGCAAAATAATACTGACTGACACTTCTCTGGAACGCATAACGGACAGAATCTTATCGAAGTCATCTGGCAGTGAAACATTTGCAAATTCGTCCATGAGGAAATGCACATGAACCGGAAGTCTCCCGCCGTATTTATGGTCTGCCAGATAGAACAACTGCTGAAATAACTGGGTATACAAAATCGACACCAGAAAGTTATAACTGGTGTCGTTGTCCGGGATTAACGCAAATAAAGCCACTTTTCGCTCTCCCAGTGATGGCAGGTCTAAATCGTCCGTTGCGGTCAGTGCTGCCAGACTGGATAAGTTGAATTTCTCAAGTCTTGCGGCTAATGTGATTTGAATGGATTTTAATGTCTTGGCACTACCAGAGTGGTAATCTTTGTAATACTTTACTGCGATATGTTCCGGGTTCTTCATTTCCAACCGTTCAAACAATTCATCAAGCGGTGACTGGTACTGGTCATCGTCCTCTCTGACTTCTCCGGCACGTAACATTTCCATTACCATCGGGAAATTCTGCTCCTCCTCTGGTGCTTCATACCGTAAATAAAAAATCAATGCCAACAGCAACATGGAAGCTGCGGTATCCCAGAACGGATCATTGGACTGACTGCCTTTTGGTGTAGTTGCTTTGAACAGGTTCGTTACCAGTCTCTGCACATCGTTATCGTCCTTCAGATATACAAATGGGTTATAGCAATGGCTCTTTTCCATGTTGATCAGGTCAAGCACTCTTACTTCATAACCTTTTTCTTCCAGAAGATACCCGGTATCCCGCAAGTTCTCTCCTTTTGGATCAAGCACCACAAAAGAGGTATTCGCCTGCATCAGATTCGGTTTCGCAAAAAATCTGGTCTTTCCTGAACCAGAACCACCAATCACAACCGTCAATACATTTCGCAAATGCTTTCTCATGTTATAACTGATCTGCACATGCATGGTCAAAAGCTTATTTTTTGTAAATCGCTTCTCCCTGTATCTGCGGTTGATTTTCTTCACATTTCCCCATTTTGCAGAGCCATGTTCTTCACCTCGTCGGTAATGTTTTCTGGTAGAAAGATAAATCCCGATTCCCATACCGTAAGACAGCAAAAAAATAAGGACAGTTTTTACACTGTCCCCACATAACTGAATCGAAAACGGGTGGTTCATTGCTTTAGGAACTCCTTCCAGAATTCCCATAAGACCAGACGAAAGATAAGGTGCGACAAGTAACGCAAACCAGATAACTGGGATAATTCCAATTACCGCCAGTATCAGACTACTCTGCTCATCATCGTTCTTCATGGCTTCTGCGCCCTCGCTTTTCCTTCTCCGGCGGCACTTCAATCTTCTCAATGACTTTCATCAGGACATCATCGACAAGCTCCGTATCTTTTCCCTCTTTCAGCATCTGATTCCGCTTGTCCTTCAGGGAATGGAACACTACGCCACTCTCATATTTATCCAGTTCTAACGTAATCGTATCACTGCTCATTTTGTTTTCTCCTTTCCCGGATGTTCTTAGCGTGCCATACCACGGTCATGCTCCTGTGTTTTCTGTTCGCCTGTTTTTGCTTCAGATTCTTTCTGACCATTCTCTGCTCTTCCCTGCTGACGCTGGTTCAGATTTTTATCCTGTTCCAACACTTTCGCCATTCTTCCGGAAATTGCATTGGCTGCATCTCTCGCTTTGGAAAGTTCTCCTCTTACCTCCTGCGGTTCCATATTTTCAAAAAACTCCGGTGCATGGGTAAAATCAAACTGGCTGATATCCATTCCATACTTTTTAGACAACATATAGGACGCACAATATGCGTGGAACGCATCTTCACTCCTGTCATAGTCCGGATTGCCTTCTGCATATCCTGCAAATACCAGTTCCGACACAAGGCTCTGAAAAATTTCCTGTGCGTCCATGCCCTTTCTTACATAGATGCATTTTTCTTCCGGTTCAAAATATGCCCCCTTTTCATCAGGCATCTGATCAGGCTCTGCTGCAACAATATTTGCCGGAGGATTGCTCACTAATGCCCGGATCAGGCTTCTCTCATCATACTGATTTTCTTTTGCCGTCTTATCCGTCATCGTTGTCTGGGAAATATCATACAACTTTTTCGCATTGTAATACGTTCCTATCGAACCGTCTTCACGTTCATAAGTCTTTCCCGGCTCCATGATTAAAATTGGATTTTGACGCTCCATACGTTTTACATAAGTTCCATGGTCTCTCCAATATCCATAATCCCCTAATCTCTGTGCATCTGGTCTCTGTGCAAGAATCAGAAGTGCATTATTTGCCGTATAACGGTCAAAGGTACTCTGCACGTCCAGATATTTCTGGAACATCTGACCGTCTGTCGCTACCTGTGCGGTTACCTGTTCTGACAACTCATAGCAACGATTCCGGTTATTCTTACTCTCTGCGATAAATGCCTGTACCTTATCGTCCTGTGGTACGGCAGATACATTTAATAAAGAATCAAAACTGTTATCCATAAAATTTACCTCTCTTTCCCTTTTCTTGGTTTTCGTTTCTGTTGTGGCTGTTGGTGGCGAATCTGATTCCGATCTTTATTGCCCTGATTTCTCACCGGATCATTTCTATGCTCACGCCACTCCGCTTCTTTCTTCCTTGCATTCTGTATCTCCCGAAGTTCTTTTCTGACCGATGGTTTCTCTGGTTTTTCCGGAGCGTATAACTTAGAAGTACCCTCTGCGGTTTTCTCTTGCTTCTTTGAGGTAGGCTCGGACAGACGGGATTTGGTTGTCTTTGCCAAAGAGGGGTTTTGCTCTTTCCCCTCTTTCTTCACCGGCTCTCCAAACAGCTCGTCCATAAGCTGATCCTCCTTGGATTTCTGTGGATAATCTTTCTCCGGCTCCGCCTGTCCCTGTTTTTCCTGCTGAATCTGTACCTTTTCCGGTTTCTTTTCCTGCTTCTCCGATTTTCCGGCTTTCGCTTTTTCTGCACGTGTCCGTTCAATTTCCGTCTTAATCTTCGCCGCTTCTGTAACAGATGCGAACTGGAATCTGTCTACGATACGGTTGATTCTTGGTGCATCTTCTTCCTTTACAATCACATCTACCAGTCCGTCACTGCTTCCTTTAGGATTTCGGACTGCACAATACAACACGCCATATCGTTTTGCTTCCTGCACAAACTGCTTCAGGTCACTTTCTTTCACTGAAAACACCGTCAGTGGTCTACCCGATTTGACCAGTGTCTCAAGTCTTGCCCTGCCTTTTGTCTTTTTCTTCTCTTTTAAGACTGCATACAACATCACTGCCAGATGCTTCGCACCTGTACCGCTGATTTTCAATGCAGCTTCACCGACTTCCAGAGACATTCGTACTACCTGGTCAGCGGCTTCGCCTGATGTGTTCATGGCTTTGTTCCTCCTTCTTCTCTTTTTCTTCCCGCACCATCTTAAATTTTTCTTCAATCACCTTGGAACGTGCGGCAATCCCATCGCAAACCACCACCTCCCTTCTGAGCGTTCCAATTTCTTCTGTCAGACCTTTGAGCTGTTCTTTCAGCTCCTGTATTTCTTCTTCCGGTCTGTTTGCCCGAATCTTATAACGCAAGTGTTTCCGCTCCTCCACACACTGCTCCATTTGTTTCTGCAAACGGTCTTTCAACGAAAAAAGCTGCTCCGCAGTATCAATGTGATAGTGGCAGAGCAGCTTTGTCTCTTTGGAAATGGTATTCAGTTTTAATAAATCCTCTCGGAACAATACATGAATTTGTTTGGCAGACATTGACGGGCGGTTCTTCGGTAGGATTCCTAAAAGATAACAGTAATGCAGATACAATCCCCGAAGTCCTCCGATCTTTCTTGTCTGCTTGAAGTTGCCGGATACCCGAATCCGGTAAGTCTTACGAACCGAAAGTTTCTTCTCGGCAGGTAATTCATTTTCTTCCAGAATTCGAACCCGGATTGCTTCCAGTGAATAATTCTCTCCAAAGTTTCTCTTTAACTTCAGACCACGCTCCCGTCCTTCCGGGCGAATGGTAATGTCTTTCCCGAACTTAAAAGAATATCCTTTTTCCCGCAAATAAAAAAAGAACTGTTTTTCAGTCCTCGCTTTTCGGATTGCTTCATCAACATCTGCTTTTACCATGCTGTGATAACTCGGCTTTCCTTGCTGTTCTGCCTGCCACTCGGCATAATGTTTTCCTTTTCCCTGTTCTGGCTGTTGCACAACCGATAGCTGATATTCTTTACATAAACGGTCCGACACCATTCGCATATCACGATAATCCTGATTTGTCCTGTGGTATCTTTTTCCGTCAAGGAATGAAACTGAGTTCACCACAAAATGATTGTGCAGATGATTTGCCTTATCCAAATGGGTTGCAATCAATACCTGATACTGACTGCCCCACAATTCTTCTGCCAGCTTCTTTCCGATCTCATGTGCCATTTCCGGATTACATTCTCCCGGTGCAAAAGACTGGTATCCATGAAATGCAACAATTCCGTCCTCTTTTCCAAAACGCTTTTTGACTGCGATCATTTCTTCTCTGGCGGTTGTCGGTGCACAATTAACTCCAGATACATACTGTTCCATCAGTTCTTCCGATTCTCCGACAAGTTCCCTTTCCATAGATTCAGATTGTCCCCGTCTGGTCTTTTCAGTATTCACCGCATAGGTAATTACATCCTCTAATCCCTGTGTGGATTGTGATTGATTCTCAGATATCTGCCCTTCATTGTTCTCTTTCGTCTTGTCCGGGTTCTCCGCATACTTAATTACTTTTCCTATCCAACCTTTGATACTCCAGATTGATGTCACTGCCATGATTCGTTTTTCTCCGGAAGTATTACTGCTTCTGTAATCTTACGGACTGCTTCATTGAACTTCTGCACTTCCTGATCGTATCTCTGCACATCTACCACATTTAACACATGTGCTTTCTGTGCAATCTGATTTAAGTTATTTCCAATTTTGTGAAGTTCCCGCATCATAGAATAATAATCTGGCGGCGGTGCATCTTTGGGAACAACACCGGAGATTAACTGTCTCAGGTACGCTTCTCGGTTCAGTCCGCTTTTCTTTACTTTCTTATCCAATGCCTCGGCTTCCTTTTTGTTCAACCGAAAAAGAATTGCTACATTACGTTTTCTCAACGCTCCATCTCCTTTGCTTTCTGTATAGAATCTGGTTCCTGGCGAATCTGGTGTTTTTCTTTATCGTAGCTGTAAACTCTGTCTGAGAGAACCTCCTCACGCTTAACCTCTGCCCGGTTTACTTCCCGCACCATTTCGCCCAATCTTCTTGGTTCAACTTCACCATTATCCGGTACAATCAAAACTTCATGGACTGATGACGGAAGAACATAAAATCCTTCTGGAAAAAGCTGATTGAGTTTATTTAAAA
The DNA here is from genome assembly GCF_040915385.1 of Coprococcus sp. RTP21204st1_G4_RTP21204_210225. Classification (NCBI taxonomy): domain Bacteria; kingdom Bacillati; phylum Bacillota; class Clostridia; order Lachnospirales; family Lachnospiraceae; genus Coprococcus; species Coprococcus sp. RTP21204st1_G4_RTP21204_210225. The sequence continues at coordinate 13,077 of NZ_JBCPDP010000008.1, read as the reverse complement.
CCTCTGGTTGAGTAATCATAGATGCTCCATACTGCTTTTCCATATTCGTAAGTACATAGGCTGTTTCATGCGAACTAAGTCCAAATTCCGTTGTATTCTCATCTAATAGATTCTTTACACATGCGTCTTCATCAAAAAGGCTTTTCCATGTTCCAAACATTGTCTGAAGAACTGGTGTATTTATCGGCTGTGTGTTTGCCCTTGCCTGTTGAAACAACGCTTTTTCATCAATATTCCAAATACTGAGATATTGATTTCTTATCTCCATAGTCGCTTTTCCTTCTCTAGAATCTACTGGGAAATCCACATAGCAGATAGCAGATAAATCTTCAATATTTTCATGAGGCATTTCCTGCAGCATCTTTCGATTTGCCTGTGTGTTCACAAGTTTAATTGCCAGATGCTCTTTTAACGAATCATAGTTTGTCAGATCAATCCCGCTATTCATAAATGGAGCCCGGCTCGATTTCTCTATACAACTTGCAATCCTGTTCATTACACGCTCAACAGGTTCCCCTTGTCGGATTTCATCAAAGAATTGTTCCATATAAATAATCGGACTTGCATTTCTTTCCGGAAGACTTACCTGTACTCCTATTAACTGAATTCCATTATTTTTATTTTTCTGCACGACCTGAAAATCTGCATCTTCATACTCTGGTGGAAGATAATTACGAATATCCTTTGCCACTCCTTCCGCAAATACTTTTTCTGCTATCATTTCTTCTGTTCCCCTTTCTTCTGTTCCACTTTCTTTTTGCCCAACTTCTTTAAATACGCTTCATAACGTTTTGCTTCTTTTTTCTTATTTCTAATTGTCAAATCAATACTTGCCATTTTCTTTCTCCTTCACTTATTTTCTGTTCACCTGTAAAATGCACATTGCAATTACACCGACCGCACTTCCTACAAATATTCCTGCAACAAATAAAATCATTTTCTTCATGTCTCCTGTTTCTCCATATTGTAAATTTTTCTAAGGGTTTCAGGGATTCTCCCTGACAAGCTGCCGCTGGACTGACAGACAGGAAACCTGTGTGGCAATCCAAAGGCGTTGCTTGCTGGTATTGTGTATTCTTCTGCACCCGTCTCGTTGCTCCGGGTACCAAAGAATTTACCTTCCGAAAAACAAATGCTTTCCTGGCTGTAATTCCAACATTGGATTTGTACAACAACCACATTTTGTACAAGCAAATCCACATTCTTTGCACTCCTGCCCGCAATCATTTCCGAAGTCTTTTTCCTCTTTTAGTTCACATCGCCCACAAGTTTTACACAAATATTCACACTCTGTACAGCGTACATTTTCATCAGTTGCCATACATTCTTCACTCGCCGGACAATACTTTTGACAGCTTTCACACTGCTCCGTACAGCTTTCTTCTGATACCTTTTCAGCAATAATTCCAATCAAGCCGTCTTGTTCTTTTTCTTCTTTCACCTGTGTTTCCAGAAAAATCTTCAACAGATTTTCGCTGTCCACATTATCTTCCATCGTTAAAATCAACTCTTTTTTCTGAACCAATGACAGCTCATACTTCACTATTTTCATGTAATTCCGCCTCCTTTCTTCCTGCTCAGCGTTCCCATGGACGGTTGCTTTTCTGATTTTTTGACTTCTCCCGCCTTGTTAATCCAAGATTTAATCTCAGGCACAACATATCATTACAGTCCTTGCCTTTCGTTGGTGGTTGGTCTTTCACACGATATTTTTTGGGTACAACTGTTTGGATTGCTTTTGTTGCAAGTCTTCCGGTACGGTCATTATCCAAATGTAATACAATCTCTTTTACATCCGAATGTTCCTTCAAAAATCGTGTCAATGCCGCTGGGACTTTGCTTCTTTCTATCTCTTTTGCAGGTTGATACACACCCGCCAACGACAATAAATGCTCCGTCCGCCACTCTTTCCCGTCCAATTTCTGCATCGTTGCATAAGATAACAGGTCAATAGCCGATTCAAATACATGCACTTTATCACTCATTTTCTCTGCCGGAATTAAAAAAGAATAATTCTTATCACTTCCATTTGCTTCTCCAATAAAATCTGTATTGATTCCACGAAGTGCTGCATATTGTGGTTTTCCCTGTTGATCCATACCAACAAAAACTGCATTATGATGATACGCACTCTCATAAATTCTTCCAGTTTCTATACAGAATCGAACAATATCATTGTCAATTCCCCGTCCAGTAAGATAACTGAACACATTTGTGTGATACCGATTTTCTTTTGGTAACAACAGATGTTTTTCCACTGGAAGCTGCTCAGATACAGAAAGAGGCGGTTGAATATTTGCCTGTCCTGCAAGCAATTCAACCGCCTCCAAAAAGCTGTAATCTTTTACTTTAATCAGATAATCCAGTGCTGACCTGCCACCAATTCCTCTACTCCACCACATCCATTTACCATTAGATATCTTCAAACTGTCATGCGTTCTGGTGGTATAAGTGTTACCGGAAAAGTGAACCAACTCATAAGGTTCATAATTTTTCAGATACGTCAGCAAGTCTATTCTCTTTACTTCCTGCACAACCTGAGGTGGTATATATGGCATAAGCTCCTCTCCTTTCCTGCCCTGAATTGATATTTTCATATCCGGGCATAAAAATAACCGGGCAATTTCCCATTCAGGAAACCACCCGGTTATGTAGCATTTTCATGCTAAGCAATCACTTTTTCGTCCAGAGCTTTGACTTCATCTATGGACAATTCTGCTATTTCAGCTATTTCTTCATATGATAATTTACCAGACTGCAACATACCTTTTGCAACTTTAATTGCTTTTGCATGTTCTGTTTCACGTGCAGTTTCATTTCTCATTTCTTCCATCGCTCTACACATAGTCGCAACTCCTTTCTCATCTTCTTTAAAATATCGAACTCGATCTGCCAGAATTTTATATTTCATATCCTTGGCATCGGTACAGGAAAAATCATGCATCAGCTTTCCTAATGCAGATTCGTCTTTAATTTGTGAGTTCACATATATAATATGCGATTCATCACCAAACAATTCGCCTGTTTCTTTTACCGTTCTGTCAATATGATAGATTGGTAATCCCACTTTCATTATATCATTTTCTGTAATAAAAATAACATAGGATTCACACAAATTTTCATATTTTTCACCAGGCTCTGTCACATTTGCATCGATAAGGCTGCTGTTGTATCTTGCTCTTTTCACTCCGGCACCCTTATCACTTCTCTGTATCTCGATATTATATACTCTGTTGTCTGCATCAACCGCCAGTATATCCAGTCTTACTGAACGTCCCTGAAGATTCTTAATATCCTGCTGTCCGTTCACTCGCAATACTTTCAAATCTGTACGGTTTAAAATAATCTGAAGCAAAAATTCCGTACACGCTTTATCCTCAAATACCTTTTGCATGAAATCATCATCCAACAATCTCAGTCCCCTCAGACGCTGTAAATCTTCTTCATGCTTCCGGTCAAAATCTAATTCTTTTGTAGTATTCTCTGCCATAGTATCACCTCTTTCTTTTTCCGTATCTTCCTTTTCTTCCGTTTGTTTATAACAGATTAACATAGTTTCTTCTCCTATACAAGCTCCATGTTTTTACTAATCCAACTTCAATAACTCAATGATCTCCATCGCATGTGCTATCCCTAATAAGTACATCTGCAACCGTTTCCAACAGTTTATATCATCTTCCACTAAACAAAATTTCGCCAAGGCTTCTGTCTCTGCATAATTCAAATCCAACGCTTTCGTGATTCCATTGCTGTCGGTAATCATATTTAAGAATGGATATTCGTCCAACAACTCATGGTCTTCTCTCTGCAACTCAGTAAATTGCGGCGATTCCTGCAGCAATCTTTCACATTCATTTTCAAGATAATCTACAAACATTCCCATTAAAGGCGGTAAATGATAAATATCAAAATCACTGATTTTCATGTTTTATCACTCCAATCTTTTTCATATATTCATAACAATGGATATGTCCGTACAAATAATGGTACAAGCGTTCTTTGTTCTCTATTTTATCTCTGACTTGCAAATACTCCAATACTGCCTGATGTTCCTGCTCTGATATTCTAACTTCACCGTTATCATCTAATAATTTTTCTATAACTGGATACTGGTTCAACAATTCTTTTCTCTTTGCGCAGAAAGTCTGATATTCCTCGTGTTCTGCAAGTAATTCCTGAACCGTATCTCTGTCTACTTTTTCCAATAGAATTCCCAACCACTCAGGTAAAACAATATCGTTTTCTGAAAATAATGATTTCATGCTCTACTTCCTCCTGTTCTTTTTTGCTAACTATAACAAGTTTCTCAGGAGAAAACGACTGTGCGATTTTCACATTCAATCTGCCAGAAACTCTCTGGCAGACTGAATCCCTTTTACCGCTCACGCTCTTTTTTCTTTTGTTCCGGTTCTATCTCCACTCCTTCTCCATCGTCCAACAGCACCTGGTCTTTCTTATCCATATCCAGAAGTACGTTTAATTCTCCAAGCCTTGCTACTTTTTCTGCCAGTTCTTCTTCCTGTGGAAACTCTTTCTGTGCTTCCTCTTTGGCATTTTCCAACTGTACCTTGAGGTTTTCTAACTCGTCCTGCCACCGTAACATCTTGTCAGGCAGTTCCTGAATCTTATTATCCAGACGGGTAATATTACCATGAATATCTGAACCAAGCGGTACATGATATACTTGTTTTCCATACATGGAAATGATAAATACCTTTTGAAAAGAATCATAAGATAGTTTCATTGGGAAGCCACGATACCTTCCAAGCAGCACCGCTTCTGCTGACTTCATTGCTTTACAGGCTTCTATGATTGCCTGTCCTGCCTCTTTCTTTTCTGTATATACAACATCATGAATCTGCATCGCCGGAAAGGTCTCCCGGTCTGGCGGCGTATTTTCCTTTGCCAATGCAATATCTGATTCGTAATCCGCAATCCGTTGTTCGCACTGTTTGATTTCATTTGGGAAATATCGCACTGCTTTATCTTCCATTTCATACTTCTGGCTGAGAAAACTCTGTTTCAATAACTGAAGCTTTGATACCTGAATATCCAAATCCATCTTCTCTTTTATATACGGATTTCCAACTGCTAAGGCTTTGATTTCTGCATAAGACAGTGCCACTTCATCAATATCCTCCACTGACCTTGCCGGACTTTTACTGGTCATGATTTGAGAGATGAATTTCTGCTTATTCTCTATAATCTGATATAGATAAGCATCGAAAGTTCCTTCTGTAACGTAACGGACAATATCTACTTTCGGATTTTTGTTTCCCTGCCGGACGGTTCGTCCTGCTCTCTGCTCCAAGTCAGTCGGTCATTTTTTGCGGACAGTTCAATACATGCCTGTCTGTTTCGCTCCCTGCTCCTGCGTTTGCTCTCGTTTGATTTCTCCCTCTGTATCTTCTTGGCACAAGCAGGACAATACTTCGATATGCCAGAGCGGGGAACATATTCAACACCGCACACCGTACAATTCTTAGGCTTTAACGCAGTCCACCGCTTTGTCGGTGTGATATGTAATTCACCGACAAAGCCGATGAATTTATAATAAATCTTGATTTCCTGCCGCACCATTCCGTCTGTAAGTTTCTCACGTTCCGAAACAAGTATCTTGTCTATAAGTGCGTTTATGATGGTTGCGTCCAGTTCCTTAATGCCTTGATAGTTGCGGATTAGGGAGAGGAAATCACGGACACCCTGCGTCTTCTCATAGCTGTCGCTGAGCGTTTCCGTTACCTCTTTCAGCCTTGCTTCAATTTCAAGCTGTTCTTTCTGGTATTTTCCCGACATCATCTCAAAATTCCGCTCGGTAATACGCTCCATCACCTTATCTTCATAGAGTGAGGAAAACAGCCTGTCCAGTTCTGCAAGGCGTTTGTTCAGTTTTCTTTGCTCCTTTTCCAGTGCCTTTGCCTTGCTCTGGTCTGTTTCCGTGAGCCGCTTTTCAATCGCCCTCACTGCCTTTTCATCATTGACTGCCATATCCGCAAATCGGTTGATGTCGGTGAGGACAGCGTTGAACAAGTCCCTCGCTTCAATGCTGTGTGCGGTACACATGATATTACCGTATCTGCCATAATTATTGCAGGAATATTGTACGCAGTCGATGATGTCGGGGCGTTTCCTCCTGTTGGCACTCATAGCCCGCATCGCATAGCCGCAGTCCGCACACTTAATAACGCCTGCAAAGATGTTCTCAAAGCCGCCCTTGTTTTCTGGTAATCTGCGGCTTGTAATAAGCTGCTGTACGGTATCAAATTCCTCCTGCGTGACTATCCCCTCATGGGTGTCTGGTATCACTTCCCATTCTTCGGGCAGCTTAGAGGGGCGTTTCTTGCTTTTCATGTTGGCGGCAATCCGCTTGTAGCCTGCAAGGTTTCCCGCATATATCGGGCTTCTTAAAATGCCCCTTACGCTGTTCTCGCTCCAAATATAACGGTTCTCCTCATTCTCCTCAAAATACCTCTCATAGCCTGTTGCCCCCTGCTCCGCCGCATAAGCGGCGGGGCGTAAGATATGCTGTTTGTTGATGTGCTTGCGGATTTTGGCGATTCCGTCGCCCGCTAACGCAAGGTCAAATATTTCCCTTACCACATGGGCAACTTTGTCATCTATCAGCAGATGGTTGTGGTCGGCGGGGTCTTTGACGTAACCGTATGGTGCTGTCGTCCCCATGAATTTCCCCTGCTGAAACCTCGCTCGGTACGCCGATTTTATCTTGACCGACACATCGGCGGAATACATTTCGTTTAGGATGTTGCGGAAAGGCGTGATGTCCATAGCGGATTTATTGAGCGTGTCCACGCCGTCATTGACCGCTATATACCTCACATTATGCTCTGGGAAAAACACTTCCAGATACAGTCCGCAATCAAGATAGTTCCTCCCCAGACGAGATAAATCTTTCGTGATAACGCAGTTTATCAGACCGCTTTCAATGTCCTTAATCATGTTCTGGAAACTTGGTCTTTGGAAATTTGTACCAGAGTAACCGTCGTCCACATACGTTTTTGCTAAGTGCCATCCCTGCTTTTTCACATAATCCGTGAGGATGGATTTCTGTGTCGCAATGCTCGCACTCTCGTTATCCGTGCCATCGTCTTTTGACAAGCGGCAGTACATGCCGACTTCATAAATCTTGTTCTCCATTCTTATTCCTGCCATACTGTAAAACCTCCATATCTGTCCTATCTGTTTTCATGTTCCATTGCGTACATTCTAAGCGGACAGCCCCTCATTGTCGAAGGTGTCGCCCTCGGCAATCTTCTTCCGAATATCCTCGGAAATAATCGGGATAAACGCTTCTGTGACTGTCTGCGTGCCGACATATTCACGGCTGATTATCATCTGAACTGGTGCTTTCGGCACGATACGCTTTCTCTTTTTATCTGCTTTCTTATCCTCGCCCATACTTAAATCTTCCTTTCCAGACAGGGCAGGAGAACGTCTGGAAACGCCCCGCCCTGTCAATCAGATACCATCAATCCCCGCTGTTTACTTCTTTCTGTAATGCTTCAAGGAGTGCTGCTGCTTCATCAGCGTTCAACGTGATACCCTTTCCGCACTTCTCACGGTTCGGGGAAAAGCTGCGGATGTCATATTTCGGCTCTCTTCCGTTCCATGAGATAAGATTGATTTCTTTTGTGTAGCCGCTGTCGCCCTTAGACAATACGGCGATTTCCTTTACAATCTCATACTGGATTTCTTTCATTCTTCATACCTCAATTTTCTGCATTTACCTCCCGAAAAGAGAAGATTAGCGGCTGTCCCTGCCCCGTTTCCTCTGCAATTCACGCTCCAAAAGTTTAATGATGGTTTCCTCCATCTGCTTCGGCGTTGTGTTCTTCGGAAAATACTTTTTCAGCTTGCTTGTGTTGATTTTCAAGGTTTCTTTCTGGTTTCCCTTTTCCTCCGTCATAATTGCAAATATCGTATCCATGTCAAGCCGCCCGCTCTGGCTTAGGCTTTTCATCCGCTGTGCCTGTGAGAGTGAGGGCGTTGCTTCTTCGCTCTCCATCGTGGCAAAGAGGTTTTCCTGCTCGTCTTTCTTCAAAAAGGACAGTTCCACCGCAGGCGTGAGGGCGATTTTCCCCTCGTCCACCATCCGCAAAATCGGCGGTATCAGTTCCGTCAAACGGATAAATCTTTGTACGGTCATCCTGCCTACGCCGAAGCCCTGTGCCACCTTGTCGTCCGTCCGCAACTTCGTCACAACTTGTGACGAGGTTAAGTCTGTGCGGAAACCCTGCCGCTTCATGGCTTCGGATTTCATCTTGTAGGCAAACGCCCGCTCTGATGGCAGGATATTCTCACGCTGTAAATTACTGTCTACAAGGGTGATGATGGCTCGGTCACGGTCTAAGGGCAGGACAAACGCAGGCACGGTATTTATCCCTGCAAGTTCAGACGCACGGACACGCCGCTGCCCTGCAATCACTTCATAGCCGTTCCCGTCCTCTTTCGGGCGTGTGATTATCGGCGTGACAATGCCAAATTCCTTGATGCTTTCCGCTAATTCTGACAGCGTTTCATCCTCTGCCACATGAAACGGATTGTCGGGAAACGGGTACAAGTCTTTGGTCTTTAACACCTTAAAATCCTGTTTCTTCATTCACATATCTACCTTTCTTTCGCTCTGCTTTTATGGTTTTTCTGCAATTCTTCCAACACTTCGGGCGGTATCTTTGAGAGCAGCCGCCCCATCTGCTCGTTGGTTCTCTGCAACTCAAATATCTTCTGGTTCGCTTTCTGCACCTTTAGTTCCTGCTCATACTTTTCATCACGCATACGCCCCGCATAGTCTGATTCCTGCCCGATTTGCTCCTTTAGGCTATTGATATAGGCACTCTGCTTACTGATTTCCTTTGAGAATTTCTCCACGTCTGGGAGCCATGCCGCAATCAGTTCCAGAGCCTTGTCACGCTTCTTCCCTGCATTAAAGGCGTTGATGTCGGACAGTGCAGACACAATTTCCTCATACTGTTTATCAAGCCTGCCGCCCAACTTATAGAGCCATGTGGGGACATGTTTCCGCTTCGTTTCCATTGAGGACTGACCTCTTTCAAGCTGATTCCACCGTGAGGACATCCGCTCATGGTAGGCGGTCTGCCATTCGGACAGGCTCTTTTGATTGCCTAAAATTGTTTTGGCAGACAGCTTATTGTCTGGTGTAATCGGCACAAAACAGAGGTGCATATGCGGCGTTCTCTCGTCCATGTGGACGACTGCGGAGAGGATATTTTTCTCCCCGACACGCTCTGAAATGAAATCCAGAGCCATCGTAAAATACGCTTTCTGTTCTTTGGGCGGCAGGCTGTTCATAAATTCTGGCGAAGCCGTGATAAGCGTTTCCACCATCATCACGCTATCTTTCCTCGTCCTGCACCCTGCTTCGGCTACCATGCGGTTAATCTCTTTCTTGTAGGTGTACCTCGGCGGATTCACAAGATGGTAGTTATCTTTCGAGCGTTCCATATCTATATCTGGATTGCTTTTATAGGCTTCTTTTTTACGCTCGTTGTGGCGTTCGCAAGCCGCAACGCCGCCCGCTTTGCGTTTCTGGAAACGCAGGATTGCATAGGGCATAATTCATCATCTTCCTTTCTTCGGCGGGTAAACTGCCCTTTGGGTGACAGCGGTGACGGCGGTGACAGCAGTTTTGGGATACCCCCTACCGACTGCCTCAACTGTCACCCTTATTCCCTGCATGACGGTCATGTCGATGATGACGGTGTTTTTGGAATACCCCCTCGCAAGAGCCGTCACCGTCATGCTGCCATTCTTTTATCCGAAGCGTGGAGCGTAGGATAAGCAGGGCGTAAGACCTGCCATAAGGGAGTCCAGAGGGAACGTCTGGCACACGACTTTGCAGGGCAAAGTGTAGTGTGTTACACCCTGTAAACGCAGTCGGAAAAATCGGAAGGATTTTTCTGACCGCAGGGGTGGTTTTACACGCCGAAAAGGGCGGGTAAATCCTACGCCTGCACTTTGCGTTTACGGGGTGTTCTCCCGCAGGGATGACAGCGGCAGGGTATCCTAAAATCACTGTCACCGCCGTCACCGCTGTCACCCGCAGGGCAGAGTCGCCAGCTTTACACGGCTTTAAGCGTCAATGACAGTAACAGGGGGTATCCCAATATCGCTGTCACCACCGTCACCGCTGTCACCCGCCCGCTTTGCAAGCGAAATCTGCCTGCCGTGTTTTTTGCGGCTGTACTGATAAACGATATGGTTCTCATTTAAAAATGTGGTGCGGTATTCATTGAGCCATTTCGTAATCACCGTGGGTATGGTTTCCGTTTCCCTCATAGCGGCTAACAGCTCCGTTGCCGTGCCTGCCCATTCTTCCTTATCCCTCATAAAATCCACCAACCGAAAAAGGACGTCTGGTATCGTTTCTTTCGCAAGCTGCTCCTGCGTTTTTCTCTCCACAAGTTCCCAACTGCAATCACGGAAACGCAGCGTGTATTCCTGATAGGGCGTGTCCCTGCCCGTCACATACAGCTTGGCGGTGTCGGATGCCCGTTTCTCCTTTTCCAGAACAAAGGTAGCGTCCGCACTCCCCGTTAAGCCTGTCGTCCCAGACACCTTGTTGAACACATCGCTGTCATTCTGCTTTCGGATGTGGTGTACGACAATGACCGCCAATGAATGCCTGTCGGCAAAGTCTTTGATTAGTGAGATGTCCCCATAGTCGCTTGCGTAGGCATTGTCTTTTGAAGCTGTACGGACTTTCTGCAAAGTGTCAATGACAATAAGCCTGCTGTTTGGGTAATCTTTCAGATAATCTTCAAGCTGCACGATAAGACCGTCTGACAGCTTGCAGCTTGCCACGGCAAAGTGAAGCCGCCTGCTCGCTTCGTTCGTCAATCGGAACAGCCTGTCCTGTATACGGCAGAACGTGTCCTCAAGGCAGAGGTAAAGCACGTCGCCCTCCATTGTCGGCATATCCCACAAGGGAAGTCCCTGCGACACGCATAAACATAGCTTCAGCATGAGCCAGCTCTTTCCTATCTTCTGTGAGCCGCAGAACAGCGACAAGCCTGTGGGGATAAGGCTGTCCACCACAAAGGACGGCTTCTCAAGCGGTTCATAAAGGAGCGTTTCGGCGTTGACTGTCTGTAACTTCTGCATGGCTTTCCTCCTTTCGGGCGGTGTTTTTGTTTTCGTTGCACATAGGCGTTGACCTCCTTAAAAATAGATTTACTCCCACGAAGAAAAAGTGAGAGTATGTAATGCCGCCAATCCCACACAAATAAAAAACAGATTTCTTTTTCGGGCGGTGTCGGTCACGGTTGGAGATACTTCCTCATTTCCGCCTTTACTTTCTCCTTTGCAATCGCAACAGATTTCTGTATTGCCGAAGCGGTGCAATGCTCCATAGCGGCGATTTGGTAAAAATTGAACTCATACTCGTAGTAGAGCAGGAAACGCCGCCTTTGTATCTCTGGCAGTCCGTCAACCGCCTTACAGAGCAGTTCTGCCCGTTCTGCCTCAATCATTTGTTCCTCTATGCTCTTAGGCAGCTTCAACGCCCGCCTGTTCAGCGTTTCGTCCCATACTTCCGAAAACTCCCTGTGCCGCTCGTCCCATTGGAGGAGATTCCTGTTCCTGCGTTCCATCTGCCGAAACTCCATAAAGAACTGTTCCGACACTTCCAACTCGTGGGATTTGCCCTGCCCGTCCTTAAAGCTGATAAAATACCTTGTGCCGCTTTCCGTGGATTCCTCCCGAAGCGTGTACGCCTTAACTCTGTATGCCATCCCGCTTGCCTCCTGCAAAAAATAAGTGAGGGGATTTCCATCCCTCACCCAGTAGCCCGCAGGACGGCAGGCTGTTTTAGACGCTATAAAATTTTCGTAGCTTCTTCCGCAGATGGTCTAACCTCGCATAGATGGCACCAGTCGTCAAATGCACGAGCGGGGCAATCTCCTTTGTGGAATACCCCTGCATTTTCAGCAGGACGATTTTCAAGGTACGCCCGTCCACCGCGACTAATACTTGATAGAGATTTTCGCTCTCAATCTCGTCCAGTAACTCCGCAACCGTACCCACTTCCGTCTGCCGCTCCCTGTCTGCCATGTCCTCAAGGTATTCCGCAATGTCATTCGTCCATCGGTAAAACCGCCTGTTGGAATTGAAGTCTGCCCTGTCCGCAATGCGTATCTGCTCAATGGTCGCTTCATCAACGCCGCACTCACGCAGCAGCTTTTCCTCCGCTTCTTTCCAGATACGCCATTTCCTGTCCTCCCGTCCGTGGTTATATGCCATGCTTCTTTTCCTCCAATCAGAATTGATTGAGAGGGCAGAGAAAAACCCCCTCATTTTCCCAAAGGAAAAAACAAGGGGGCTGAACGCCTTAAATTTTAATTTTCTATTATCTTTCTTAGTTTTCTTAGGATTCTGGCTTTGCGTTTGTTCACAACGCTCTGGGTTATGCCGAACCTCGCCCCGACTTCACGCTCAGAAAGTCCGTCAAAAAAGATTGCCTGTATCAATTCCTGTTCACTATCCGACAGCAAAGGCAGGGCGGCTTTCAGCCTGTCCACCATAACCGCATTGACAACGGTTTCCGCAATGTCTGCCGCTTCATCAGCGATAAAGTCTAAAGGCTTCCCCTCGCTGTCCGTAAATCCATCCAGAGAAAGCAGGCTGTTCTTCGTATCTAATTTTTTCAGATAACGCCACCGTTCCTTATCTCGGTAGAAGTCCGTGTATTGCTCCCTCACGACTTCAAGCAGACAGCCTTGAATGGGGATAAACAGCTTGTCCATATAGGTCTGGTCGGATTCCCTGCGGCGGCAGAAATCCGTATAGGACAGTTCCACATATCTGCCGCTTTCCTTGATATATACCTTTCTCGGTGCGTATTTCACTGTAAGTACCTCCCATCTGAATTTTTGAAATGTTCAAAATCCAGATGGAGAGGTGGCGAACGACACCTAACACCACTAATAGCCCTATGGCACTTTCCAACAAAAATCGACAAAAGAAAAGGGGCTGTGAAATAAGTTCCTAAAAGAAATAGGACCATTCGTTCATGCGAAAGGTCCTATTTTTGTGGTAAAATTA